>NZ_DATGNO010000121.1:0-25745 GCF_035306705.1 Xanthomarina sp.
TTTAGCTCCTTAAAGATGAAACTTCATTATGGACAACAATCTTATTCTATTCACTACTAGCAAATTAAAGAAGCTTTTAAAAAAAAGACCAGGTGAATCCAAATTCGGGGAACATATAAGAACGCTTAACGACATTTCTAATATATACGAAGATCTTAAAACTTTGGACGTTGAATATGTAATTCTTGGTCTTCCAGAAGATGTAGGTGTTTTCGCTAACTACGGAAACACAGGGACTTCGGCCGCTTGGGATGCCACTATTAAAGTTCTGTTAAATATACAAAATAATGCGTTTACACATGCTGATAAGGTATTGATTTTAGGACATCTTAATTTTGAAAAGGTACTGGAAAAATTATCAAAACTGGATCAAAATAAAGCAAAAGATATAGAAAAAGCAAGGAAATTGGTTTCTAAAATAGATGCTGAAGTATCCAATTGTATTTATCAAATAGTAAAAGCAGGTAAAAAACCAATCATTGTTGGTGGTGGACATAACAATGCGTATGGAAACATAAAAGGAGCTTCTTTAGCCTTGAACACCCGCATAAATGTGGTTAATTTTGATGCTCATTCAGATTTCAGAAAAGAAGAAGGCAGACATAGTGGAAATGGCTTTAAATATGCCTATTCTGAAGGGTTTTTAAAGAAATATTTCATTTTCGGACTTCATGAAAACTATACGTCCATGGATATTTTCAAAACTCTAGATGAAAACAAAAACTTGGATTATACAACTTTCGAAGCCATGAAGATTAGAAAAAAACCTCCTTTGCAAGGTGAAATGTTGCGAGCTCTAAATCACATTTCAGAAAATTATTTCGGAATAGAAATAGACTGCGATGCCATCCAGAACATACCAAGTAGCGCCATGACCCCAAGTGGTTTTTCGGTAGAAGAAACCCGACAATTTGTGTCTTATTTTGGGAAAGATGAAAAAGCAACCTATTTACACATTTGTGAAGCTGCTCCAACACCAGAAACTGAAACTCAAGTAGGGAAACTAATTACTTATTTAATAACCGACTTTATTAGAGCCCATGCAAATAGAAATCATTCCGTTTAAGACAGAGTACTCTAAAGATTTCTACACGTTAAATATAGCATGGTTAAAAAACCTTTTTAGCGTAGAACCTATTGATGAGGAAATATTAAGTAATCCTAAAAAACACATTATTGATAAAGGTGGTTTTATTTTTTTTGCTTTACTAAACAAACAAGTGATAGGCACAGTAGCTTTAATTCCAATACAAAAAAAAGACACTTTTGAGCTCACTAAAATGGCCGTTTCTCCAGAATTCCGTGGTCATAAACTAGGCCAAAAATTAATGCAATACTGTTTAGATTTTGCTAAAGAGCGGCAGTTTAAAAGACTCCTCCTCTATTCTAGCAAAAAACTAGAAAACGCTATTTATATTTATAAAAAGTTTGGATTTGTTGAAATCCCAGTAGAAGCTAATTGCCCTTATGCCCGTTGTGATATTAAAATGGAATACCCTTTATAAAAAAGAGGCTGAATGAAAAGTATCAGATCTTTTCATTCAGCCTCTTTTTAATTTATACCATTTATTTAGACAACCACTGTTAGTTTTTCTTCAACTTTATTGTTTTCCGATTTTAATTCAAATTGATTTGAAGTGTTTTTCTCGCCTCCAGCTTTTAACGCTTTATCTCCAGCAAAGAAGGTTTTATGGGCATCACCTAAATCTGAACCTGCCATGCGTTGATGCTTCACACAGGAAACTCCTTTACGAATTTCTTGTCTTTGAACTCCCTCAACATAAGCCAACATGCCTTGATCTCCAAAATATCCTTCTGTAAGATTGTTCATATCTAGTGCTGTAGTATGATATGTTGGCAAAGTAATTAAGTGATGAAAAATTCCGGCTTCTCTCGCACCATCTGTTTGGAACGTTCTTATTTTTTCATCTGCAATTTTACAAAGCTCTGAAGCATCGTATCTAGCATCCATTAAATTGTTTTTATCATATTCAGACATGTCTTTTCCTAATGCTAACATTTCAGCATACACTTGATTACGGAAATTTAAGGTCCAGTTAAAAGATGGTGAATTATTGTAAACCAATTTAGCATTTGGCACAACTTCTTTAACCCTATTTACCATAAGGGCAATTTGCTTCACATTTGGCGTTGGTGTTTCAATCCATAAAAGATCTGCTCCGTTTTGAAGACTCGTAATACAATCTAAAACAACTCGATCTATGTTAGAGCCTTCTTTAAATTTATATAAACCATTGGGCAATCTAACCGGACGTACTAATTTCCCATCTCGTTTTAGTAGAACATCATCTTCTTTGGCATGATCAATAGTTATTTCTTCTGCTTCAACAAAAGCTAAATATTGGGAAGCCAAATCTCCAGGCTCTTGACTAACTGGTAATTTTTGTGTTAAACTAGCACCTTCAGAGTCGGTTCTTGCAACTATAATCCCATCATCCACACCTAGCTCCAAAAACGCATATCTAATGGCATTTAATTTAGCGATGTAATCTTCATGTGGCACAGTAACCTTCCCATCTTGATGTCCACATTGTTTGGCGTCGGACACTTGATTTTCAATTTGAATGGCACAAGCTCCAGCTTCAATCATTTTTTTTGTCAAAAGATAAGTAGCTTCTTCATTTCCAAAACCAGCATCAATATCAGCAATAATAGGAACGATGTGTGTTTCATAATTATCAATTTGATCTTGCACATCTTCTCCTCTCTCAAGTCTTTTAAATAGATCGTTTAGTTCAATGGCATCCGCTTGACGTAAGAAATCATATATCTCCTTTATTAGAGCGGGAACTGCCGTTTTTTCGTGCATGGATTGATCTGGTAAGGGTCCAAATTCTGAACGCAAGGCAGCTACCATCCAACCAGAAAGATATAAGTATTTTTTATTTGTGGTTTTGTGATGTTTTTTAACAGCAATCATTTTTTGTTGAGCCACAAACCCGTGCCAACAACCTAGAGATTGGGTATAGTTAGATGAATCTGCATCGTATTCAGCCATATCTTTTCTCATAATGGCTGCTGTGTATTTTGCGATATCCAAACCTGTTTTAAAACGGTTTTGAGCAACCATTCTAGCTGCGCTTTCAGGATTAATGGCGTTCCAAGTTTCTCCGTACTTTTCTTTAAGGTTTCTTACAGTCTGCAAGGCAGAACTATAATTTGATTGTGCTAAATTTTTCATACTTTTGCGTTAGGTTATTATAAATTAATAATTGAATCCTGCTGAGTGTTCGAGCATTCTCAGGATTTTTTATTGTTATAGATTTTGATAAGCGGATTCTGTTAAGAATTCTTCAAATTTGTCTGACAATACCAGTTTATCAAATAATTTTATTGCTAGGTCGAATTTGGTGTTTTCGATATTTTCTTGTCCGATTTTTGATAGTATTTTTTCAATTTCTTCATCAAAAATGGTCATATAAAGTTCGATATTGAATTTTCTTCCATCTTCCAGTACGACTTCATTTTTAAGCCATTGCCAGATTTGAGTTCTAGATATTTCAGCAGTTGCAGCGTCTTCCATTAAATTATATAGAGCAACAGCGCCATAACCACGTAGCCAAGCTTCCATATAAAGGATGGCGACATTAATATTTTTTCTAATACCTGCTTCGGTTACTGTTCCAATGGGTAATTCAAGTAGGTTTTCTTGAGTAATATAATCAGCATCTCTCTTAATATGCAACTGATTTTCTGTAGGCATATATTTATCAAACTCTTGCAGCGCTATTTTAACTAAGGCCGGATGGGCAACCCATGTTCCATCATGACCATTCTTAACCTCCCGTTCTTTATCTGCTCTCACTTTTTCTAAAGCTATAATATTGGCATAATCATCATTTTTAATAGGAATTTGCGCAGCCATCCCGCCAATGGCATGAATCCCTCTTTTATGGCAACGTTGTATAACTAACTTAGAATAAGCATCCATAAACGGTGAAGCCATGGTTACTTGGTCTCTATTTGGAACTGTGAAATTAGCGTGATTTCTAAATTTTTTGATATATGAAAAAATATAATCCCAACGTCCACAATTTAATCCTACGATATGATCTTTTAATTCGTAAATAATTTCGTCTAACTGAAAACTAGCTGTAATAGTTTCAACCAAAACAGTTGCCTTAAAAGTTCCTTTTGGTACATTTAAATAGTCCTGAGAAAATTCAAAAACCTGGTTCCACCAACGTGCTTCTAAATAATGTTCTAGTTTTGGAAGGTAAAAATATGGAGCCGTATTATTTTTCATGAGCTCTTTAGCATTATGAAAAACATATAAACCAAAATCCAACAAGCTACCAGAAATTTGTTCTCCACCAATTAAAAGATGTTTGTCATTTAAATGTAAACCTCTAGGGCGCACCAATAAAACTGCTGTCTTAGCATGTAATTTATACTGTTTGGTTTTGTCTTTATTAGTAAACGAAATTGTTTTCTTTATAGCATCTTTTAGGTTTTGCTGACCATCCATAATATTTTCCCATGATGGCGCTGTACTATCTTCAAAATCTGCCATAAAGGTTTTTGCATCCGAGTTTAAAGCATTAATAACCATTTTTCTTTCTACGGGTCCAGTAATTTCAACTCTCCTATCTAATAAATCTTTAGGAATAGAATTTGCAACCCAATCGGATTCTCTAATATTTTTAGTTTCCGCAGGAAAGTTTGGCAAAACACCTTTATCGAAAAGTGCTTGTTGAATTTTTCTGGATGCCAACAATTCCAACCTACCATTATTAAACTTATCGTGCAAAACACGAATAAAATCTAAAGCTTCTTGAGTTAAGATCTCTGGATAAAAATGAGATACCTCATCTGAGAATTGAATTTTTTTCTGAATTAATATTGTGTTTTCCATGCTGTTATTGTTTTTCAGTTACAATAATAAAACAAACATTTTAAAAAACCAAGCGAACGTTCGCTAAATAATTAAATTCGCAAAATAAACAAATACGCAAAAAATACTATCTTTGTTTTATGGAAGAAGAATACATTAAACTTATTTTTGGTTTAAAATTGAAACAGAAGCGGACTGAAAAGAATTTATCCCTCTTTGGTTTATCCAAACTTTCGGGTTTATCAAAATCCTATTTAAACGAAATTGAAAAGGGAAAAAAATACCCAAAACCTGATAAAATAGCTATCTTATCTGAGAAACTAGATGTGCCTTACGATCAAATGGTTTCTTTAAAGCTAGATAAGAATCTGGCTCCAATTGGCGAAATCTTACAATCTAAAATCCTAAAGGAAATTCCCCTTGAACTTTTCGGGATCAAAGAGAGCAACCTAATTGATATTATTTCCAATGCCCCAGCAAAAGTAAATGCCTTTATAAGTACCATAATAGAAATTGCCCAAAACTATAATTTTAGCCGTGAGAGTTTTTATTTGGCTTCCGTACGTTCATTTCAAGAAGCAAACAACAATTATTTTGACGACATAGAACAAAGTGTTGTTAAATTTGCCAAAGCTTATCAAATAGATTTAACCAAATCAATTTCATCCAAAGAACTAGAAGAAATACTTATTGAGGAATATGGTTATACCATAAATGAAACAGAATTAGACAAACATTTAGCTTTAGATAATCTTCGTTCAGTTTTTGTGCCTAAAACAAAAACGTTGTTATTGGCCAGTAAAATGGACGATGCTCAAAAAACCTTTATATACGCCAAAGAGATAGCCTATAATTATTTAGACTTTAAAGAACGTCTTTACACCTTTTCCTGGATTAAATTCGAAAACTTTGATCAGGTATTAAACAATTTTTATGCCTCTTATTTTGCTGGAGCACTAATATTACCACGAGCAGTCATTACAGAAAAACTCAGTAAACTTTTTAGTAAAAAAACCTTTGATGAGAAGTTGCTTTTAGATATCATACAATCCTTCAATGCGTCTCCGGAATCGTTTTACCAGCGTTTGACAAACATATTGCCCAAAGATTTTAACATTCAAAATCTATTCTTTTTACGTTTTTCCCATCGTGAAGGAACCGAAAGATTTCATCTTAAAAAAGAATTGCATTTATCGCATCAACATTCACCGCATGCAAACGAAACCAATGAGCATTATTGCAGACGCTGGGTTTCCTTAAAGGTTTTAAAAGACATTAGCACCAGTAATAAAGAGCATATTTTTGATATGCAGATTTCTAATTATCCAAGTGATAATATGAGTTATCTCGTTTTGTCATCGGCAACAAAAGATCCTTTTAGAGAGTCCTATTTTAGAAGTATTAGTGTGGGATTATTAATTGATAAACAGTTAAAAAGAAAATTAGCCTTTTTAGAATCTTCAAAAATAAAAAACACGGAAGTTGGAGTTACCTGCGAACGATGTGCTATTTCTAATTGTGAGGTCAGACAAGCGCCTGCCATTAGGTTAGAAAATAAAGCGAAAAACAAACAAATTGAATTAGTAGTGGAAGATTTAAAAAATAGATTTAGTTAACTTTTAATTATTCATGAATTTATTCAAACATGGTCAAGCTTAGGAAAGTTCTTTTGCATAAATCCTTAGTACCATTCCGTTTTATAAATTGGATTTAAATCATCCTTTTCCGTTCTAAATAAGGTGATTTTAAACATTTTTTTTTGTGTTTAAGCACAGGAAGAGCTAGGAAAACAGAATAAGTACTGTGCTAGTTTATAAATCTAAAAAGCATTCTTGTTGCTATAAAAAACAGACAAGTTTAACAGCATAAAAAAGCTTGAGCCCCCTGAAAATGATGAATGCAAGAATAATTAATCCATTTATTATGTTTGACTCGGATTCTTTAATCTTTTAGAGGCTAGTTGTTTAGTTTAAAAATAAAGCTTATATTTGAATAGCTATTAACCAAATCGAGTACCTGCATGTTAGAATATATTCTATTTCCCAGAGTTCTGTTTATATCTATTATGGAACAAATCAGTGTTGTTACTGCCCTATTTATTTCGGTTGTTTTCTTCTTAATACTACTTGTTTTAGGATGGAGAAAATCTTATTTATTAAGAAAAGAAAGTGATAAATTGAGTCAGACGTTTACTATAGATTCCGACGATAACAACAAAATCTATAAAGACTTTACTGAAAGTCATTTATACGACAACCATTAATAAATCTAATAATATATCAACTAAAAAAGCCTCGAAATTTCGAGGCTTTTTTAGTACTATTCATCAAAAACTATCTAACTAATTTTCGGTATTTAATTCGTTTTGGCATTAAATCGCCACCAAGACGTTGTTTTTTATTCTCTTCGTAATCACTAAAACTACCTTCAAAGAAATAAACTTCCGAGTTGCCTTCAAAAGCTAAGATGTGTGTACAAATTCTATCTAAAAACCATCTATCATGCGATATAACTACTGCACAACCAGCAAAGTTTTCAAGACCTTCTTCTAAAGCTCTTAAGGTGTTAACATCCAAGTCGTTTGTAGGCTCATCTAGCAACAATACGTTTCCTTCTTCTTTAAGTGTCATGGCCAAATGCAGTCGGTTACGTTCTCCTCCAGAAAGCATGTTTACTTTTTTATTCTGTTCGCTTCCACTAAAGTTAAATCTGCTTAAATAGGCACGGGAATTAACCTGTCTGCCGCCCATCATAACCAATTCTTGTTCATTGCTAAAGTTTTGCCAAATAGTTTTTTCAGGATCAATATTAGAATGTGCTTGATCCACATAAGCAATCTTAGCAGTTTCACCTACTTTAAATTCACCTTTATCTGGAGTCTCTTCTCCCATAATCATTCTAAAAATGGTGGTTTTACCAGCTCCGTTTGGACCAATAATACCAACAATTCCAGCTTGTGGTAAATTGAAGTTTAAATTATCGTACAACAATTTATCGTCGTAACCCTTACTTACTCCTACTGCTTCAATAACATTAGTTCCTAAACGTGGTCCATTAGGAATGTAGATCTCCAGTTTTTCGTCTAATTGTTTTTGGTCTTGACTTAATAACTTATCGTAATTCTTTAAACGTGCTTTTTGTTTGGTCTGTCTTCCTTTTGCTCCTTGTCTTACCCATTCCAACTCACGTTCTAAGGTTTTCTGACGTTTGGAAGCTGTTTTTCCCTCTTGGGCCATACGTTTGGATTTTTGTTCCAACCACGATGAGTAATTCCCTTTCCAAGGAATTCCTTCACCTCTATCCAACTCTAAAATCCATCCAGCTACATTATCCAAGAAATATCTATCGTGCGTTACTGCAATAACCGTTCCTTTATATTGTGCCAAATGATGCTCTAACCAATGTACGGATTCTGCATCCAAGTGGTTGGTAGGCTCATCCAGTAACAATACATCCGGCTCTTGTAATAACAATCTACATAAGGCTACACGACGTTTTTCACCTCCAGAAAGTACACTTATCTTTTTGTCGCCATCTGGAGTTCTTAAAGCATCCATGGCGATTTCTAGTTTGGTATCGAGTTCCCAAGCATCTGAAGCGTCAATTTGATCTTGTAAAATAGCTTGCCTGTTCATAAGCTTTTCCATTTTATCTGGATCGCTATAAACTTCTTCCAAACCAAACATGTCGTTAATTTTATTGTATTCATCAAGAATGGCAACCGTTTCGGCAGCTCCTTCCTTTACAATTTCCATAACAGTTTTGGTATCATCCAATTGAGGCTCTTGCTCCAAATAACCTACAGTATAACCTGGAGAAAACACCACATCGCCTTGATAGTTTTTATCAATTCCTGCAATAATTTTTAATAAAGTGGATTTACCAGAACCGTTAAGTCCTAAAATTCCAATTTTTGCACCATAAAAGAAGCTTAAATAAATATTCTTTAAAACTGGTGTATTCGCACTCTGATAGGTCTTGGTTAAACCAGACATCGAGAAAATTACTTTTTTATCGTCGCTCATAATTATAAGAGAATTGTTATTGAATTATTATGTTAATTGGTTTGTGGTTTATAGTTAAATTAATCTTTTTCTATATTTTAGGCCTTTTAATTCTGAGTTGCGTAAATAACACATAAAAGCTCCAGAGCTTTGAACTATAAACAATAAATATTTAAACCCTCCCTTTTAAGGCATTGAAAACCCATGCTACCGCAAAGAATCCGATTCCTACGGCTGCAAATCCCCAACCTGCTACATCATCATATCTAAATGCTCCTAAAGCAATTAATGCCAGTCCTACAAAAATCATAATTGATGTAGCCCAGGCCAAAACAGTATTCTTATTCATTGCCATTATATCTGTAATTTTATAGTTAGTAGAAATGCAAATATCGGTATTTAAAACAATAAAAACACCCCTAGAGGTGCTTTTTCATATTTTGAAGTTTTAATCATTATACCATTGGCACTTCAATTAAATGTTGTCCAGAAACATCAATTGCATTTATTGAAAATGCGATGATTTCAGAAAAACCAAGCACATCTCAAGTTTCTAGAGTCTCGTTTTCAATATCTTATTTTATCTAATAAATCACTTAATTGAGATGCTTCATCTTCGGTTAAATTTTTAAGTAAATCTTCCTGGTTTGCTTTAGAAATACCTTCAAGTAAATTTAATCCTTTTTCTGTAATTTTTATATGTACTACTCTCCTATCATTTGGACAAGGCAAACGCTCTATTAAATTTTTAGCACAAAGCTTATCCATTAATCGTGTAGCATTTGGCGCCCTTTCTATCATACGTTCTTTAATGGTTTGAACCTTTAAAGCCTCTCCCGCTCCTTTTAATATTCGCAAAACATTATATTGTTGTAGTGAAATTTTAAAAGGCTTGAAAAATAAATTTTGGTAACTAGTAATCCAATTTGCAGTAAATAGAATGTTTATCATTGCTTTTACTTTAGCATTTGGAAAAGTAGAATGTATGTCTTTAGAAATATCTCCCATTTTCTGTAAGTTTATGCCAATCTATCCGCATATTCCTGTTTTTTCTTAAAAACTGCTGCTGCATATGAACATGTTGGAATGGCCTTGATATCTTTTTCTCGCATAAATTTAACAGCTGCTTCCATAAGGATATAACCTACACCTTGTCCTTTTAGTTCCTCATGAACTTCTGTATGATCTATACTTATTTTGTGTTTATCTATATATGAATAGGTCATTTCTGCTTTTTCACTTCCATCTATCTCAATATAGAATTTTCCTTCTTTGCCCGATTCTGAATGTTGTACTTCCATATTATATGGCTTTTGAAAAAATTGTTATTTTATTTAGTAATTCATCATTCCAAGTTTTATCCATAAGTTTTCCTTCTGAAAAGTTTTTGGCAAAAAACGGAAGACAAAAATCTGCTACAATATTTGCATCGTGCCTAGGAAACCTGTCTTTAGCTATTGCCAAAACTGAAGCTCCACCTCTAGCTCCTGTGGATGTTGCCATTAATAACATGGGTTTGTTTTGAAATGATTTTTGTTCAATTCTTGAAATCCAATCAAATAAATTCTTAAAAACTGAAGCGTAAGCGCCATTGTGCTCTGCTAATGAAATTATAATTCCATCTGCATTTTTTATCGCTTCTACTAACTTTTTAGCGTTTTCTGGATGCCCCATCTCTGCTTCCAAATCCACACTAAACAAAGGGACATCAAAATCGTTTAAATCTAAAACATGGGTTTCTATGTTGTCTACTAATGAGGAAGCGTAAGTTACTAACTGTTTATTTATAGATTGTTTGCTATTACTACCCGCAAATGCAATAATTTTTTTCATAATTAAGCTTGTATTTTTTTGCTAAAAATATAAGAAATTATTAATAAAACAAATGCAAGTAAAGCAGAAATATGTTCCCCATCATTAATCACGAAATGAGCAAAAAAGGCTAAGATAAATGCATAGAAGAAGCCTGCATATGCCCATTCTTTTATAATTTTAAAGTTAGGGTTCCAAATGGCAAATAAGCCGACTAGCTTAATAACAGCATATGGGTAAATAATATAAGTTGGATAGCCGAAACTGGTAAACATTTCAGCTACTTCCTCATAATTAAAAAAATACATGCCAGCTGAAAATAATATTAAAACAGTTAACAGAGCTGTTGCTACATAATAGATAATCTTATTCCTTTTCATAAATATGTTATTTGGATTAGTTGACAAATTTACAATTAATTAAATTAGTTTCCTAGGAAACTATTACCATGTAATGTTATTTAACAAAATATTCGCTTTTAAACCATGTTCTTCTTTTGTAAATTCGTCCCAAATAAATATTTCTATGGATATCAACTTCAATAAAAACGAAGATTACAATAAACTTTTAGTTTCGGAATTAAAAAAGCGTTTTGCCCAAGTAAGACTTGGAGGTGGAAAAAAGAATATTGAAAAACACCACGCTAAAGGAAAAATGACTGCTAGAGAACGCATTGATTATCTTTTAGACGAAAAAAGAGATAGCATAGAAATAGCTGCTTTTGCTGGAGATGGCATGTATGAGGAACATGGAGGCTGCCCTTCGGGAGGTGTTGTTGTGAAAATGGGATACATCCAAGGAAAGCAATGTATAGTTGTAGCAAACGATGCCACCGTTAAAGCTGGAGCCTGGTTTCCTATTACTGGGAAAAAGAATTTACGTGCACAGGAAATCGCCATAGAAAACAGATTACCAATTATTTACTTAGTGGATTCCGCTGGTGTTTATTTACCCTTACAGGATGAAATATTTCCAGACAAAGAACATTTTGGACGTATTTTTAGAAACAACGCCATTATGAGCAGTATGGGAATTACCCAAATTGCTGCTGTTATGGGAAGCTGTGTAGCTGGTGGCGCCTATTTACCAATTATGAGCGACGAGGCCATGATAGTGGATAAAACAGGAAGTATCTTTTTAGCAGGAAGTTACTTGGTAAAAGCTGCTATTGGAGAAACCATTGACAACGAAACCCTAGGTGGCGCAACTACCCATTGCGAGATTTCTGGGGTTACCGATTATAAAGCGAAAGATGATAAAGATGCTTTAGACCGAATTAAAAGGATAGTCGATAAAATAGGCGATTTCGATAAGGCTGGATTTAACCGAGCCGACTCCAAAAAACCAAAAGAAATACAAGAAGATATTTATGGAATATTGCCAAGATCGCGTGCAGATCAATATGATATGTATGAAATCATCAAGCGCTTGGTAGATAATTCCGAATTTGATGAATATAAAGCTGGATATGGAAAAACCATAATAACAGCCTACGCCCGAATTGACGGTTGGGCCGTTGGAATTGTTGCCAATCAAAGAAAATTGGTAAAAACAAAACAAGGCGAAATGCAATTTGGAGGTGTAATCTATAATGACAGCGCGGATAAAGCCACGCGCTTTATTACCAATTGCAACCAAAAGAAAATTCCATTGGTATTCTTGCAAGATGTGACTGGTTTCATGGTTGGAAGCAAGAGCGAACATGGAGGAATTATTAAAGATGGTGCAAAAATGGTAAATGCCGTAAGTAATTCCGTGGTTCCAAAATTCACGATTATATTAGGAAACAGTTATGGTGCTGGAAACTATGCCATGTGTGGAAAAGCCTACGACCCAAGGTTAATAGTAGCCTGGCCAAGTGCCGAATTGGCTGTAATGAGTGGAAACAGTGCTGCAAAAGTATTGCTTCAAATTGAAACAGCCTCGTTAAAAAAGAAAGGCGAAGTAATTACCAAGGAAAAAGAAGACGAATTATTCAATAAAATAAAAGATCGCTACGACAAACAAGTGTCTCCATATTATTCTGCTTCCAGAATCTGGACAGATGCTATAATCGATCCGTTGGATACCAGAACTTGGATTAGTATGGGAATTGAAGCTGCGAACCACGCTCCTATTGAGAAAAAATTTAATTTGGGAGTTATTCAAGTGTAGCCTTTCATTTTAAACAGATTTTTCGTACCTTAATGATTGAAAATCAAACATTTTGATCATGGGAAAAATAAAAACCTTAAACAAATGGGCAAATACACATTCCTATTACCCATTAGATGTTTTACGCATTGCTTTAGGCGCTTTTCTATTTATGAAAGGCGTCCATTTTGTATCGAATAGCGAGCTCTTGGTGGAGTTAATTAAACCAATGGACAATTATGCTGGAAGTATGATTATGGCTCATTATGTAGCTGCTTCACACTTAGTTGGTGGACTTTTAATTACTTTTGGTTTATTGACCAGATGGGCTATAATTGTTCAAATACCTGTTTTAATAGGTGCTATTCTAATCAATTTTATGGGAGAATTTAATGCTACTAATTTTTTATTAGCAAGTATTACTTTATTGGTTTGTGTGTTTTTTATGTTTTATGGCTCAGGGAAACATTCAGCGGATTACTATTTTAAAATGCAGCAATAATTTTATTTTTTAATTGCAGCTATCGTTTGTAAACGTTGAATTTTACCAGAAGTGGTTTCGACAAATTTTGAAACTACATAGGTTTTCTTTGGTCTTTCATAAGCATCCAAAGTATCAAAAACTGAAGTCGGAAAATTGATATTATCTGCTTCTAAAACAAGAATCAATCTCTCTCCTAATTTATCATCTGCTTCTGAAGCAATAAAAAATCGATGTGAGATTATGCTTTTTAATTTCTCTTCTATTTGTTCAGGGAAAAATTTAATCCCTCCAGAATTTATAACATTGTCCATTCTTCCCAACCATTCAAAAGAGGTTTCGGAATGTAGCTTAACCACATCATTGGTAATTATATTTTCTTTAGAAAGCTGTGGAGCATCAATAACTAAACACTCTCTATTATCTTGAGAAATACTAATATTTGGAAGTGTATGATAGTAGGAGGTCTCGACACTTTCTGCCTCATTAAAATTATTCAATGGTTTAACGGCAATGTGCGTGATGGTTTCTGTCATGCCATAAGTAGCATAAACCTTCGTTTTTAATGTCCTTATTTTCTCTATAAGCTCATTGGACATGGGAGCGCCACCAACAATAAGCTTTTTAACATGAGTTAGTTTTTTTAAGTTATTCTCAACTTGCATTGGAACCATAGCACAAAAATCGTAATGTTTTTTGGAGCTAAAATTTAAAATGGATCCAGGTTCTACAACATCTACTTGCAATCCTAAAATAATGGCTCGAACCAGCATCATTTTTCCTGCAATAAATTCTGTGGGCAAACAATGCAACGCTTTATCTCCTGGTTTTAAATCAAAATAATTCCCGGTTGCAATAGCAGAATACACCATGGCCTGCTTTTTAATTTTTATGGTTTTTGGTTTTCCTGTAGTCCCAGAGGTTTTGGTTTTTATATAATCTTTAGAATCCAACCAATCTGCAAGAAAATCGCCCAAAGCCTTTTCAAATGGTTTCCCTTCCTTGATAAAGGCATAGGCAACCTCATTTAATCCGTTGTAAGTATAGGTCTTGTTGTTTAGTTTAAATCGGTTGTGAACTTTATCGTAAGTAGGAATCATAAATTCTATTCTGTATGGCTGTTATCTTCAAAGACGTTTTCTTCAAATGCTGTATTAACTAAAGGTATTTCAACTATTGGCGCTTCAATATTACCAAATAATTTATCCTTCCAATTGGTCCACTTATATTTCTTAGAGAAAATGAACAATAATAAAGGGAACACGATAAAAACTGGCATGAATATTTCGGTAAAACTGGCAGAAGTTGGTTCAGACATATCTTTTAAAACAGAATGTGTTTGGAAAGCCGTCCAGTCTGCAGTAACCAATAAGGCTGTAAATAAATTATTGGCAGCATGAAACCCTAGAGCCAACTCCATTCCTTCGTCCATTAGAGTCATTATTCCTAAAAACAGACCTGTTCCTATATAGTAAACCATAATAATCTTACCTAGTTTGTCCACTTCGGGATTTGCAATGTGCAACATTCCAAAAACAACTGAAGTTGTCAACAAAGGCACCCATTTATTTTTGGCCAAAACCCCAATTCCCTGCATTAGATACCCTCTAAATAGATATTCCTCAAAACTGGTTTGCAAAGGCACTAAAACGACTGCTATAACGCATAAAACGATAAACGGTTGCATTTTAAAATTAACTTCATAATCTTCTGGAGTTAAATAATAATCAAAAAGAATAAATCCAGAACTTATAACGCCCCAAAGTATAAAAGCAAACCAAATACGTTTCCAATCTATCTTATTTCTAACAGTTGTTAAGGACGCAATACTTTGCTTATGAAGCAGTTTTACAACCAAAAACAGTCCTACTAAACCAATTGCAAAGGAAAGCAGCATTAAAAACAAATTCAAATTGGGTTCCAACATGGTCATCATTTTGGTTTCGTCCAATCCAAAAATACTTTCTCCCTCGTTCATGGCCTTCATAAACACAGCCACTGTAAACGGAATTTGCCCGATAACTACGGCAATAATAATTAAGATGGTTCCAACTAAGTATCTCCACCAATCGTGTAACGCATTAAAAGCTTGAGCTATATACATATATTATAAGTTAAAATTCCAGTGTTTATTTTTTTGGTACTGCAATGTACCATTTTTTACATTTAAAGGAGAGGTAAAATTATTAGTGAATAAACTTCCTGTTCCGAGACCTTGTGGCAAAGCACTTTTCAAGGTGTAAGTCCACTGTGCAATGGCATTCAAACCCACATTACTTTCTAGGGCGCTTGTAATCCACCAGCCTGATTTTTGATTTTCTGCTAAATCAATCCACTCCCGACTTCCTAAAAAACCGCCAACCAAACTTGGTTTTAAAATAATATATTGTGGTTTTATTGTTTGAAGCAAGGTTTTCTTTTTTTCTTTTGAAAAAATACCAATCAGTTCTTCATCTAAAGCAATTGCTAAAGGAGTTTTTTCACATAAACTAGCCATGTCCTCAATTTGACCTTGTTTTATAGGTTGTTCAATAGAATGGATATCAAATTCTGAAAGTATTTTTAATTTTTCCAAAGCTTCTGACGGTGAAAAAGCCCCATTGGCATCCACACGCAATTCGATAACTTTTGAAGAAAACTCTTTTCTAATGGATTTTAAAAGCTGTAATTCCGTTTGAAAATCGATAGCGCCAATTTTCATTTTAATACAGGAAAAACCAGCTTCAAGTTTCTCTTTTATTTGTTGTTTCATGAAATCTTCAGAACCCATCCAAATCAAGCCATTTATTGGAATGGCATCTGTTCCTCGAGTAAACTCTGAAGGGAATATTTTAAAAGAATCTTCACTTTTAAACGAAGCAAAAGCTGTTTCCAATCCAAACTGAATGCTTGGAAATTTATAAAGCTCCTCTAATAACACCTGTAAACCCAAATGAATATTTAAACAAGTCCATTGTAGAATTTCTTCATAATGTGGCACATCGTCTGTACTCAAACCTTTAAAAAGACCACATTCTCCTACACCAATCTTCCCCTCTTTTTCAAGGATTAAAAACCAGGTTTCCTTTGTTTTTAAGACGCCTCTAGACGTGCCGCTGGCTTGTTTAAAGTTTAAAATGTATTTCTGGTAGCTTGCTTTCATAGTAAGGTTCAAAAATAGACAAAATATTTTGTACATTAGGCTACCAATTATATTTAATAGTCATGCCAGAATTTCCAAATCTCATTCATTTTGCCATTCCATTTTTTATAATTTCCATGCTTTTGGAGTTGTTTATTACAACTAAACAAAAAATAAAAGCGTACGAAGCTAAGGATGCCTTTACCTCTATTACAATGGGTTTAGGAAATGTTTTTATAGGACTTTTAAGTAAAGGATTCGTTCTATTAGCTCTATTTTTTGTGTATGAAAACTTCAGATTTTTTACTATCCCAGTAGCTTGGTGGAGTTTTATTCTATTGTTTTTTGCAGACGACATATCCTATTACTGGTTTCACAGAATCTCGCATGAATGCAGATTATTTTGGGCTTCGCATGTGGTACACCATTCTTCACAACATTACAATTTAAGTACCGCTTTAAGACAAACTTGGTCTGGTGGTTTTTATACGTTTATTTTTTGGTTGTGGTTGCCTTTGCTCGGCTTTCATCCTGCCATGATATTATTACAAATGTCCGTGAGTTTGCTGTATCAATTCTGGATTCATACAGAGACCATAAACAAGCTTCCTAAATGGTTTGAAGCTGTTATGAACACGCCTTCACATCATAGAGTTCATCATGGTAGCAATCCCATTTACTTGGATAGAAATCATGCTGGTATTTTAATTATTTGGGACAAACTTTTTGGAACGTTTCAAGAGGAATTGGACGAGGAAAAAGTAGTTTATGGCTTGGTAGAAAACATCCACACATTTAATCCTGTTAAAGTAGCTTATATTGAATGGTTCCACATGTTAAAGGATGTTTTTACTAGTAAAACATCCTTGCTAAATAGAATGAAATATCTTATAAAACCTCCTGGTTGGAGACATGATGGCACTGGAAAAGGAAGTAATGATTTAAGAGAAGAATGGCTTCATGCTAGTTTACAATCGCAGTCTGAAGTAGAAATCCAGCAGCCTTCGATTCCTGTTGAAAGCGAAAACACATTGGCATGACCTTTAAAAATAAAGTAGTTTGGATTACCGGAGCTTCCAGTGGCATAGGAAAAAGTTTGGCTATGGAGTTATCCAAACAAGAATGTAAATTAATACTTTCTTCTAGAAATAAAGATCAACTTTTAGAAGTGCAAAAAAAATGTAAAAATTCCGAAAACATAAAGATTTTGGTTTTTGATCTGGCACACTACGCTAATATGGAATCTGTGTTTGAAGATGCTTTGAAACTCTTTGGACGTGTGGATGTTTTAATTAATAATGGAGGCATCAGTCAGCGTTCAGCAATTATAGAGACCTCCATTGAGGTCGATAAAAAACTTATGGAAATCGACTACTTAGGAACGGTGGCATTAAGTAAAGCTATTCTACCACATTTTGTTGATAATCAGAACGGGCATTACGTGGTTGTTTCCAGTATTATGGGGAAGTTTAGTTCTCCTTACAGGTCAGCTTATTGTGGAGCCAAACATGCCTTACATGGTTTTTTTGATGCTTTACGTATGGAACACGACAAAGACCAAATAAAAGTAACCATGATTTGCCCAGGATTTGTAAATACAAATGTTGCTAGAAATGCCCTAACAGCTGATGGTAGCAAACAAGGTGAACAAGATAGCATGACCGAAAACGGTTTACAAGTTGATGTCTTTGTAAAGCGCATGCTTAAAGCTATTAGAAAAGAAAAATACGAAGTCTATATTGGTAAAAAAGAAGTGCTAGGCGTGTATTTAAAGCGCTTTTTCCCAAAGCTCTTGCATAGGTTAGTGTTGAAGAGTCGAGTTAATTAATGATTTGCATGGAGATCTATTGAAATAATTATTACAACTCAATACTCTCCCCTATTTTCAATAACATTAAATCTTTATTTTTATCAAAAAATTTACGTTTTGCTTCTTCGTGATCGATTTCAATATATCCAAAAGTATCGTAGTGATAACCTAATATTTTATCGCATTGTATAAAATTACTTGCTAAAATGGCATCATCAATTCCCATGGTGAAATTATCTCCTATGGGTAAAATGGCCAAGTCCAATTTAATTTGCATCGGAATTAGTTTCATATCCATGGTAAGCGCTGTGTCTCCAGCAATATAAATATTTTTCCGTTCGCCTTCAATTACAAAACCACCTGGCTGACCTCCATAACTACCATCTGGGAAAGAAGATGTATGAATGGCATTCACGTATTTAACGTTTCCAAATTCGAAATCCCAACTTCCTCCAAGATTCATTGGGTGTCCTTCAAAACCTTTATTCTGAAAATAAGTAACAATCTCAAAATTAGATACAATTACAGCATCTGTACGTTTTGCAATGGCTTCCACATCCAAAATATGATCTTGATGCGCATGGGTCAATAAAATATAATCTGCTTTTAAAGAATGTATATCAATATGAGCGGCTTTTTCATTTGCCGAAATAAACGGATCAATTAAAATATGAACATCGTTAACTTCAATTCCTAAACTTGCGTGACCGTAAAAAGTAATTTTCATATCGAGAGATTTTAATAGAAAGTTATTGAAAATGGAAAATACAAAAAAAAACTCAAACAAATTTCAGTAATTTGCTTGAGTTTTTCAATCCCCAAAATATGAAGCCATTTAATATGCTTCATGGTATTGATAATAGAATATCAACACATCAAATATAAAACATATTGACTTGAAAAACAAGAGATTGCGTGTTTATTTTATATCTTAAATCTTATAACAAATGTCCGATTGCCAATAAAACAGATAAGGCAAAAGTAGATAAAGCCAATTTTTTTAATTCCGGATCTAGTAATTTTGGTTCATTATTTTTCCTAACCATAAGCAAATGCTTAATTAAAGGAATATAAACCAAAACAAAAATTAGGTTGAAGATAGATGTATAATAAAGAATGCCAAATAAAGCCGATAATACAATAGCTGAACCCACTAAAAAATAGTGATATATTTTGCCGTTCTCGAAGCCCATTTTAACGATAAGCGTGTTTTTATTGGCGTTTCTATCGGAATTAATATCACGTAAATTATTTAAATTCAGGACAGCTACACTTAACAAACCAATGGTACACGCCGGAAGAAATACCACATGATCTATTTGTTTTGAAAACAAAACATAACCGCCAACAACACTTACAAAACCAAAAAACACAAATACAAACAAATCTCCCAAACCTCTGTATCCATAGGCATTGCTTCCAACGGTATACTTTACAGCTGCATAAATAGAGATTAAACCTATACCAAAGAACAACAGTCCCAAAAGAAAATGATGCGTTCCAAAAGCAGATAGAATTAATAAAAGAGCCAATACAATGGTAATAAGAATATTCATTTTTATGGCTTCAAACATCTTTTCCGGAGTAATAACCCCACTTTGTATGGCACGTTGTGGCCCCACTCTTTCATGATTGTCTGTACCTTTTATTCCATCGCCATAATCGTTCGCAAGATTAGATAAAATTTGCAAACTCAAAGTGGTTAAAAGCGCAAAGACAAACACCATCCAATTAAAAACCCCATTATATGCAGCCAAACTTGCAGCTACAATAATTCCGGAAACGGATAAAGGAAGGGTTCTTAACCTAAAAGCTGACAGCCAGGTTGTATAGTTTTTAAACATAAAAAAGATTTGAGATGGTTATAGATTTAAGGAATCCATTTTTTTGGAAAATTAGGCTTGCGTTTTTCAAGAAAAGCATCACGACCTTCTTTTGCTTCGTCCGTCATGTAGGCTAGACGGGTTGCTTCACCAGCAAATACTTGTTGTCCAACCATGCCATCGTCTGTTAAATTCATTGCGAATTTTAGCATTTTTATGGATGTTGGCGATTTCCCTAATATTTCCTGCGCCCATTCATAAGCTGTATTTTCTAAGTCTTCATGAGGAACTACGGCATTTACCATCCCCATTTCAAACGCTTCTTGAGCCGAATAATTTCTTCCTAAGAAAAAGATTTCACGTGCTTTTTTCTGACCCACCATTTTGGCCAAATAAGCAGAGCCATAACCCCCATCAAAACTTGTAACATCGGCATCTGTTTGCTTAAAAATGGCATGTTCTTTACTCGCTAAAGTTAAATCGCAAACCACGTGTAAACTGTGTCCGCCACCAACTGCCCATCCTGGAACTACAGCAATAACCGCTTTTGGCATAAACCTGATAAGCCGTTGCACTTCTAGAATATTTAATCTATGGTACCCATCTTCTCCTACATAACCTTGATGTCCTCTAGCCTTTTGATCGCCTCCAGAACAGAAGGAATATACCCCATCTTTCGAAGAAGGACCTTCAGCGGAAAGCAATACAACTCCAATATTTACGTCTTCACCAGCATCATAAAAAGCATCATACAATTCTTTGGTGGTTTTTGGTCTGAAAGCATTTCTAACATCTGGTCGGTTAAAAGCAATTCTTGCAACCCCATTGCATTTTTTATAGGTAATGTCTTCGTATTCTTTGGCAGTTTTCCAGTTTATCTCATTCATGTTTCGTTCTTCTTTTAATATGAAATTTTACGTTATATCAAATAAATTCCGTCGTCCTTAATTTCAATAAGTTTTTGCTTATATAATGTACCCACAGCTTTTTTAAAGCTTTTCTTGCTCATCTGAAGGATGCGTTTAATATCTTCCGGATCGGATTTATCAGTTAATTTTAAATAACCACTGTTAGCTCTTAATTGATCCATAATATCTTCGGCATTTGGTTCAATATTTCTATAGCCTATTTGACCTAAAACAACGTCAATTTTATTGTCGGGTCTAATTTTTTTAACATATCCTTTTAAACGATCTCCAACACTTAAATCCTGGAAGATATCATCATTAAAAATAAGTCCTAAATGCTTTTTGTTGATAATAACATTCATGCCAATATCTGATGGATGGGAAACAATTAAGTCCACCTCTTCAAACTCACTTACCGTAAGTTCTCTATTATCCAAAAACTGATTGGTTTTACTGGAAGCTACCAATCTATTGGTTTTTTCATCTAAAAAACAATACACAAAATACCAGCCTCCCTTTTTCATTTTAAAAGCTTGCTCTCCAAACGGACAAAATAACTCCTTAAGCATGCCCCAATCTAAAAAGGCCCCATGTTCAGTAACGGCATTACATCTCAATAAAGCAAAATCGCCTTTTTTAATATATGGTTTGTCTGTTACTGCAACTAAGCGTTCTTCGTTGTCTAAATAAACAAACACTTCAATTTTTTCCCAAATCTTAAATGTTTCTGGAACATATCTATTTGGTAATAACACTTCGTTTCCTTCTTCATCTGCCAAATAGGCTCCTTGTTCAGATTCACGAATTATTTCTAAGGTATTGTATTCTCCTAAATTTATCGTGCTGTAAAGGTAATAATATTAGCTATAGAAATAAAAAAAGCGTTACAATTCTAAATTTGGAATTGTAACGCTTAAATACTAAAATTTTAGATTATTTATAAACGGATTCTTTTTTAAAGTGTTTGGTCAATAAATAATAAACCACAGGTCTATATTTATTTCTGTTGGATTGTCCGTATTGATCCATAACCACTTGAATACCTTTATCTAAGTCTGGACCGTCTTTTAATCCTAATTTTTTTATTAGAAAATTATTTTTTACTGTAGCTAATTCTGAAGGATCTGTTGCAGAAACAGTTGCTGCATCCGCATTATAAATTGATGGTCCACAACCAATAGTAACTTTTGTTAGTAAGTCCATATCTGGATTAACACCACATTTGTCTTTTAAATCTGCAGCATACTTCACAATTAATTCGTCTCTTTTTCCCATGTTTATTTTAATTTATAGATTAATAATAATTCAACACTAAATATAAACAATTTTTATGTATTTAAAAGTGAAATTCTCTTGATATCCTCACAAATATGAAATTTTTTATAGCTTTTTACACTTTTTTGTGATAAAACCATAAATTAAAAGAACATTCAAATCTTATTCACACTATTTTATAAATTTAAAATAATCCAATAACACTTGATCGTTAATTGTTCGAGGTGTAAATACTTCTAATAACTTGGGTTGTTCCGATTCTGTAAAAAATGTTTTTAACTGGTATTTTAGCTGTTTCTCATTGACTGCAGTAGCATAATCTAACTCATACATTTTACAAAGGTGCTTCGCAGAAAAATTATGGGTAGTTTCAAAATAAGTTTCGAATTTTTTAGATTCCTTATTTCCTGGAAGAATTCTAAAAATTCCACCTCCCTGATTATTTATTACAACAATTCTAAAATTATTTGGAATATAGTTGTTCCACAAGGCATTGCTGTCATAAAAGAAACTCAAGTCACCAGTAATTAAAACCGTCTGTTTTTTATGGACTTTAGAGCAACCAATGGCTGTACTTGTACTTCCATCTATGCCACTTGTACCGCGATTACAAAAAACCGGAATATTTTTATTTAAATCAAAAAGTTGCGAATATCTAATGGCAGAACTGTTTCCTAATTGTAAAACAATCTTTTCTGGCAGATTATTTAAAACTTCATCAAAAACCTTAAAATCGCTAAACGGAATGGTTTCGACATATTCCAAGTGTTTTTCCTTTCTCTTTGCTTTCACTTCGTTCCAATTGGAACTATAGTCACTTTTCACAAAGTGCGTAAGTCTTGGTAAAAGCGAGTTGAAAAAATTGTTTGGTGTGGCTTCTATATGTTTGTCTAAACAGAAAAAAGTATCGTTTGCTGTTTTCTTATCAATATGCCAATGGTGTTTTGGTTGATACTTTCGTAAAAAACTTTTTATTTTTTTAGACACGATCAAGCCTCCAAAAGTCACTAAGATATCTGGTTGTAAATCTTTAAATTCTTCTTCGGTAAGAGGCGCAATCAATTTATCAATACTATTAAAAAATTGCTTGTTATGGATGTTAGACGTGGTCTCCGTAAACACAATAACACTACTATCCTTAGCCAATTCATCTAGAATTTTTTGTTCGATTTGATTGGGTTTATTGGCTCCTACTAAAATCATTTTTTTAGCATAACTGTTCCAATCGTCGTAACATTCTTGAATAAAGAAGTCGTCAATCTTTTTCTTTTTCTTTTCAATATCGATAACTTTCGGATTGGTTAAAAGATTATCCGTCGTTTCATAAAGAGGTTCTTCAAAAGGTATATTTATATGAACAGGGCCATTAGATAAAATAGCTTTATTGATGGCCGTATTGATTTTGGTTTCGTTTTCGTCCTCCAGTTCCTGTTTCACACCTAACATACGTTCCAATTTATTTTCTATGGATCTAATAATTGCAGGTTCTGACTCATTTAAGTTTTTTGGCGCATGTTCGAAATTCAACTTTAAATTGGCTGAAAATAAAATATGATTGGCAAACACATCCTTCTGATTGATGGTTTGTCCATCTCCAATTCCTATTAAATAGTTAGGTCTATCGGCCGATAAAACCACCAAGGGAATATCGCTATAAAAAGCTTCCGAAATGGCTGGATAATAATTCAACAAAGCACTTCCAGACGTACAAACAAGAGCCACAGGAGCTTCTATTTGTTGCGCAATACCTAATGCGAAAAATCCAGCACAACGCTCGTCCACAATACTATAACATGTAAAAAAAGGGTCGTTGGTAAAACCAATGGTTAATGGCGCATTTCTACTTCCTGGAGAAATTACAATATGTTGAATGTTTTTGGCTTTACATAACTGAATAACAGTTTGAGCCAGAGGGTTTTTTGAATATAGCATTTTAGAAAAAATCTGACTGTAAATGTAACAAATAGCCTAACGATATAAAATTATTGCAATACCTTTTTCATCACCAAAGCTTTGGAGCAGGTTTCTTGCCATTCTGCTTCTGGATTTGAATCTTTGGTAATGCCTCCACCAACATAAATTAGTGCCCTTTTATCTAAGATTTGCATACAACGCAGATTTACAAATAAATTAGATACGTTTTTTATGGAAGCATAGGCATTATTTTCAACATTTCGTCTGTTGGTATTTCTCGTGTTTTTTTCCTGTAAATTTAATTCGCCTAGAAAGCCTGTGTAAAACTCTCTATTGTAATTTTCGTTTTTTAAAATGAATTGTTTAGAGGCTTCTTTAGGCATTCCACAAACGGCAGGCGTTGGATGTAATTGGTCTAGCAAATCTTTAAAACTGGAATTCTTAAAGTTTAAAATTCCTGAAATATTGGTTTGCAAATGAAGAAGATTTCCAGCTTTAACCGTTTTAACTTCCGAAATATGTATATTTTCCGTGGACTCCTTCAGACTTTGTAAAATAAAATCTGTTACAAATTGTTGTTCTTCTTTTTCCTTTTTTTGCCAAAGCACTTGTTCTGTTCCTTCATATTTCTGCGTTCCAGCCAAAGCCATGGTTTTAAATCGAGAGCCTTCGGTACTTATTAAATTTTCGGGTGTAGCTCCAAGCCACAAACCAATTTCTGGATGAAACCAACAATACACGAATGCCGTTGGATAATTTTGAAGTAAACGCTTAAAAATTTCTATGGGATTTTCTTCTTTCAATCCAAAAGGTTCACGTCTGGATAAAACAACCTTCCCAAACTGTGCTTTTTTTATGGCTTCAACACCTTTTTGAACGAGTTTTATATGAAAATTTCTATCGGAATCAACATCTTCAGAATTATCTCGAAACGTACCCTTTTTTACTAATTTATTGCTTAGTTCTAAAAGTTCACTTAAGTTGACAGATGCGCATGCTATAGAAACTGATGCTTCAAAAGGAATTAAAACAGAGCTTTTGGTGGCATCAAAAGGAGCCATTACAAAACCCTTTTCCGAATAATCTTTAATAAGATGAAGTTGCTTGGTATTTTGAAGCATGGCTTTCACTTCACCTTCATTTGGTTTTCTATAGACTACAAAAGGTAATTGCTTTTTTAAATGCTGATGAATATTTTGAAAAAAATCTTCAGAGGTCATTATTTGGTTTTTGGTAGTGAAATGGTTGAAAGTCGGCAAATAGAAATTAGATTGTCGTTATCGTCTGTAACCCTAATATCCAATAACTGCGTCGTTCTCCCTTTATGTAAAAAAGTAGCTTTGGCATACACATAACCTTCTCTCACACTTTTTAAATGGTTGGCGGTAATTTCCAAACCGCGCACAAAATTATTTTCTATATCGATAAATAAATGCGAGGCAAAACTTCCAACACTCTCCGCCAAAGCTGCAGTGGCACCGCCATGCAAAACACCGTCAGGCTGATAAACCCTAGAGTTTACCGGCATTCTGGCTATTAGAAAATCGGGGCCATAATCAATCATTTCAATATTTAAAGTTTCCATTAAGGTATTTTTACTGGCAGCATT
>NZ_DATGNO010000122.1:0-6684 GCF_035306705.1 Xanthomarina sp.
GGTCTAACACTGGCATGGGCTAAGATTAAGTTAACCGATAAGACCCCTGTGCCAATCATTAAAAGTGAAAATGAATTTTCTCTAGACAAATAACTAGAAGCCAATGCGGATGCTGCAGCTGTGCGCTTTGCAGTTAAAGATTTTGCAGCTAGAATGGCTTTTATCGAGCCTTTGTGCGCATCTAAATATAAGTATGTGCCTTGAATTGCGGGTAGATTATATATCCCATTATTTGGACTTACAGTTACCATTTTAACACCAGCTTCTTTTCCGGGATTCCAAGCAGGCATTAGTAGCAAGGTTGAGTCTATCTTTTCTTTCGGATTTGGGAAATCGTGATGATGCCGCATCGGAACTTGAATGGTCGAAGAAGCAAAAGCAGCCTTTAATTTTGATATCAAAGTAGGAAAATGCGTGTTTTGTTCTATAAAAGTATCATCAATTAGAGCAATATCTTTCATCTTAATTTATTCTTTCTATAAAGATACTAATATTGGCCTCTTTATAAAAGATATTGATGTTTTAGAGATTTCATAAACTATAAAAACTCGTAAACACGTAATTTGGCCACGTTAATCTGATGTTTTGTCAACTTTAACGAATAGTTTAAAATACTCTTTTTTAGTTTCCGAAAATAGGATTATATTAGACTCAATAACTTGCTGTTATCTATACTATTTAATTTCTCCCTAACCATAATTAATAGTAGAATAGATAGAGATTCTAAATCTATGCTATGAATTGGATAATTTATTAAATGTTATATATTAAGAATGGAAAAACAACACGACGTAAAAAACGATATTAAAAAATACATTTTAGAAGCATCGTTATCAGATGTAAAAGATGTAGAAGACGACGCCTTAATCTTTGAAAATGGTTTGCTGGATTCTATGGGATTATTGTTTCTAATTGAATTTTTGGGGGAAACTTTCGATGTAGAAGTTAATGATGAGGAATTGAATCCTAAAAACTTCGAATCTATAAATAATATTGTCTCTTTTGTAAACAATAAACTAGCTGTTAAAGCTTAATTTCATCAGCAACCAACAACAAATCTAATATGTGTGGCATAGCTGGTTTTTATGGAAATTTAAACAAGAAGCAATCTGTTTCGACATTACAAAACATGCTTACTAGAATTAAACATCGTGGTCCAGACCAAAGTGGTGTTTATATAGCTGATAAGGTAGGTTTAGGTAGTGTACGACTATGCATTAAGCCGATTTTTAAATACCTTATAATGAGTTTTTTCGATATGCCATGTTTTAAGTATAAAATAGGAGTTATATTCAAAACTTAATTAAAATTATTGTTTAATCATTTGTTTAAATGTAATATGAACAACTTTTTAATAATTATAAAATTGATTTTAACTAATTATAAAAACTAACTCTAAAATGTCTAAAGTAATAATATTTGGATTAAAGGAAATGGCTGAAATAGCTCACTATTATTTAACAAATGATTCGGATCATGAGGTTGTTGCTTTTTGTGAATATAAAGAGAATTTGCAAGGAAACGAAAGATTTCTAACCTTACCTGTTATTGCTTTTGAAACTGTAGAAAAAATGTATCCTATTGATGAATATAAGTTTTTCGCACCGATGAATTCGGAACAAATGAATACAGTAAGAGAAAAAGTTTATTACGCAATTAAGGAAAAAGGTTATGCTATGATAACCTATATTAGTAGTAAGGCTACTATTTATACAGATGATATTGGTGATAATTGTTTTATACAATCTGGAAATATTTTTCACCCTTTTACTAAAATTGGAAATAATGTAATGATGTGGAGCTTTAATTTGGTGGCTCACCACGGAGTGGTTAAAGATCATGTTACTTTTGCTTCTCATGTGGCTATGGCTGATAATTGTGTTATAGGAGAAAATTCATATTTAGGTACAAATTCTACATTAAGAAATGGAATTGTTTTGGCAAAAGGTACTTTGGTAGGGTTAGCAACAACAATATCAAGAAATACCGAAGAATGGAGTGTTTATTTAGGTAATCCTGCAAAAAAAATCGGTAATAATATTAGTAAATCAATTTTAAAAATCTAATTAACTGGATTTTTAAAATATATAATACGCTATTAATCAATAATTAAAACATGAGTATCGCATATTCGTGTTAAAACCTTACTTTCTAATGAAAAATATAAACGAAATTAAAGAAGATATAAAATCTTATATTTTAGATGCCTCACTGTCAGATGTAAAAGATGTAGAAGATGATGCCTTGATTTTTGAAAATGGGCTGTTGGATTCTATGGGCTTATTGTTTCTAATTGAATTTTTGGGAGAAACTTTCGAAGTAGAAGTTAATGATGAGGAATTGAATCCTAAAAACTTCGAATCTATAAATAATATTGTCTCTTTTGTAAACAATAAACTAGCCGTTAAAGCTTAATTTAATCGGTAACCAACAACGAATCTAATATGTGTGGCATCGCTGGTTTTTATGGAAATTTAAACAAGAAGCAATCTGTTTCAACATTACAAAACATGCTTACTAGAATTAAACATCGTGGTCCAGACCAAAGTGGTGTTTATGTATCTGATAAGGTAGGTTTAGGTAGTGTACGATTAAGCATCATTGATTTAAGTTCTGGAGCAACCATGCCTATTTCTAATCAAGACGAGAGCTTGTGGATTGTATTTAACGGTGAAATTTACAATTATATTGAGTTGAAAGAAGATTTACTCAAAAAAAATCATGTTTTTAAAACAAGTAGCGATACGGAAGTAATTGTTCATTTATATGAAGAATACGGTCTGGAATGTCTTAATATGTTGAACGGACAGTTTGCATTTGCAATTTGGGATAAAACTAAAGAGGAATTGTTTTTGGCTAGAGATCGAGTTGGAATCAGACCTTTGTATTACACACAAATAGAAGATACTTTTGTTTTTGGCTCTGAAATAAAGACATTTTTGGAATATCCAGGAATTAAACTGAAGTTTTCGAAAAAAGCACTTGCAGAATATGTTACTTTTTGGACTGCTTTATCTCCAAATACGGTATTTGAAGATGTTTTTGAAGTGCCTCCAGGATGCTACATGCTTGTTAATTCTAAAAATATAACCACAAGCACTTATTGGGAATTACCTATTGTAAAACCTGATGCCTATGCGTTTGATAATGTGGAAGAAGCTGCCAAAGAATTTGAATCCATTTTTTTAGACTCCATTAAATTAAGACTTCGAGCCGATGTTCCAGTAGCCGCCTATTTAAGTGGTGGTATTGATTCTAGCATTACAACATCTTTTATAAAACAGGTTTCCCCTGAAAAATTAAGAACTTTTTCTATTGGTTTTACCGAAAAGGATTTCGACGAGTCGTCCTATCAAAACATAGCGGCAGCCTATTTTAATACAGAGCATTCTAGTGTAACTTGTAGTGAAAATGATATTTCAAATCATTTTAAAGAGGTTATTTGGTATGCGGAAGCACCATTATTGCGCACAGCACCAACTCCAATGAGTTTGCTGGCTAAAAGCGTAAAAGACCAGAACATAAAAGTGGTGATTACAGGTGAAGGTGCAGACGAGCTTTTGGGTGGCTATAATATTTTTAAAGAAACAAAAATCAAACACTTTTGGGCTAAAGACCCAAAGTCTAAATACAGGCCTTTATTACTAAAAAAACTCTATCCTTATTTACCACAAATTCGCGACTCGAGCAGTAACATGCTAAAAATGTTTTTTGGGTATAAGCTTAGTGAAACCGAATCCCCAGTTTATTCGCATTTGTTAAGATGGCATAATACCAGTAGAATTAAGAACTATTTTTCGGATGCCATTAAGGAAGACATTAAAGATTATACACCAATTGAAGATTTAGAAAAACAGCTAGAATCTAAATTAAAAGGTTATGATTATCTTACAAAAGCGCAATGGCTGGAAATTAATTTATTTATGTCTGGCTATTTGTTGTCTTCGCAAGGAGATAGAATGGGAATGGCCAATTCCATTGAAGGTCGCTATCCGTTTTTAGACCATCGAGTTATTGAGTTCTGTATGAAATTACATCCAGATTTAAAACTACATGGCTTAAATGAAAAATTCCTATTAAAAAAAATGATGGTAGGCAGATTGCCAGAAGAAATTTTAAACCGATCCAAACAAGCCTATCGCGCACCTATTAGAAGTCTTTTTGTTTCAGAAGACTTGCCGGATTATTTAAAAACTATGCTTTCAGAGGATTGCATCAAAGAATTTGGTATTTTTAACTTGGAACACGTGAAAACCTTACATTCAAAAATAACATCGAATAAAGGTGTTTCAGAAATAGATAATATGGCTATGACTGCTATTTTATCCATTCAAATTTTATACGAATTATTTGTGAAAAAATCTATCCCAGAACTATCAGAAAGCGATTTAATCACCTTAGATAAAATAATTATTGAATAAAACCATTAAAACTATGAAATCAGAACCACGTAAACCTTTTTCGAAAGACATTATTCATATAGAGAATATAGATCAAGTTTGTAACGATATTATAGACAAACTAAAGACGGATGTTGCTAAAAAATTACAACGTCGTGGAGGCGTTATTGGAATTAGTGGAGGTATAGACTCCTCTGTTTGCTTGGCTCTTTCTGCTAAAGCCTTTGGACCTAAAAACGTGCTGGCCATTATGCTTCCAGAGCAAGATTCAAGTGATGATAGTCGAGAATTAGCCGAAAAATTAGCTGCTAAATTTGGAGTAAGCACTTTGGTTGAGGACATTACCAAAGCTTTAGACGGTTTTGGATGCTACGAAAGAAGAGATGATGCTATTTTAAGAGTGGTTCCAAGTTTCGATAAAGCTAAGGATAAGGCAAAAATTGAAATCAAACAAAATATAGCCGAAAATATTCCTGCAATTTTCTCTATTACCGTTATTAAGCCAAATGGCGAAGTTATTAGCAAGCTTTTGCCAGCAAGAGAATATTTGCAAATTGTTGCTTCTACTAATTTTAAACAACGTAGTCGAATGGCAATGCTTTATTACCACGGCGAGCGTATGCATTATGCTGTTATTGGAACCCCGAACAAACATGAGGTTGAACAAGGTTTTTTTGTAAAACATGGTGATGGTGGAGCAGATGTTATGCCAATTGGACATTTTTACAAAACACAAGTGTACCAATTAGCAAAGCATTTAGGGGTGCCACAAGAAATTATTGATAGGACCCCAACTACAGATACCTATACAGCAGAACAAACACAAGAAGATTTCTTCTACCAAATGCCTTTTGAATCTATGGATTTAATTTGGTATGGATGGGAAAATGGTTATCCAGCAGATGAGGTTGGAAAAGTGATGGACAAAACAGCCAAAGAGATTGAAAATATCTATACAAGTTTTGAAAGAAAAAGAAAAACAACAGAGTATTTACGAATGCGTCCTATTTTTTAAATTATAACACATGAATGTTTTCGATTACCTTTTTGAAAATTCAAAAGACCTGGACAAGAACTTTTTATTAGGTTCTAAAGAAACGGTTTCTTTTAAGGAATTCCATACAGAAAGTTTAAAACTGGCCTCCTTTTTAAATAGGTATTTTGGGGACAAGAAAAACATGATTTTAATAAGTCCGAACTCAAAATTCTTTATTTCGGCTTATCTGGGAATCTTGAAATCCGGAAATGTATGTGTGCCTTTAAACTTTGCCATAGAACAAGAAAATCTAGATTTTATAATTGAAACCACCGATTGCGACACCATTTTTATGGCAAAAAGTGTTCGGGGAAAATATGAAATTCCGTCGCATGTTCTTGTTATAGAAGAAGAAGGATTGGACCAGATTGGAGATATTCAAGCTGTGAAAGATTATTATGTTAAGGTTGAAAAAGAGCAGTTAGCAGAAATTATTTTCACCTCTGGATCAACCGGGACTCCTAAAGGAGTTATGATAAGCCATCAGAATATTATAGCTAACACCAGGTCTATTGTTTCTTATTTGAACCTAACAGCCCAAGATGTTATGTGCGTAGTTTTACCTTTTTACTATTGCTATGGTCTATCTCTTTTGCACACCCATTTAAAAGTCGGAGGTTCTCTTGTTTTAAATAATAGTTTTATGTTTTTAGGTGCAGTTTTAAGCGATATGAAGGATTATAAATGTACTGGTTTTGCAGGTGTCCCTAGTCATTTTCAAATTCTATTAAAAAAATCAAAAACTTTTAAAACGACGCCATTTCCAGATTTAAGATATGTTACTCAGGCAGGAGGGAAATTGCATACAGTTTTTATAGATGAATTCACCCAAGCCTTTCCTGACAAGCAATTTTATATCATGTATGGGCAAACCGAAGCTACGGCAAGATTAGCATATTTAGAACCTTCTATGATCCATAAAAAAACAAGTTCTATTGGAAAGCCTATTCCTGGCGTGCAATTTAAGATTGTTAATGAAAAAGGTGAAAGTCTAGACGTACATCAAGAAGGTGAATTATTGGCCAAAGGCGAGAATATTATGTTGGGCTATTACAAAGAGGGCGAGGAAACGCTGAAAACCATTAAAAATGATTGGCTTTATACAGGAGATGTTGCCATAGTTGACGAAGATGGATATTATTATTTGATGGCCAGAAAAAAAGAAATCTTAAAAGTAGCTGGAAAAAGAGTGAGTCCGAAAGAAATAGAAGAAGTTATTCTATCTGTACCAGAAGTTATAGATTGCAC
>NZ_DATGNO010000123.1:0-24620 GCF_035306705.1 Xanthomarina sp.
CCCATGTGAGCATGAAATGAAAGATAATATAAGGAATCTTTCGAAAGCACATCATGCGTAAAATTATAAACCAATAAAAGCCCTAATCCAGTGGTTAAAATGAGCCAGAACGAAGCAGTAATTGCGAACATGGCATGCACATTTCCCTTTTTACTTTTAGAGATGCTAACAACAAGATTAGTGATATAAGAAATTATGGAAAGATTGATAAGAATTGCTCCCGTTTGTGCGATGATACCCATATCAAATTTATAAAACGCAAAAATCAATAAGGGAATACCAACTGCGGCAAAATAGAATGATAGATGAGCCAGTACATTACTGTGTAATTTACCTTCAATCAGAACCGGAAATAGCTGATGGCTTGCGCCTAGAATAATCATTGTGCCCCAGCCCAATGCCATAGTATGTGTAATAGCCAAGGTGTAGGGGTTAAAATAATGTTGGGTAAATGCATCCGTTTTTAACATCATTAATATGGTTGCTAGTAAAAATGATACTGCAGCATAGCCATAAAAAGGAATGACCACTTTATGTGATGTGTTTTTTATAGGACTGCTGCCGCTTGGAACAAACATTTTAATTTCTATAGATTAAAAGATGCACATTACCATCGCTGATGTTATTAATACGGTATTCAAAGTTTTTTTCCGCCAATTCGGGCAGTAAAAAAACAGGAATACGTTTATGATATACATGCAAAGCTTTATCTGAAGGTAATTTATCCAGCTCAGTTAAAATAGTGTGCATTGGGAGTGGCATCTCCAATTCCCTTACATCTATCGTTACTAAATGGTTTTTATATCGATCCATAACATCATCCCATCCTTTACTTGAACTTGCTTCGGGTGTTTCTGAAATGGTATCCGTGTCCGTTTGTTTATAAAAATATGTTTCTATTAAAGCATCACTTATGACGTCTGTATAAGTAACGAATCCTTGATTTTCCAACATTTTAATCAACGGAACTGGTTCAAACGTATTAATGATTTTTAATGCTTGGCCAGATTGAACCGTTTTAATTTTGCCTAAAATTAAGCTCAGCGGATCGTTGCCTGAAGCTAGCAATTCACGCACATCAAAATCGATAATCTGTTCCTTTGTAAGTGCTGTGATAAATGCTGGCAGTTCTTTTGTTTCCTCTTCAATGGGCAGCGTTGTTTCATCAATTTCAAAGCCCAATGGCTTGAGTTTATCGAAGAAAACAGACATCTCGCAATCAGCCATTTCTGAAGCCATAGCTATAGTTGTTCGCCCAACAAATACCTTTCTCAACAAGGGATTTCTATATTTCTCAAACTTTGAACTGATGCTGATAATCGCTTCTAATGCATCTGGATGTTCTTTTATAATTCGAGCAATTTTGGTATTGGCGTTAATTGGTTTCATTATTCTTTTTCTAATTGAATGGCCTTTGGAAATAGAATGTTATTTTCTAAATGAATATGTAGAAGCGTGTCTTCTTCAAAATCCTTTAACATGCTATACATTAAGGTATAACTCGCACAAGCATCATCAGGTAACACGTAGTTATTGGTGAGTTTTTTGATGCTATTCAAACTATTTCCTACGGTTTCATGCTCTTTTTCATGATTGTCAACAATATCCTCTATCGAGTTGAAATGTGTTGCTTTTGGCTTTGGTATACTTTTATCGGCACGCGCTAACTCTTTGATATATGGAAACAGTAGCTTTTCTTCTTTTGCAATATGAGCTGTCATTTCCTCGTTTACAGCTTGAACTATATTATTGATTTCTAATAGTTCCGGATGCTGTTCGACGTGAACTTCCATGACTTTGTTGGCATATTTAGCAATGTCCGGTAAATTTTTTCTAAGATAACGGTGATGCGTGTTAACAATATAATCTACAAGGAAATCCAATTCCCATTCATCATAGGGCATAGGGTGCGAAGCTGGAACTTTATCCGTTTGCTGTAATTCTTGTTCTACTTTAGTGACATCAAGTCCTTTCTCTGCACAAGCTTCTTTTACCGTTTTTTTTCCACCACAACTAAAATCTAAGCCGTACTTTTTAAAAACTTCTGCTTTGCGTAAATCCTTTGCAGCAAGCTCTCCTAGCGTTTCATCGATTTCACCACAAATATTCTTTCGTATTTTAACTTTCCACCATACTGGACCTTCTTCCAAATATTCCCATGTAAAAACATTCCCTCTTTCTCCAAGAAGTTGGTAATAAAGTGGTTTAGGATCGTGATCATTATGTATGGTTAAACTTTCTCCTTCATTTAACGCATCATACCGTGCAAAAATGGTAGGGTGTTTATGTTTAGGCTCTAACAAGGTTACATTAAGAATGTTATCTACTAGTATTTCCATTTTGTTGAAATTGTTTAATTAATTATTGATTACTTAATTTTTGGTTATTTTTATTTTAAACCATTCAGGGCCTTGCTCTAAATATTCCCAGGTAAAAACGTCTCCCTTTAGTTGCATAAGTTGGTAGTAAAGTGGCTTTGGATCATGGTCGTTATGCAGAATAAAATGTTCTCCAGGTTTAAGTTCATCATAACGTGCAAATATGGTAGCATGTTTTATTCTTGGCTCTAGAAGCGTTGCATTTAGTATGTTTGAATTTTCCATTTTTATTTTATTTAATTATTAGGTGTTTAGTTTAATTATAATAGGTGCTAGATGTTTTATGTGGCAAATATTCTTGTTGTTTTTTGATTTCAATACGTGGATTTATCATTTTTTAATTACGTTTTAGAGATCAACTTTATTAATTCTAGGTGCAAATTTAAGCAAAATTTCTTATTAAGGACAAATTTGTCCGATATAATTTGTGTCGTGTGAATGAAACTATTTATCTTTGCCTTTGATTTAATTTTTTTCTTAATAGAAAGAATAAATCAGCAATAAAAAATAAAAATTCACACTTTAAAAAAAAGTACTTTGGATACAAAAACACAAGCAGAAGCATTAGATATGCGCATACATATTCCTATTGAAAGACATAGAAGATTACTTTTACTTTTTAAGGAATTACCCGTTGATGACAGTTTTGTTTTTATCAACGATCATGACCCTATTCCGCTCTATTACGAGTTCCGCTCCATTTATGGCGATGTAGTTGGATGGGAATATCTCAACCGAGGGGGAAGAGAATGGACTGTGAAAGTGACTCGTACCGAGGCATCACAAGGCAGAGAATTTACAGATATTTCAACATTGCTCGATCTTCGGAAAGCTGATGAGAAAGAATGGAAGCAAATCGTATTTCATCGTTATGGCATGATGGAGCCAGGGGATATTATGGAAATAATTGCTGCTGAAAATCCAAAGGAAATCCACGATATTTTTACTCAGAAATTTGAAGGGCAACATTCTTGGACCTATAAAAAGCAAGAGCCAAATGAATACGTTGTACATATCACTAAAAAAGTTAAAAGCGGATTAGGAGATGATGGTTATGCTATTGTGAATGAATTTGATCTACGTCCTTTTCCACCAACAGAGCGCCATGAAATGTTTTATAAAGCATTTGCTGATACAAAACCGGGTGAAGCTTTTGAATTCATCAACGATCATGATCCCATACCTCTTTATTACCAGATGGAAGCAGAAAGTGATGATCTTTTTAGATGGGAATATATTGAAAAAGGTCCGGACGAATGGAAGGTCAGAGTCATCAAAACAAAAGAATAAGTATTTAGGGAGCCAATAAGGTTCCTTTTTTTATGAACGCTTTTTAAATGCTTCTATTTTTTTTGACTTTCAGCGTTTCGAAGCATTTCATCATAATCATAACCCGCTCTTTCCAAAGCACGCCTGGCCGAAGCCATTGCTATTGGTGCCGGATTGGGAGGGTGAACAGGAACTTCCTTTGTTGCCATGAGTTGTTCTAAAATTTCTTGTGTTTGTTCATGGGTCAAGCGCTCACAAACATCATATAATCCTCCTGGTTCTTCTTCAGCCAGATCATGTTTATCCAAAAGATACCTTATCACTTTTATTAGGGACAAAGTTGGGGGAGGCACCATTAAGGCGGTCAGGGCTCCATGTTCAAGTCGGTATTGAGGAAGGAGTTCTTTCATCACCTCAGGATTTGCCTTTTTTGCTGCTGGAAAAAGAATTTTTTCTTCCATTTTGATATGTCGCAACAATTGGGTTCGAAATTGATGATAATAATCCATTTCAATCTCACCCGATTTTTTCGTCGCATTAATCAACAATTTCTCAATGCGATGATGATCTTCTGTGAAAAATTGGTGTATGGGTTTGTTCATAGATTCTTAATTGATAACCAATCAAGACAAATATACAAAGTATTTGTAAACAGCTTAAACCTTCAATTGAATTAAAAAAAGAGTGGTTTTATATTTTAAGAACAGGAGGTATTATGTTGAAATAAGAGAACTATCTTCAAGCTAGAAGCTGTGGAACGTTAAAAAATGTGAGATAAAAACAGAACAGTCGATTCGAGAAGAAAATGAACTGCGAGAGTAACTTATACGTTGTAATTGCTTAAATAGAGAGCTATTATTGATAATAAATTTTAGATAACTATTCAAATTCAGTTAAAAGAAAATATCTCGTCCAATAATACAAGTCTTCGCCACTTGGATGCAAAATGTTTCATACTTTTGTCAAAATTTTAAAAATGAACAAAGCCATCTATATTGCCACTGCAGAACCTAATAGTGGTAAGTCTATTGTCTCATTAGGGTTGATGCAATCTCTATTGGGGAAGGCAGCCAAAGTAGGCTATTTTAGACCTATTATTGACGACTTTAACCCCGGGGAAATAGACAATCATATAAATACGGTTTCCACCTATTTCAACTTAGATATAAAATTTGAAGATGCCTACGCCTTTAGAAGAAGTGAGGTCATCAAGATGAAGAATGAAAACAAGGATGGTGAAATAATTGGGAAGATTATTGAAAAATTTAAAGCCCTTGAAGATCGTTTTGATTTCGTTTTAGTGGAAGGCACAAGCTTTACTGGTGATGGTTCCATTATGGAATTTGATTTTAATGTTTTAATTGCCAAGAACCTTGGAGTGCCCGCCATTATATTAGCGAGTGGTGTTGGAAAAACATTAGACGAATTTGTGGGTAACTTACAAATGGCTTTCGATTCATTTAGGGATAAAGGTGTTCAAGTTTTAGCGGTTATAGCCAATAAAGTGGAGTTTAAAAACCAGGCCTTGGTGGTTACTGAATTGCAAAAATACTTACCATCGGAAGTGATTGTAAATGCAATTCCGCTAAATCCTATTTTATCACATCCTTCCATCAAGGAAATTGTGGACACGTTGGATGCAAAAGTTCTTTTTGGAGAAGCCCATGTAAACAATCAAGCGGGTAATTTTAGTGTGGGTGCTATGCAACTTCATAACTATCTTGTTCATTTAAAGGAAAATGCTTTGGTAATTACGCCTGGAGATAGAGCCGATATTATTTTAGGAGCTTTGCAGGCAAATATTTCAGATAATTATCCGTCTATTTCGGGAATCGTCCTTACAGGCGGTTTAATACCCGAAGATTCCATTATTAAACTTATTGAAGGGCTATCAGCGGTTGTTCCTATTATTTCAGTACAAGGAGGTACATTTTCTGTAACCAATAGTCTTGGAAATATAAAGTCGCAAATTTATGCCCAAAACACTGAAAAGATCACACTTTCTATCAAGGATTTTGAAAAGTATGTAGACATTGATGCATTAATCGAACGTCTTATTACCTTCAAAACAAATGGAATTACGCCTAGAATGTTTCAGTATAACTTATTGAAAAAAGCAAAAGCCAATAAAAAGCATATTGTATTACCCGAAGGATTGGATGAACGTATTTTACGAGCAACCAAACGACTGGTAGAGCTAGATGTTGTAAAAATCACTTTACTTGGAGATAAAAAGGAGATTGAGGAAAAACTAACTACGCACGATATTGCATTGGATCTAAACAAAATCAATATTATAAACCCTAGTGAATCTGTTTATTTCGACGATTATGCAGAAACTCTTTACGAACTTAGAAAACACAAAAACGTAAATCTGGCAATGGCTAAAGATTTAATGATAGATGTGTCTTATTTTGGCACCATGATGGTTTATAAGGGCCATGCAGATGGGATGGTTTCAGGAGCAGCTCATACTACCCAACACACCATTATTCCAGCGCTTCAGTTTATAAAAACAAAACCAGAAGCTTCCATTGTTTCTTCTGTGTTTTTTATGCTTTTGGAAGATCGCGTTTCTGTGTATGGAGATTGTGCAATCAATCCGAATCCAACAGCGGAGCAATTGGCTGAAATCGCTATTTCATCGGCAGCAACCAGTTTGGCTTTCGAGATTGAACCTAAAATTGCCATGTTGTCCTATTCGTCAGGAGCTTCAGGTGTTGGAGAAGATGTAGAAAGAGTACGAAAAGCAACAGCAATTGTGAGGGAAAAAAGACCGGACCTAAAAGTGGAAGGTCCCATTCAATATGATGCAGCAGTAGACATTGCCGTTGGTAAGTCTAAAATGCCAGACTCTGAAGTTGCCGGACAAGCCAATGTGTTTATTTTTCCAGATTTAAATACAGGAAACAACACCTATAAAGCAGTACAACGAGAAACCAAGGCATTAGCTATTGGACCCATAATTCAAGGATTAAACAAACCTGTTAACGATTTAAGCCGAGGCTGTACCACAGACGATATTTTCAACACCGTAATTGTAACTGCAATTCAAGCACAAGACATTTAAAAAATAAAAACCTATGAACATATTAATAATTAACTCTGGAAGCTCTTCTATAAAATTTCAGTTAATAGAAATGCCTTCCGAAGCCTTGATATGTAGTGGATTAGTAGAGCGAATTGGCCATAAAGATGCCAGTTTGAATTATAAGACAAATTCTGTTTCCATTCAACAAACAGATAAAATAAGGACGCACAAGGAAGGCCTGCATAAAATTGTAAAATTATTGCTAGATCCTGAAAAAGGTGTTATTGAGAGTACAAATGATATTAAAATTGTTGGGCATCGTGTGGTTCATGGTGGAAATTCATTTTCAAATACCACTTTAATCACTGCAGAAGTGAAGCAAGATATTCAAAAATATGCTGCTTTGGCACCTTTGCATAATCCAGGGAATCTAGAAGGCATTCTTGTTGCTGAAGAGGTTTTTCCTTTGGCAAAACAAGTTGCCGTTTTCGACACTGCTTTTCATCAAACCATTCCTGAAGTAGCCAATAAGTACGCAATTCCTAATAATTTTTATGAAGAACAAGGTATTCAGGTTTATGGTTTCCACGGAACAAGTCACCAATATGTTTCCGAAAAAGCTATTGCCTATTTAAAACTCAAAACATCCAAAATTATTTCCATTCACTTAGGCAATGGATGCAGTATGACGGCCATTATGGATGGTAAAAGTATGGACCATAGTTTAGGCTTTACACCTTCCAATGGTTTGATTATGGGAACGAGAAGTGGCGATATAGACCATGGGATTATTTACCATTTAGTCAATAATTTAGCCTATAGTATGGATGAAGTTAAGGATCTGCTCACAAATAAAAGTGGCATGTTGGGGCTTACTGGACACAGTGATTTAAGAGATATTGAGGCTGCAGCTGAAAAAGGAAATAAAGAGTGTATTCTCGCTTTAAACATGAACGCTTACCGTATTAAAAAATATATTGGCGCTTATGTTGCGGCAATGAACGGTTTGGATGCTATTATTTTTACAGCTGGAATAGGTGAGAATTCTAACATGATACGAAAACTGGTGTGCGCAGAAATGGATTACTTCGGAATTGTTTTAGACGAAGCTAAAAACGAATTAAGATCCAAAGAATTACGAGAAATAAGCAGCTCTAACTCCAAAGTGAAAATCCTAGTCATTCCTACTAATGAAGAATTGGAGATTGCCAAACAAGCCTTTAACTTATTGAAATAATTTTTATTCGGCTAGTGTTTTTATTGGACCTGTGTCTATTTAGATTATTATCAAGAGGATATTGAAGAAAGAATTTGATGGAATAAGTAATGTATATCGACTCCCAATTAATGGCTAACGTTTTTATACCAAAAGATTGTTTTTAAAATAATGGATTATAAATTTACGCATTGATTTATATACTTAACGCAATAGAGTTAATAATGCTAATTGAAATCACAATTTTTTCTAACTTGCAAATGGTTAAATAAAACGCATGCTTAAAACACTTCAAATAATAGCTTTAATTCAAGGGCTTTTTGTCCTTTCCGTTTTGTTTATCAATCGCAAAGATTATAAAAAGACAACATTTTGGTTGTTGTTTGGAAGTTTATTTTCCGTTTTGTTATATATATTAGGGGACGACGACAACAATATTTTCATTCAGGATGCAGATTGGTTTCTTTTTGATAGTTCACTTTTTATAACCTTCCTTTTTCTGTTTTTTAGATATTATAAAAGTGGAAAGGACAAATTTGATAAAGTCGATTACCTTTTTTTCCTTCCCAATATAATCTATTTCATTATTGAAGGGATTGAAATAAAATTGGTTGAAGAGAATTTGTTTGTCGAAATCTTTGAAATTCTTTCCGAATTAACTTTTGTTGTTTACTTGTCGTTAATTATATATTCAATTGTTACAGTCAAAAAGAAACATTGGATTATTTATTTTGCCATTCCCATTGTTGTTTTGTTTGGACTTTCTTCTATAAATGATATTTTTAAAACCCTTGGATACGCAGAAATACCCTTGTTCAATGACCAAAATTTCAACACCTATCTTTTATTGGTCGTTGCGTTTCTGTTCTATTATATAGCTTTTAAATTGCTGAATAAAAGCAAAGAACTTTTACCACAAACAGAAACAAATAAATATAAAAACTCCAATTTAAATCCCAAACTAATAGCCAAATACCAATCGGATCTGATCCGTTCCATGGAACGGGATCAATTATTTCTCAATGCGAAATTATCGATTCACGATGTTTCTGGAAAATTAGACATTCCTCGTCAGTATATTTCTGAGGTTTTGAACGAACATATGCACATAAGTTTTCAGGATTTTATTAATCGGTATCGTGTTGAAGAATTTATAAAACGGTTGAAAAACGACCAGAATGACCATTTCACACTCTTAGCCATAGCAAATGATGTCGGGTTCAATTCAAAATCCTCTTTTAACGCCATATTCAAGAAACACAAGGGCTTAACACCTACGGAATTCAAGAAAACTCTACACTAACACCACCAATTTGTACAGATAAATTGTTCTGCACCTCTCTGTTAAAATTTGCATTAAAATACTTACGTTATTTGATGAATAATTAAAAAATTTATCAAAAATGTCTCTACAAGAAGAATTAAAAGTACAAGGCGATTATCTGTTCAAAAACAGAAGTTATCTGCCCTTAATTATTTTAGTAATTGGATTATCAGTTTATATTCATACCGAATATTATGAAATAGAAACACCTGAAACTTGGTTTTCTGAAGGATTTGAATTTATCTGCCTTGCCGTGAGTTTGTTCGGCCTTTTAATACGAATTATTACTGTTGGACATACACCAAAGAATACTTCTGGTAGAAATACCAAAGTTGGACAAGTTGCGGAAGAATTGAATACAACAGGAATCTATTCTGTTGTTCGGCACCCATTATATTTAGGGAATTTTTTTATGTGGCTTGGGGTTGCCATGCTTACTGAAAATGCTTGGTTTTCTATTGCATTTATTTTTTTCTACGCTTTTTATTATGAACGGATTATGTATGCAGAAGAAAATTTCTTGAGAGTAAAATTTGGGCAAACCTATTTAGAATGGGCAAAAAACGTACCTGCATTTGTTCCGTCTTTCAAAAATTATAAAAAGGCTAACTATCCGTTTAGTTTTAAAAAGGTACTTAAAAAAGAAAAGAATGGTCTTTGTGCTGTCTTTCTTCTATTTTGGATTTTTGATTTGGTTGGGGATGTTGTAGAAATGAAACCTTTTGAATTTGAAATGGGATTTTGGTTTTATGGTGCTGTAATTTCTGGTGTTATATATTTGATTTTAAAAGTGATGAAAAAGCGCAACCTGTTAGATGAATCAAATAGATAAGATGAAAAAAACACATGTTCATTTCAAAAATTTAAACAAAGTAGCACAGATTACACTGCTGTTTTGGGTCATGAAGATTATCGCTACCACCTTAGGAGAAACTTTGGGCGATTTGTTGGCCCAGACCCTTAAATTAGGCTATGCTGTTGGTCTTGGAATCACTGGTTTATTTTTTATTTTGGTGTTGATTGTTCAATTAAACGCTAAAAAGTACCTTCCTGTTTTATTTTGGTTGGTCATTGTTGGCACGACAACTGTTGGTACAGAAATATCTGATTTTATGGACAGAACGCTTCATTTAGGCTATCTAGCGGGTTCTTTGATATTAATAACCTTGCTGTTAAATACCCTTTGGGTTTGGCATAGAACCATTGGTAAAATTGAGGTTTATCCTATTTTTGATAGAAAAGTCGAACTTTTTTATTGGATAGCTATTCTCTTTTCAAATAGTTTGGGTACGGCTTTTGGCGACTTTTTAAGTGATACTATTGGATTGAGTTATTTGCAAGGAGCAATCGTAACTGCTGGGGTTATTATAATTGTAGTTCTATTGCATTATACAACCAAAATAAATCATATTGTTTTGTTTTGGGTTGCATTTGTTTTCACACGTCCGTTTGGTGCCACTTTTGGAGATTTACTTACAAAAACACGTGATTTGGGTGGTTTGGATTTAGGTACAGTTCCTGCAACTTTAGTTAGTGTAACTCTTTTGAGTCTATTGATTATTTACAGCCACAAAAAAAAATTGGTTTAGAAGGGTAAATAGCAACTTAATAAAAATTAAAAACTCACGCAAGAGATGAATTTGGGATAACAGATATTACTCAAGCAAAGCCATAGGAAGCTGTCTGGTCCTCTGGTGCTTCTTTTTTACCTATTGGCTGTAATGGAGTATTTACAATAGGGTTTTGTCGTTATTTTTCTAACCTTTTTGGGCAGTCTTGTTGCAAAAGCAGGAGGGAGTAGTATTAAAAATGTAATTCTCCGTATTACTTTTTGGGAACAATAGCTCTGGCAATAACAGTAATTATAGTTTCCTTTTTTTGAAAACTCTATGAATTAACTTGTTTTAATAAGACATTTAATTTAGAATTATTAATTGCTACCTAAGTAGCATTTTCACAATTAAAATCGCTTTATTTTTAATTCTATTATAATTCTGAATTTTATATTTTAAAATAATTATGACAACAACAGATTTTTTACTGAGACTTGTTGCTGCTGCATTGGCTGGGCTTTGCATTGGTTTTGAACGCCAATGGCAGCATAAATCTGCGGGACTAAAAACCACTATGTTAGTGGCTACTGGAGCAGCTGTTTTTACCATGCTGTCCATTCAGTTCAATCATTTTTCCAATGATGTGGATGTTACGAGAATTATTGCACAAGTAGTGTCAGGTGTTGGTTTTTTGGGGGCTGGAATCATTTTTAAAGAAGGCTTTAATGTTCATGGATTAACCACTGCAGCCACTATTTGGTGCAGTGCAGCCATAGGTTGTTTAGCAGCTTCTGGGTATTTTATGGAGAGCTTGATAAGTACTGTTTTGGTTCTTGTTATAAATATTGTTTTACAGCCTTTGGATTCATGGCTTAAAAATAGAAAATAACACTATTATGATGAAATCGTTTTTGGATAGTTTAAAGCAGGATACATTTCTTTTGACTCATGTCATAATTATTATTGTCATGACTATAATAATTTATTTATTTTTTAATAGAATAATTGGTAGAGGTATTCAAAAACACATGATTAATGATAGTTTTGATGCCACCAACTCAAAGTTTTTACAGCGTGTTATTGGGTTTGTTATTATTTTGATAGGCTTTAGTTTTGTTATTTTTATGATTCCCAATTTAAAGCACATCGCTACTACTATTTTAGCTGGAGCAGGTGTTTTGGTTGCGGTTATCGGTTTTGCTTCCCAACAAGTCTTGTCCAATATCATTAGTGGTATAATGATAGTCGTAACAAAACCCTACCGATTGAAAGATAGAGTAACGGTTAGATCCAATAGTGGCGTGGTTGAAGATATTACTTTAAGGCATACCATTATTAAGAATTATGAAAACAAACGGGTTATTATCCCAAACTCAATCATGAGCAATGAAGTGATTATCAACGCAAATTTTGCCGAAGATATTTGTTGCCAATGGGTAGAGATAAGCATTTCTTATACAGCCGATATAAAAAAAGCCAAAACACTTATGAAGGATGAAATTATATCCCATCCCTTTTTTATTGACCATCGAGAACATCTCCATAAAAAAGAGGACACCGATATTGCTCCAATACGTGTTATTTCAGTAGGTGATTTTTCGATCACATTGCGTGCTTGGACTTGGGCTGCCAATCCTGGCAATGCTTTTGTTATGGGCTGTGATTTGTTAGAAAGTATTAAAGACCGATTTGACAAAGAAGACATCGAAATTCCTTATCCATATAGCAATGTTATTTGGAAAAATACCAAGGAGTAACATGGAGCTGCACGTAAGTAAGAAGAACATTACGTTACATTGGAAAATCATCTTACAGATAGTATTAGGTGTGTTTTCTGTTTTATTGGCCATTTACTTCATAAAACAAGAGCAAACAGAATTAACTCAAGTAAAAGGGGTTTTAGCGCAAGCAAAGACTATATGGCTTGTATTGGGTGTGTTATTGGTTTTTTTGTTTGTAATTGTTCAAGGATGGATGTATCAATATAGTTTTAAGGCCATCCAAAAAAAAATTCCATTTAAAGTTGGAATGTTACTCTATTTGAAACGGAATTTCATCAGTGTTTTTATTCCTGCAGGTACTTTAACCAATGTCTTATTTTTTAATAAGGAAATTGAGGAAAAACAAGGTATTGAAAAGAACTACATTTATTATGCTTCTACTTTGTTTTCGATATGTTCCGTGGTTTCCAGTATTCTGGTAGCACTTCCAGCCTTTGTTTTATTATTTTTAAAAGGCGATCTCAAGGAGGCTATGGTGTATGGCATTATGGGCCTCATTGCTATTTTCGGTTTACTTGTTTACCTTGTCATAAGCCTTGTTAAACACGGATTTGTTTATAGGCAAATTGAAAAAAACGCACCTGGATTCGTAAACATTCTCAATGCTTTGCGAAAACAATCTATAAATAAGATACAGTTGTTAAAAGTTGTATTGCTTTCATGTGTAATCGAAGTAATAGGCATTGCGCATTTGTATATTGCAATGGGTGCATTAGGTTTTACGGCTTCTTGGATGGTTGCAGTTATTGGTTATGCCTTGGTCCTTATTATTCTTTTGAGTTCGCCGTTTTTGAGAGGGATTGGTGCCATTGAATTAGCACTTTCCTATGCACTTACCTTATTCGATTATAGTGCTGTTTCTGCACTTTCTGTGGTATTTTTATTTCGTTTTTTTGAGTTTTGGAGTGTTATGTTTCTTGGTCTGTTAGCCATTTTATTTAAAAAGGACCGACTCTTTACCCAGCTGTTGGCACCTATTTTGCTTTTGTTTTTGGGAATTGTTAATATCCTATCAGCATTAACACCTGCATTGGTGTCTCGACTACAATTTCTGAAGGATTTTATTCCTTATCATATTATCGAAATGTCCAATACTGCTGTGCTTGTTATTGGGATTGTCTTACTAATTTCTTCTGTTACACTTATCAAAGGATATAAAAACTCCTATTATTTTGCGCTTTTCTTATCCATACTTTCTTTGATAGGTCACCTATTTAAAGGAATCGATTACGAGGAAGCCATATTGGCAATTGTTGCCATTGTAGTTTTAATTTATCAACGTAAAACCTATTATATTAAATCCATTCCGTTAAAAAAGTTGCAATGGCAAAATGGACTGATATTTATGGTTTGTGTCCTAATATATGGTTTTTTAGGGTTTTACATTATTGACCCACGCCATTTTAAAATAGATTTTACCTTAGGAGAATCCATTAGGGAAACTTTAAAAAGCTTTGTGCTTATTGATGCCAATTTAAACCCTGTCACGGTCTTTGGACGGTATTTTTTAACAAGCATCCATCTTTTAGGGATATCTAGTATGCTTTATTTTTTTTGGCTGCTGTTTAAGCGGTTTAAACAAAAATCGATGGTAGATGTTTCACAATTTGAAAAAGCTAAGCTAATGATCAAGGCTTATGGCAATTCGTCTATGGATTACTTTAAAACCTACCCAGACAAGCAATTTTATTTCTTTAATGATGAAGGCTTTATAGCTTATAAAACAACAAAAAGCTATGCCGTGGTTTTGGAAAACCCAGTATTAAAGGATTTTTCTTCTGAAGTCATTCAGAAAAAAATAAAAGAGTTTGAAGCCGCAATGCTCTCAAAGAACCTAAATGCCATTTACTATCGCATTCCGGAGCAGTCCTTAAAAACATATGAAAATCTTGGCAAAAAGAAATTGCTTTTGGGAGAGGATGCTTTTGTTAATCTTGAAACCTTCACTATGGAAGGAAGCGATGCAAAGCCATTGCGAAATTCCATTAATAAACTCAAGAAAAGTGGATTTTATTTTAAAGTAAACAGCGCGCCTCAAACAGATCTCTTTTTACAACAATTGGTACTTGTTTCCAATAGTTGGTTAAAGGATATGGATAGAACCGAACTATGCTTTTCACAAGGGGTTTTTAGCGAGAGTGAATTGAGGAACCAGACCATCTTGACCATTGAAAACTCAGAACGGCATATTGTTGCCTTTATTAATGTTGTAGAGAGTAGTGTAGAAGGTCAAGTAAACTTTGATTTAATGCGAAAAACCGCCGACGCACCTAGTGGAACCATGGATTTCTTATTTGCAGAAATGATGCAATATTATAAGACAGAAGGGTTCACGAGCATCAGTTTAGGTATGGTGCCCTTGTCAGGAATTGAAAAACCAGAGAATATTACAGAGCAAGCCTTAAAATTGGCTTACGAAAGGATAAAACAGTTTGGTCATTACAAAAGTTTACGCTTCTTTAAAGAAAAATTCAAGCCATATTGGATAAAAGTGTATGCTGTGTATGACACCGATTTGGACTTGGTCAATCTAACCAGGGTTTTGGGCAAAGTAATGAAACCAAGTTTAGAAGATAAATCAAGTTCAAGTAACTGAAAGTAACCTAATTTATTAATTTTCTTACTAAATAAGTATTGATGTGTTAATAATTGGAGCAGGAACAATAAGACATAAGTCTAAAAATCGACTCCATGGATTAGGTGTTGATTATTAGTTAGCTAGACAGTTAGTTGGTACTATTAATATGAACAACTTTGTGAAATTTTTAGTTTTATTTCGTATCTTGATGTACCGCAATAACCAATCAGATAATTAAAATGAATCCTAAAGACACCAATTATATATATTGTCTAAATAAAATACAGGAAAATCCATTATTTGAAAATTTAGATAAAGAAACGGTAATCTCCTTAATGGATTGTTTTTCATTAAAAAAGTGGAAAAAAAACACAGAGTTTTTTCATGGAGACCAAACTTTTTATAAGTTTTTCATTATAGTTTCTGGACGGATAAAAATGTACCAAATAAGCCCTGAAAATGGAAGAGAGTTTACCGTTTTTTTGTTACATGATAATGATGTTTTTGATGTTATTTCATTGTTAGACGGTTTAAAACACTCCATGAATTTTGAGACATTGGACAATGTGGAAGTACTTATTGCACCTATTGATGTTATGCGTGCGTGGATAGAAACACACCCAAAAATAAACAAAACCTTATTGCCTTATCTTGGCCGACGTATGCGCATGCTGGAAACTAACTTAACAGACAATGTATTATCAGATATCCCAACACGACTTGCTAAACTTATATTGTCCAATGTAAATGAATCCTCTAGTAAATTACAACTTATTAACGATTTATCGCACGATGAAATTGCCAACATGATAGGTTCTACCAGAGCTGTAGTAAACAGACATATCCAGAATTTTAAAAAAGCAGGAATGTTAAACATACAACGTAAAAAAACTAGCATTGAAGATTTACAACTCTTAATAAATAGCGTTTCAGAGAAGAATTGAAATTTTTTATATAAAAAATAAGTACTGCTACCTAAGTAGCATTTATTAATTTTAAGGTGTTTTAAATTTACATTATAATTCAGAAAACGAATTAGAAATCAATTTAAAACAACCAAATTTTATAACAATGAAAAATACAATTTATTTTGCAATTGTAATCTTTACAATCTTATTAGCAGGCTGTAAAGATAGAGTAGAAAAAAAAGAACCGCTTACAGAAACAGTAATTGAAGAAAGTACAGTCAACCAAGTTCCTAGAGAGTCTGACTCATATTTTAGAGATGCATTAGCTTCAATTAATGAAGAAAATAGAGAAGTAGCATCAGAACAAATTATTAATGGTATAAACGCTTTATTAATAGAAGGTAAAAACGTTTCGGGAGAGTCCAAATTAAGCCTTGATATGGCTATTGACCAATTAAGAAACATTGCTGGAAAACTGGCTGATAATTTTGATGTGTCTGAAGAGGGTTTTAAAGAAGCAGTTGCCAATGCAGAAATTAACATTGCCCATGAATATTTGGCTACAAATGATGTTTATGTTCTTACGCCTAAAGATAAAGTAACAGAATTACGACTTCACAAAGTGTTTGATCATAATCTAAAAAACCTTGAGGCTGGTACGTCCAAACTGGATGGAAATGCTAAAAAAGAAGGGGAAAAACTTAAAGCAGAAGGTGAAAAATTAAAAGTAGAATATGAGGCTTGGAAAAAAAGAGCTGAAGAGCACATAAAAAAAACTGAAGCACATTTTAATGAATATCAACCAGAGTATGTTTACCCTAAGTGAATGATTTTTTTTATTCTAGTTGATACATTGTGAATTTGGTTTTTTTTATGTGTTCTGGAGCAATTTTTGTTTGTGGTTATTTAATGTTTTCTCTTCACTTAATTACGTGGTTTCGTTTTTTTATATGGATGGGATAGGCTTTTAGTCTATTTTATGTATAGTATAAACCAAGTAGGATAAATGAAGATGATTTTTAAAACATGTTGAGATTAAGTTGTAAACACAATATTCCTATTTTTTAATGAGGTGTGGATTTAAAAGAAATAAGTTTGTTTTCTTCTTATTTAGTTTGAAAACAAACTTGAAGCATTTGGTATAAATCGGGATGCTTTTTTTTCATGAGTGCAGGTTGTTCAAAAAAGTATTCTGAAGCTACTGCTAAAAATTCCGCTTCGTTAATGCCACCGTAATTTCTAATATCGGATTGGTTTGCGTTGATGGCTTCCATTTCTTTATGTATAATTTTTAACCAAGGAATTACATAACTTCTTTGTATTAAAGCCTCTGGGACACCATCTATAATTCCATCTAGTTTGTCAATTAAATGGACAAATTCATGAATTCCCGTATTATGAATATGTGATTTTTCTTCAAAACCTTCATGCAAAGCTTTTCGAGAAAGTATCATTTGATGTTCAAATTGTCCGTTACCTACCATACCAGCAATTTGGCGTTTTTTATCGGTTTGCGCAAAACCCAAATCCTCATTAAATTGGTCTGGATAGACCAAAACCGTACTCAGGTTTTTATAATACCATTCGAGAAAATTAAACACAGGAATTACAGCGCTTGAAGCAATTAAGATTTTATCAAGTTCAGTCAATTCAAAATCTACGCTTTCTAAATTCACTTCACTTAAAAACATCATCATTCTGTTTTGAAATCGTTTTTGTTCACTAGTAGATAGATTCTTGTAATAATAAACATGTTGTAGGAGTAAATTATGCCAATTGGCAGGAAAGGGTTTTACTTTCTTTTTTCTGGTAGAAGTAAAAGCATAAATAGCAAAACCAACCAATACTATAAAGGCAATTGTGAATGCCATAAATTGATATTCTTATTTTGCGTAAAGGTATTCTAATTTTAAAAAAAGGAACTGCTACTTAGGTAGCAATTCTTTTTGTCATTATAGATTTTCTTTACAATAAATTAAGACAGTAAAAAGATAGACTATCTGTATTGCGATTTAATCATCGAAAATTAAACCACCAACTATATTACCATGGTTATATGATAAATATCAATGAAGCAACTCTGGTATATCAAGATGATCTTATTTTTCATTTGTCAACAGAAACATAATAATACCTAAAAATAATTAAATAAATAATACCATGAGCTTTTTATCGGAAAACGTTATCCCGGGAAACCACGGGAAAATATTTGGAACTGATGCGACAGATTCCCATGATTTAGAGAGAATTAAACATGGGCTATTAAAGATTGAAGGCGTAAAAGATGTGCTATTAAACACCACCAATTTTGTTAAGGAATTTACAGTATTTACTTCAAAAACGATTGAAGTTAAAACCATACAAGACAAGGTTAAAAGTTTTGGATTTCATGCCATACCAAAAGGGATATTCCCTCTTTAAAAGTGAGATAGAGAAAAATCGTGTACTTATATCAAGCTTTTAAAAAGTATTTCACTAACTAATTAGATAAATAATAAAAGTAGCAAAACAATATAAATGGCATTTTTACTTTTACACTCTAAATTTTTTAAAATGAAAGGAATAAGGGACGTCGCAGCATTGTTTACAGTCCTCAGTCTTTTTATGGGATGTTCCTACCCATATACTTATGATGATAATGGTTCAACTATTGAATTGAGGAAGGCCGATCCTTTCCAGGTTTTATTGGAAGGTGATAACAGCCCTAATTTCAACTGGAAGTTAGCATCACTGCCAGCATCTATTGAGTTACTAAAAACCGATAAGGTTCAGTATAAAGGCAGGGTAACAGACTATATATTCAGCTTTAAAACAGTTGCTAATGGAAATAATGTTGTTGAGTTAATTTACACAGATGGAACTGAGACCAAAAAAACATTTAAAATAACTGTAATTGTAGACATAGATGAGGTAATTAATTCAGAGTAAAAAACTTAAAAACTACCATTTCAATACTCGTTTAGTTCTATTAATTATGAATTTTAATTTCAAAATGATCTAGATTGAAGTTATTATCTGGAATAATGGTTTTTTCGGTTCAATTTTATTAGTGCTACTTAGGTAGCACTGTTTGTTTTAAAGCTAGTGTACATTTATAAACAGCAAAATTTTAAATACAAAATAAACATGAAAACAAAATTAAGTATGATGCTTGTTACTATGGTAGTGATAGGTTTAAATATGCAAGCACAAGATAATGATGTACAACATTCTAAAGGATTTTATCTAAGAGCTGGTGGTGGTTTTATTGCACAATCTGGTAAAACTGAATTTAATAATGCAGATCCTAATGGTATTACGATGATTCAACAATCAACTGAGATTAGCACTGATGGATCAACAATTCATGTAAAAGCATTAAACGGAACATTGGGTGGTGGTTTTAAATTTAATGTTACAAGCGGTTATATGTTTAACAATTATATTGGCGCAGAATTAGGTGTTAATTACTTTTATGGGAGTAAGGAAACGATAGGGAAGTTTACTAGTCCACAATTAATTTCAGAAGAAAAAGCTTACATACGTGGCGTCGATTTAATGCCAGCAGTCTATTTAACACCAAATTTTAAAAAACTTAATCCGTATGCTAGAATTGGATTAGTTATGACTGGTGCTGGAAAATTAACTATAGATACTAATGTTACTCAAATTGATGGTGGTGGGCAAGGTACTGATATTGTAGTAAATGCAAAAACTGAAGTGAAATCAAAATTCAGTACTGGGTTTGGTGCAGCAGCAGGTTTAACCTATCCAATTGGTGATAAATTAAGTCTTTTTGGGGAATTTGAATTTAGAAATTTTAGCATTAAAAGCAAATCTGCTTCCATAAAAGAATACGAAACTAGAGCTGTAACTGGTGGACAATCGCAATTAGTACCAGGACAACAATTAACAGATTTACCGGTTTCAGAAAAGGAATTTATTTTCACGGATGATTACAATCTAAGTGCTACAAGTCCAGTGCCAGAAAATGAACCAAGAAAAATTCCAACACAATTTATAAATACAAGTGGAGCAGGAATTAATATTGGTGTTAAATATTCATTTTAAATTTATGGAAACTAAGAATGTGTTTATTATTCTATTCCTATTTGGCATTAGTTTATCTCATGCACAATCAATTTTTGGTAAATGGACAACCATTGATGACCATACAGGTAAAGAAAAGTCGGTAGTAGAAATTTATGAAAACAATGGAATGGTATATGGTAGAATTGTTCAAATTTTAGACAAAGCAAAAGAAAATAAGCTATGTGATAAATGTGAAGGTGCAAATAAAGGCCAACCAGTAAAAGGAATGGTTATATTACAAGGTCTTGAAAAAGATGGTGATACTTGGGAAGATGGTTCAATTTTAGATCCAGAAACCGGCAAAATCTATAAATGTCACATCACTTTAGATAACCCAAATAAATTAAAAGTAAGAGGCTATATAGGGTTTTCCCTTATAGGCAGAACACAATATTGGAACAGGGTGAAATTAAATTAGAAATCATGAATGACAATGCAATTAAATTAATGGAAGACAATCTTAAAGCTATGTATGACCATACGGATAAATGGATTGAGGATGTTGTCTTTTACCAAGAAGAATTAGTTTTTTTTAATAGTCTGATATCAGATCGCATAAATAACACGACAACCGAAGATTTAAACCACAAAGAAGTCTATAGAAATATAGAAGCTTTACTGTATAAATTATCTGAAGATGTAATCAAGCAGATCAAACTACATAAAAAAGAATTAGCAACATTGATTGACACTCATAACTTAACCGATAATCATGAAGAGAGTAAATTGCATTTTCAACTTTTAGAAAAAATGGACCGAATTAAACATGGCATTAAAAAATTAAAAAAAGCGTTATTTAGTTTTATGAAAGACCATCCCTTTGAATTTGATTTGGACTCATTAATTAATGACATTTAGCCAGAAGCTAAAACATAAATACTAAAAACAACTAAATGAATAATTAGTATAAGGAAAACTCACTTACACAGGAAAGCAATACATGTTGGTAGCTAGTAATGCTATTTGGCCCAGGTTTTATAGACTTCAGTTTATAGTCTTGGTATATATTAAATAGGAGTTTACATTAAATGTATGTAAGAGTTTCTACATTATCATTTACAACTCCAATATTATAACTTCAGATTTTTACTTGTGCATTTACAATAAAATCAAAATAATACAACTGATAAAGTGTAAAGTATTTGCATGATCATTTCGTTTTAATGGAACTTATATTGATACAAACATCGTCCAAAAGTTATTCTAAAAATTCCAATTAAAATAAAAGCCATGCTTGTAGCATAAACAATAGTGTGAGTGCCAAACTCTGGTATTACTAAAATAAGAACACCCATTGAAATTATTAAAATGCCAAAGAAAAGCAAAACAAACCATCTTGAAAATGAACCTTTACGTACTTCCAAACTTAAAATAATGTAGAGTATACCTCTAAGAACTATCCAAGCACCTAATAGAATAGGCAATAGCTTCATTGTCAATTCAAGATTCGCTAATAAAATAACGCCTACAATTGTATCTGCCAAACCACCAAATAAATACCATTTCCAATTTAGAGAATAGTTTTTGTTTTTAATGGCTCGTGTTATTTCAAATGCACCAGTAATTAATATTGCTATAGCAAAGAATACGCTTAATTCTGGATAGCTTTCTTTTGGTACCAAAGCAATCCAAATACCAAATGCAATAAAGACAATTCCCAATGCTATTTGTAGCCACCATAAATTGGTATATACTTTGGTTAATAAACTTGTGCTCATGTTAAAAGTATTAATTAATCCTTCAACTCATTAAATTTTAATCGGTGTTTTGTTGGTGTAACTATTATCTTGAGGATATTTTTTAATTGGCAATTTTTAGATTTATAATGCTGTTATCGTACTTCAAAAGTAATGGCATTGTTCGATACTAACTGCTACCTAGGTAGCAGTTATCTATTTCCAATTGAAGTAATATTGAAGTAAATTGAACTAAAAAATTTATCTGAAGGAATACAGTCAAAAAAACAATAGAAATTAACAAATACTATAATTTAATATGTGTTGGTGGTGGTATCATGAGCGACACTATAGGCTTATTATCAAAATTCTAAAACCAGACTTAAAAGCACTTATTTTGGAACGATTGGATGATGTAACTCAAGAAAGTTCTGCTACATGGAACAATGCAGATGCAGGTCATTCGGCACTTTGCGAAATAAATTACACATCACAAAATGAAGATAGCTCTGTTGATATTCATAAGGTCATAGACCTTTGTACACAATTAGAAACGACTCTTAAACTTTCCTATGCTTTTTAAGTTTGAAAAGCGTATTATAAGCACTATCAATTTTCAGAAACTTTTATTGAACAGAGTTTTATGTTTGTTGATTTCCGCAGGAGCGTTGCATTTGGATTTTAATCAATTAAAGATCCGGAAATGACAAGTGCTAAGTTTGTAGTATGATGGCTCTTGTATATTTTTTATGACCAATAAGATGAATTAAGTATAGTTTTTCCCTAATCATTTTAGTATTTACAACAATTAGCACTTTAGCTATCTTTATAATTTGGATTAAAATAAAATTAATACAATTAAGCAATTAACAATGGAAACATTTAAGAGCATCATATCCAAAACCGAATTTCCAAAATCTGAAATGATTTTAGGAAAGACCATTCGTGCCTCAGTATTTAATGTTATTAAAAGTGAGCATCCCAAATTTACAAAACACAGTGCCATTTCTATTTCTGAATTAAATCATTATAGGCAAAAGTATCTGGAAACCTATCTGCTAAATGAAGCTGGAGAACTTTCTATTCTAGAAGAAGATGTGTTAAATAGTATTGAAAAACAAGAACTCATTTCAGCTGATACACTTTCTGAAAAAGATCAAATTGCAGGCAGTTATGGGCAGCGATTAGCGGATAAAGTAGCTTCCTTTGGTGGAAGCTGGAAATTTATTATTCTCTTTTCAATAATTATTTTTATATGGATTTCTTCAAATATTATAATCCTTGCGGATAAAGGGTTTGACCCATATCCCTTTATCTTACTTAACCTTATTCTTTCCTGTTTAGCGGCTTTACAAGCACCTATAATTATGATGAGCCAAAACCGCCAAGAGGAAAAAGACCGAAAGCGCGCTAAACTCGATTACATGGTTAATCTGAAGGCAGAACTTGAAATACGGACATTACATGAAAAACTGGACCATCTGATAATACATCAGCAACAGGATTTATTGAACATTCAGCAATTACAAGTAGAAATGATGGAAGACATTATGAGACAAATTAGTGCGAAAAAAAATGAGTAAAGTAGGAAGCGTACTTTCTGTCGATGACGCCAGTAGTTCTGCGCATATTGTAAACATTTACAATATTAACCAAAAGAAGCAAGTCCATTATTCAAAAGGATTCATAATACAAAAAAGAGACAACCAATTATTATTAAAAAGGAATTAGAATCATATTGGTTAAATAAGAATTTGAATGAAATGGATATTTCTAAAATGATAAATGGGTAATATCCCGATGAAGAACTAAAAGCTTGTACGGTTAGTACGGATGTTTTTGTCCCAAAAGTAATTCAGATAAGCCTTCAATATTAAATAAAGTGGGGTATGAGGGTGTAAATCTGAATGAATTAATATAACAATTGACCTAAGACTACTGTCAACTAAGCTATCAACTCAAAAAATAAACCCCTGTAAATCAAATGTTTACAGGGGTTTTAGCGTAGAAAGAGGAACTATCCAGTTCCTCTTTCTACGCTGTATATCAATTAATTAAACATCTTTTTAAATAGGAGGGAACCGAATAGTGAACCGAATGATTTGATTTTAAATGTATTGATTTACTATATCTTCTTCAATACCAGTGTATTCGGAAAACTCTTTGAATGTGACTACTTGGTGTTTTTCTTTACCAAAATGATCTTTAATCTTCTTAAATAATAGACGGCTATAGCGCTCACTTCTGCCAGTGATACGCATAATATCTTTTGGGTAAATACATAGTCGTTTGAGGTTGCTCATACTTTATCCATACTTTATCTATACTCAATACTACCATCATCCTTGGTTAAAAATGGCAAAAAAGGCCTTTCTCGGCATAGGAGGGAGGTGCTTTTGGGATAGTTATTTAAAGATACGGAGTTTTGATTTAAATAAAAAATTTTGAAATTATGGCAAGACAAACTGGTATTATTAAATTAAAGGGAACTCTGGATGATATTTCCTTTTACAAGACAAGTGATGGACATTTGGCACGTACCAAGGGTGGTATTGATGGTAACCGTATTGCAAATGATCCTGCGTTTCAACGTACACGTGAGAATGGTTCTGAATTTGGGCGTGCCGGTAAGGCAGGTAAATTGATTCGGAATGCGATTCGTGTGTTGTTGCAAAACGCTAAAGACAAACGTGTGGTAAGTAGATTAACAAAAGATCTGGTAGCCATTATTAAAACAGATGCTATTAACCTTAGAGGGGAGCGTACTGTTCAGGATGGAGATTTGAATCGTTTGTTAGGCTTTGAATTTAACCTCAACGGCAAACCGGGTTCTAC
>NZ_DATGNO010000124.1:0-3213 GCF_035306705.1 Xanthomarina sp.
CCTTCGTTGTTTAATGAAAGTTCTCCAATATTATCAAAAGAGATGGTTTCCCCTTCCGTTAAATAAGATTTTAAGGCTTTTACACGTTTTTCAATCTTTCTTGAGGCTTCTTCAAAAGGAATTTTTTCTACATCAGCAATATAATGGGTTAAAATACCGTCGTTTGCCTGAATTTGCTCGTTAAAAGACAGCTTCTTTTTTGGAGGATAAAAGGCATTCGTAGATTCGTGAAGGGTTGCCGAAACACGTTGTGTTAAAAAAGCTCCAAACTCTGGAACTGTAACACATTCATATCTATATAGTAAGTCGCTTATGTATGATTCTAATTGCATAAAAACAAAGTTAGCAATTTTTGAATGCGAACAAAAATTCGATAGAACTATTTATTAACATCATAAAATTGCTTTACTTGTAGTCTCATTGTCAAAACATTAAAATGACCGAAAATAGTTTACTATACATTTTGGCCTTGCAGCACGTACCTAAAATTGGCGATATTACAGCTAAAAAGCTGATTTCGCATTGTGGTTCTGTGGAAGCTATTTTTAATGAAAAAAAACAGAATCTTCTTAAAATTGATGGTATTGGGAGTTTGGTTATTAGAGACTTATATAGCAAACACCATTTTAAAGCTGCGGAAGAAGAGTTGAAATACATTCAAGAGAATAACATAACCACCTTATATTTTGCCGATCCTGATTATCCTGAAAAACTAAAGCACTGTATTGATAGTCCTATTTTACTGTTTCAATCCGGCCATATCAATTTAAAAAAACAACGCATTATTAGTGTGGTTGGCACACGTAAAATAACGACTTATGGCATCGCTTTTTGCAATAAGCTGATTGAGGAGTTAGCTGTTTTTAATCCAGTAATCGTATCTGGATTCGCCTATGGAACAGACATTACAGCCCAAAAAGCCGCTATAAACAATAACTTACAAACCATAGGGTGTTTGGCTCATGGTTTGAATCAGGTTTATCCTAAAGCACATAAAAAATATGTGGCCGACATTGAAAAACATGGCGGGTTTTTCACCGACTTTTGGAGTAGCGACCCTTTTGATAGAAACAACTTCTTAAAACGCAATCGCGTTATTGCCGGATTAAGTGAAGCCACCATCGTAATAGAATCTGCTGAAAGAGGAGGAAGTTTAGTAACTGCAGATATTGCAAATTCCTATAATAGAGATGTGTTTGCGGTTCCAGGAAGAGTTACCGATAGCCAAAGTCTGGGTTGTAATAATTTAATTAAATTCCAAAAAGCCCATGTGTTATCTACACCATTGGATATTCCTTATATATTGAATTGGGAATTGGAAGAAGAGAAAAAAGCGCCTGTACAAAAACAATTGTTTGTGGAATTGAACGACGAAGAGAAAGTGGTTTACAACTATCTTAAAGAAAAGGACAAACAACTTCTAGATGTTATTGCTTTGGAATGTGATTTACCAATATATAAAATCGCTGGTATTTTATTGAATATGGAACTTAAAGGCGTGGTGAGGCCTTTGCCCGGAAAGTTGTTTGAGATTATATAAAGTTACTAATTCCTGCAAGATTTGATAAATTTGGAATTGGAATCTTGCAGGAAATATGTTGAATTTGTATCCTTAAATTTCGAATTAGTTAATATCCCACTTTTTCACGAACGCGCTTTAAAACATCATTAGCCACAACCTTGGCTTTTTCTGCTCCAATAGCCAAAAGTTTATCTATTTCATTCGGATTATTCATGTAATAATGATAACGTTCACGTTCTGTAGCAAATTTTTCAACAATCAATTCAAAAAGCGCTTGTTTAGCATGTCCGTAACCATAGCCACCTTGCTCGTAGTTGGCTTTCATAGCATCGATTTGAGCGTTGGAAGCCAATAACTTATAAATAGCAAAACAGTTGCAAGTGCTCCAATCTTTAGGATCTTCAAGAGCAGTACTATCTGTTTCGATAGACATAATTTGCTTGCGAAGTTTTTTATCATCTAGAAAAATGTTGATGATATTCCCTCTACTTTTACTCATTTTCCCACCATCAGTTCCAGGAACAAGCATAATGTTTTCTTGAATTTTTCCCTCAGGAATTACAAAGGTTTCTCCCATTCTAGTGTGAAAACGGGAAGCCACGTCACGAGTCATTTCTATATGTTGTAGCTGGTCTTTTCCAACAGGAATAATATTGGCATCGTACAATAATATATCGGCTGCCATAAGCATCGGGTAGAAAAACAATCCAGAATTAACATCTTCCAATCTATCTGCTTTATCTTTAAATCCATGTGCAAGCGTTAAGCGCTGATATGGAAAAAAGCAACTTAAATACCAGGTTAATTCGGTTACTTGGGGAATATCACTTTGTCTATAAAACACTGTTTTTTCTACATCCAATCCAAAAGCCAACCAGGTTGCAGCTGTAGAATAGGTGTTGCTTCGCAAAAGCTCGGCATCTTTAATTTGGGTTAAGGTATGCAGATTTGCTATAAACAAAAAAGAATCGTTTTTAGGGTCGTTAGCCATTTTAATAGCCGGCATTAACGCGCCTAAAATGTTTCCTAAATGTGGTGTTCCTGTACTTTGAATGCCTGTTAAAATTCTTGCCATAATAATCTCCTGCGAAAGCAGGAGTCTTGTTAAAAAGTTATTTAAAGTGCAAAGGTAATTTTTTTGCTACAATAGCTCAATAAATTTAATTAGTTTTGGCTCTGATGAGAATATTTAAGTGTTTATTTTGGATTATTTATCGCATTTGGTTTCACATACTTGTAGCCTTGCCAATTATAATTTTATTTCCATTTCTAGTTATATCCATACTTAAAGAGTCTTGGTATCCTTACTTTTTTAAACTGGCGCGTTTGTGGGCGAAGATTATTTTAGCTGGAATGGGGTTTATCTGGAAAATTGAACACGAACAAACCCCAGAATCCAATAAAAGTTACATGTTTGTTGCCAACCATACATCCATGGCAGATATTATGCTCATGTTGGTTTCTGTAAAAAATCCCTTTGTATTTGTAGGTAAAAAGGAGTTGGCAAAAATTCCGCTCTTTGGATTTTTCTATAAGCGCACCTGTATTTTAGTAGATAGAAATTCTGAGAGTAGCCGAAAGGCCGTGTTTTTAATGGCTCAAAAACGCTTAAAACAAGGCGCAAGCATTTGTATTTTTCCTGAAGGTGGTGTTCCAGAAGAGCATATTGTTTTAGATACGTTTAAAGATGG
>NZ_DATGNO010000125.1:0-10709 GCF_035306705.1 Xanthomarina sp.
GGTATCAAACTTTCCCAATCTCCGGGCTGTCCTACACTATCTCCTGTATCATGAGGCATCAAGCCTGGATTCACACCCGGCATCAAAGCATTTACTGCAGAACCGCCTCCACCTCCTCCGCCATAGGTATGTGGCGGAGCAGCGATCTCCATAGAAAATTCAGCCCATGGATTCCAACAACTGTAATTGGTTTATTAATTCTTGTAGCTGCATTTTCTATCCTTGCTAATTCGCCTGCACTTAATACACTCTTTCCCCCTTTAGCAGCAACTACTTCCCTTGCACCAAAAAAATCACTGTTTGCGGCATTTGTATTCGCCACAAAAAACAACATCAACGATATGAGGTACAGCCACTTTTTCACGCTGCTAATTTACTATTTATAATCCGATTATCTTTTTCTTTCAACTGAACTTTTCAGGTGAAGAAAAAACAAGGCTCGATTTTTTATGTTGGCTTGGTAGCGTAGCGGACAAGGCAATATAAAAAATGAGCAAACAACCGAAGGGCGTTAGTCTGCCCCCGAACGCAAGGAAAAACAGCCTTGAGCTAAACGGCTGGCTGCTGACTGTGGAGCGCAGCGTAATGGGCAGCAGACAAGCATCAGCGAGCCGCACTGCGAGTGGAGCAAGGGGGCTGCAAGGGAGAGCCTGACAAGGCGGCTTGCAGCTCTGTAGAAGTGAAGGGCTGGCGTAGGTTTTTGCTTTCTTTCCGCAAAAACTATGACAGCCCGCAACGCACTACACAAGGCTTTCCTTATGCTTCGCCAGAGCGTAGCGGCGGCAATACAAACAAGGTCAGGCCGAAGCCCGATGCGACCCGCAGGCGAGCAAAATGATGGCAGGCGGTGGACGTGTTGTTTCCTGAGCGCAACGCAGTGGAGCCGAAGGATACATAAGCGGACAGAGTAGCCTGCCGTGAGGATGACGAAGCGAACTGCAAGAACTGTGACAGCCTGCGTAACAACGTGAAGCACCCGAAGGGCGGCAAGGCTCTTTTTTATTCAATTGAAGAAAAAAACACGTTATAAAAAAGTACCTTGACGGGCTGGCCGCAGGGCTTGCGGAGCAAGGAAGACGAACACCGCTTTTCCTGCGTTTGGGGGCACGGAGTTCAGCGGAGTGCCGAAGCGTGGGCAATGTGCGTGGATTGGTGTCGTAGGATTTTTACTTCAACGGATGATAGCTTTTAATGGCTTCTTGTAAATCTTCGTTATCTTGTTGTCGGTAGCGTTCTACATTTTCCACTCGTTTAAAACCTGCCAAGTATTGGGTTTTGCGTAGTCCGTGTTGTTTTATCCATATTGTTATTCTTGATTGTTTTAACTGGCTTAATTTTCTGATGTCCATTTGTAAAGTTTCGCCCAGCTTTCTGATTTGTCGGTTTAGGTTGGTGATTTGGTCGTGGAGGTTGTCGAACTTTTCGGCTTGCGGACTAATCAGCTTTGTGCCGTTTTTATCTCGGTGATTTTCGATGTAATGATGTAATGGCAAGATCTGATGAGCTTCTAATTTCAAGGTTCTGGCTTCTTTTCGTTTTTGCCCTGCTGGGATTTTGATTGCTCCTTTTTCTAATTGTACATCTTCTAATGCTATGCGTAAAATATCCCTTTCATCCAATGCCTGATAAATGGTGAAGCCTAATAAAATCTTATCGCTATTTCTCCAAAAACCTTTCTGTGCCTGTGGTTCGTAGCTTTCATAAATTTTGTTCAACTCATCTTCATTAAATAAAATCTGTTGTGGTTTTTCGATGCCCCGAACTCTTACTTGGTAAGCAATATCGGGGATTTGCAGATACTTGTTGTAATGGCTGATGGCTCGCAGATGTTCATTGCATACTTGCTTTGATTTCTCTTTTTGCAAGTCGCCGATGTAATTCAATAAATCTTTGTAAGTCGCTTCTTCTACATTGATATTTCTTGATGTAAGCCATATTTGATAATGATTTGAACAATACAACATTCTTTGCCTTGTCTTTGCCACAAAACCGCTTTTGATTAGATATGTTGTAAAATCTTCGTTCATTTTTGCTTTTATTTTTCAGATGATTTTTTCAAGTGAAGAAAAAAGTCAGTCGTTTAGTTCTTCTGCAATACGTGTATAGATCTGTGTACTATCTAAACTGGTATGTCCTAAAAATTTACTGATCTGTTCCAAAGGCATTCCTTGTTGTAAAAGATGTGTCGCTATTGAGTGCCGTAAGCCGTGTAAACAAATGTCTTTTTCTATTCCTGCTTTTTGTAATAAGTATTTTAAACGCTTTCCGATTAGTCCGCTATCAGGTGGATTTCCTTTTAAGTTCAGTAAAAAATATTTGCTTTCATCTCTCATAAAATAAGGTCTTCCATACACTTCATAATCTTGTAAATCCTTGATTATTTTTTCATTCATTGGTATAAATCGGCTTCGGTAATTCTTTCCTGGTACTACATATAAAAACTGCTTTCCGTAGTCTATATGTCTTCTCTCAACTCTAATTCCTTCGCTGTAACGCAGTCCACAACCGTAATACAGGCTTAGTATTGCTTTGTCTCGTAATCCGTTAGGGCTTTCGTCTGTGGCTTGGTAGAGTTGTTTTATTTCGGTTTGGGTTAGAATGGTTCTTGGTGTTTGTGTACCTTGCTCTACGATGATATTGCCTGTAAATATTTTTTGCTCTCCTGTCAGTTCTAAATACTTGCTTAATAATCTAATCACATTGATATGGCTTTGGATGTAACAACTCGATAAACCGCCTTGCTTTTGCTTGTTTTTCTTTTCGTGTAAATACTTGTTGTAAGCCTCTAAATTCGATTGATTGATTTGATTGAGTTCTTTTATACGATTGTCGTTTAACCACTCAAAAAACGTCTGTAATTGCCGTTCGTAACCTTCTATCGTGGTCATTGCATAACCTATTCGTTGCATCCATTTTGTAAATTCTGCTTGATATGTTTTGTAGGGGTTGGGGTCTATAAATTTTTGTCCGCTTACTTCCATTTTATTTTTTATTACTTACTGCACTGTATCACTTTATTTACAAGTAGTTGAGTGAGTAATTGAGCCAATTACTTACTGTTACTTACATTACTTACTACCTTTTCTTTGATGCCTTGTAATGCCTTATCCAATGCGGTTTCTATGCTATTTTGCAGCCTGCTGTATTCGTCATTGTTGGTAATTTCGTATTCATAACCGCCCTTATATTTGTTACCACCAATACTTTTTACATAGCCGTAGAAGTGTAAAGTTTTTAGATAATGGTTCAGATTATGAGGATTGATTTTTAGCTTTTCTCTGATGTCGCTTTTGTAGAATGACAATTTCTTTTCTTTAATAAGTAGGTCTTTAATCTGTTCCAAAAAATCCCTGCAAGCCTTTGTAAGCTCATCGCTCTTGGCTAATAAAACTTCCTTCAGTAAATCATTGGCTAAAGCAATATCTTCCAATGTGGTTTCTATAAAGGCGTTGCCCTGATTGTCTTTCTGTATCGGTCTTTGATATTGATGTACAAAGGTTATCGCTTCTATAAATTGTAAATAATGGGCATTGGTTCTAAGCGGTTTAAATACACTTTCGGGTATGATTAATTTATCTGCAAAGGGATTGACTACATTTATTTTTCTAAACATTAACTGTAAATCCTGTAACAGTTCCTTTGTGCTTTCCTCTTCGGCTTTGTTTATTTTCCCTGCACTGAGTAGCCTTTGGTACTGCATAATACCTTGTTGTTGGACTTCGCTGTTGTCTAAGTATATCAATAAACAACGGTTGGCGTTATCTTCGTAAATGCGTTCTTTAGTGGTCGTTCCGCTTAAACAAATTGGTCCTTCCACTTCTAAGAGTATCGTTTTCATATTGCCCTTGCTGTCTTTCATCGGCACTATTTTGCTTACATACCCTTTGCTTTGCAACTCTCTTAAAACATACAGTACAGAGTTTGCTCCGTCCATATCTTCTATCAGTATCAGCTTATTTTTTAAGTCGGTTTTACCCACGTAATACAAGGCGTTTTCTGTTGATGCCGTAAAGCTTACTTTGTGTTGCTTGGGAATAAGTTCCGATATTCTTTCCTGTAAATACGTCTTTCCTGTACCACTTGCTCCCAAACAAATGATGTGTAAAGGGTTTGCAGTTAATCGGCTGGTAAATACTGTCCACATTATTAAGCGGTTCGTTTCTTCGCCTACTACGCCTGTTTTCCCGATTAGTTCGTTTAGTTTTTGATATAGATTAGGTGTTTTTAATAATTGCATCAATGATGCCTTTCTGAACTCCGTTAATACTTTGGGCTTTTCTGCCTTGGGTTTTTGTTCTTCTATTTTTGCATTGCGGTAATCTTCTAATGCTTCAACAAGCTCAGCAACAGCATAATGTAACTGCTTTGTGCCAACTTCTAATTTTTCACTGGCTGTTTTAATGAAGCGTTGTAATTGTTCTTCGCTGTACAGATCCAAATTGCTCTGTCTGATGGTCTGTAATGGGTTCAGACTTTTAGCGATTTGGATTTTCAGTGTGATTTTTAGTTTATCCAATGGATATAAAGCAATACCACCGATGATGGAGAACAACAAATTTTCATATACAAAACTGATGTAATCGGCGTTGCTTGTATTAAGCTTTCCGATTGTTGTAATCATTGGTTGCTGCTCGCTTTTTTCTTCATTTGATTTTTGTTCACTATCATTTTTATTGTTTTCAAAGGTGTTCACGAACCGCATAGCGGTTTCAAGTGAAGAAAAAAGGATTGTTCTTTCATTAATCAGGTGTTGTAATATTTCCGCTTCGTGTCCTTGTATTAAGCTGTTGACATCTTCTTCGTCAGGTGTATTTACGGTGCTGATTGTTATTTGTGGTAACAGTTCGTGTAAAGTTTCACTGTGCTTCTTTGTCCATTCCCTGCCCGCTTCATCGCCATTCAGGAAAAAGATAATTTCTTTCAGGTTCGGCAAGCTCTGTAATGCTTCTTTGTGTTCATCGTTCAAAACATTTGTACCGAACAATGACAATGCTTTGTAAGTGCTGTAAAGCTGTATAGTAGCTGCGTCTATTATGCTTTCGGTGATGATGATTATTTCCGTTTCTGTTGTCGGATAGTTCGGATATAAACCGCTTCTGTTTGCCGTGTAAAAATGCCTGTCGTCTTTTCCCTTACTATGCGTATTCCGTCCGTAGAAGCTCACGATATTGTTTTGCTTATCCTTCAATGGAAAGATGATACAGCTTTTCAGCTTGTTGTAATGCGTCCCGTTGTTATAGCCTGCTTCTAATTTCGCATTGTAAATACTTCTGCTCTCTGCGTAGGCTCTCGCTTTGCTGCTGCTGTATAAACTCTGTTTCAGTTTGGCAAAGATTTCATTTAGGTTTTCAGGCTGTATGATTGGCTTAGGTGCAGTTTGTTGTGTTGTTGCTCCTATCAGATTTTGGGCTTTCTTAATGGCCTCGTGTTTGCTTAGATTTTCTTTATCCTGTATGAACTGTATTGCATCTATCTTTTTGCCGTTCATCTTGCAGTTGCCACTAAAACAAAAAACCGTGTTCGTATCTGCATACACCTGCATGCTAGGGTTTTTATCATCGTGGAAGGGACAGCATACCATTTTGTTACGGTTCGGCTGTAATCCGTAGTGCTGCAATACCGTTATGATGCTTAGTTGCTGTTTTATTTCTGCTATTTCCATTAAAAAAACTTTGTGGTTAATTTCACAACCACAAAAATAAAATAAAGTTTTCGTTTTAGCAACTTAAATGTTTTGATATTGCACACATATTGTGTAAAATGTTTTTTATCGCTACTTTTGCCTTATGAGTTTATCGGACAACATAAAAACTATAAGAGAAGAGAAGAACCTTAAACAAATTGAGGTGGCTACTCATATTGGCGTAGATAAATCCGCTTACAGCAAGATTGAAAAGGGTTTGAGGGCTTTAACAGTGGATGAACTTCAAAAAATGGCTCAACTCTTTAATTTGACGACCGACCAAATTATTAATTATGACGGCAAAATGCCCAAAGAAGTAGTAATCGAGGATAAAACAGCCGTTGAGCAAATGAGGCTCATACAGCAATTGGACGAGGAAGACAAGCAAACTATCTTCCGCCTGATTGATAAAATGCTGACCAATAAAAAGTTTAAAGACTTTTTTGCTAAAAACGCAGCTACGCTATAAAACAACAAAAGCCCGATTTAATCGGGCTTTTGCTTATGCTGTAAGTTCTGAACTTTTCAACTGTGATATTTTTTTGTCCTGCTTGTTTGCTTCTATCTGCTTCAAAAACTCTTCACGGCTATTAACCTTTTCTTGTAGTACTTGTAGCCAAGTATTAAAATTTCCATACCACATTTCAAACATTTGCATATTCCAATTTCTACTCACCTGTTTTATTTGATTTAAAACATTTTTAACCTGGGATTGATTGCCTGTATATAAAGCAGTATGAAATTTTAGCTCAAATAGTTTTGCTTGTTGTGCTGAATTTGATTTGATTAAAATATCATTGAAACGATTATCTACTATATCAAACAATGATTTCAATGCAACGTTTTCACTCCATAAAATTGGTATCTGCTTTTTTAAACATTCAATAGCTTCATTGAAATAGCTGCTATGTTTCAAATAAGGTATAGAAAACTGCAACCCTTTTTTGTTACTTACTTCCATAAGGATTGTGGGACTGTCTAAGCAATTTTTCAAATCACTTTTCCATAATGGATATAATACAAAATGAGGTCTGTAATCTTCTACTTTCGGTAGCTTCACTAACTCTATTCCAATAATAGTACAACCAACTATTCTATAAAGCTTATTCTGTGCAAACGCTGAAAGCTGAGGAACGGAGCTTAACCATTCCTCAGTAACTCTTTTTTTTATCTCTTTAATATCTTCTGACATATTAAGGTCTAATTACTTGTATCGGTAATCCGAAGTTTCTTGAGTATTTACCAAACTGGGCAGGGCTCATAACTGCATTACCAAATTTAAAATCATATATAATTCCATTAGTTCTATCAAGAACATCAAGGAAGCCACGGTTACCAACACCATTGTTAAAATAAACATTGGTTGATAAACCCCTACTGCCGTAAATACTTTGATAACGATTTAAAAGAGCATTTGCGTATTGATGTTTTGCAGTACCTGCAACACCTCCTGTGCCTCCAATAGCCCTTTCTGCTAAGGTTGCAGATTTTTGAACTAACTGTGGATTTGTAAGTCCCGTCTTAGCAGCTTCCTGACTTACTCTTGTTCTACATCTACACTCTTAGCCCAAAACTCCAATTTTTGACCTTCATAAAATTCTAAATAAAAATACCCCTTGCCTTCTTCGGAAAGTTCAATTAAATCCCCATTAAGTTCATACCTTCCTCTGTATAAATTATCGAGAGTTAAATTCTCTACATCTTTCACATTAAAAAAGTCTAAGGTAATTATCTTAACATCTGTAAACTTTAATGATAATAAAATTTCACCAACCAAAGACTTAAATAGAATTAATAATATTCCATTAGAGTAAGATAACTTTTCACAATTGTAATTATTATGGAAGTCATAATATCGATTATCATAATCGTATTGGGCTAAGTTTTTAAAAAACTCTATTGATGTTGCAGTTATCATATTAATTCCCAAGTTTTTCTATGTATTTTCTAATCATTCTTATTTCTTGCTGTGTCATCGGAACAGCTTCTTTAGAAGCACGACTTATACTTTTCTGTACACCATTAACAAAATTCTTATTGTAAATCTGCATATGTGGTGTAGGAACAATTCCGTGAGCCTTACCTACTAAATCAAATCTTATTTGTTTAGTTGGTGTGCCTAACGTAATAGAGTTCTTTCCTAACTTCTGACTAAGGCTTGCGGCTTGCTCTGTAACGGTAGGTACCCCCTTAGCGGCAATTGCCTCAATGCCTATACCCTGGTTTCTATAATCTACTAAATCATTATCACTTTTGCAACTTATACCAAAATCATTTTCTATATTGATAGTTACTTCATTTTTGTTTTCTATTGCATTTTCAATAAATCTTATTTGCGTAACTACTTCACTAAATAAAAATACTTTAGCCTCACAAATATTTGTTTGAAATATTGCGAGTACAAAAAACAGTATTTTTAATAGTAGTTTCATTTATAACTTTTCAATATCATTTCAACCTTGTGTTCATCTGACAAATCCCAATACCACCATTTATCAGGATGGTTTTTTTCGTCTTTAAATCTCCTCTGATATGGAATTTTGAATAAGCTCAAAAACAATAAAAAAACTTTATCTAATTCATTTTCAGGCAAGGCAATAATCTTGCTTAGATTATGGGATGCAACTCCTTTCTTTAGTAGTATACATGGCGTATATGTAGGTTTCAGTTTAGAATCTGAAATTATAGCTTCAATGTCATTATCACTAGGCTTGGATTGTATTATTAAAAATGTCATATCAGTTAAGAAAGTACGTTTCTTCTCTGGATCAAGAGTATTGAAGTTACTTAGCAACTCTCTACTATCCGCCAACCCTTGTCCATATCTATTTATTAATATTTCTTCTTCTAATTTCATAGTAATGTGCATTAGCGAGGATAAATTGTGATGTGAGGTAAATTAGGATTAACAGATCCTTTGAAGATGTCAATATTTCTCGGAGTATTATCCAATATTGAACGTGAACCAGGTAAAGAGTTTTTAATAGTACTCCAGTTTCTACTATTAAGGCCTGGTATTACATAATCCCAATCAGAGTATGCCCCTGCTGTACCTTTTGCCCGACTGCCTACAACTGTAATAGGTTTGTTAATTCGGGTAGCAGCATTTTCAATTCTAAGCAGTTCGCCTTTGGATAAAACATTCGTACCCGTCTTACTTGCAACTGCTTCCCTACACAATTACCCATTCTTACCAACGTTCTTCAAACTGATATACTCTATTCTTCCAAGTGATGAGAAATTTTCTAAATTTTCATTTTTATTAAACAAATTTGTTTCTATCGTGTTTCCATCACTTATCGGAGTGGACAAGATAAAGTCATTGTCAAAAATTAATTTCACTCCCAATGGGGAATCATTTGTGATTCCAATTAATTCAACATCTAACACTTTTTGATTCACAATATTTTTAAAGAGATTGACATCAGATACTTCATAATATTCAATGTCCATTTCCATTCCTTCTTCGCAATCCATCCATCCTTTCATTCTTCGATCAAACTCTATCCACTTAAAATTTTTGTTGGGAATAGGCAAATATTCAACTATTGGTGCCGTTAATTCATTCTTATCGGTAGAAATCTTAAAAAGCTCATTTGTTGAATCTTCAAAAACATAACCTGCAGATATATCAATTTGAGAAACATCACTTTCTCCAAATGGTGGCCAAACAATTAAAAACAACCGTTTTACTTTTTTACCTATAATTTTCTTTAATTCGTTTATCATCATCTCAGGGGTTTTGCAGCATTATACCATTGGTTTGCAGTTTTATTGATTACAGTAATAAAAGTGCCATTTGCTTCTGTGACTATCATTTTTCCATTACTGATATACATTACTGCATTTTGATGACCGTGCCACTGACCAACACGTGTCAATGCGGAATTAGCATTATTTAAAAGTTGATTTGCTGCTCCCCGTAGTTGCGGTAACATTTTTTGAGCTTGTTGGGCAGAAACGTTACCAAATCCTAAAACGTCTCTATGTTTAATCAAGTGACCTGTAGAGTTTTTACTCCACGATAAAATCTGACTACTCGTCTTAGCAGCAATTACCTTACATCGTATTCATCTTTTGAAATACTCAATATTTTTTCAACAATTTCGTTTCTCTCTTTATAATAAAATCCTATGCTACCACTATGATGAAAGTAAAAGAAAAAATCATTTTCTTCATCATAAAAAACTGGACTATAAGGTGCTATATGAGTTACAATGCAAGTTAAAATAATTGATAAAAATTTATTCCAATCATTACATTTGCATATCCCTGAATAACCAATCTCAATTGATGATTCTCTAAGCATTATTAGATAATCCTTTGTTTCATCAGATTTGCCTTCTAATTCATAATCGTATTTATCCTCGTCGGGATCCCAAGTGTCTAAACAACAATCCCACCAAGAAGGATCATAGAGCCTAATATCGCTTTTTATGGATCGAAAAAGAGTATAAAACATTAAAATTAATCCTTCAATCAAATTATCATTATTAATTAGGTATATCTCATTTTTATGTCCTTTACTCTCTGTATAAGAATCAAGATTTGCCCATGTTAAGGGGAAGCTTTGATTTGTAATTTTATCTAATGTTTTCATTTTATTTCACTGTGCCTAATTGCCCCCAAGGAATAAATGTTCCTGTTGAACCTTTATGTTTGTTAATAATAAAATTTCCGAATTCGTCAGCATCCTTAAACCACTCAAGCCCTCCCTTTCCTTCTTTGAATACTTTGAACTTACTTCCGCCATGTCCTGCCTTATCCACAGCCCACCACAATCCATCGGAATTACTCTTGTAAATGGTTCCAAAAGTTTTATGATTTTTAATCGCAGATGCTCCTTCTTTTGTTAATGTCCATAAACCTCTTCCCCCCTTAGCAGCATTTTTAGATGCTATTTTAGTTGCACCAATTACAGTTCCTTTAACACCAATAGTAGCAATTGACTTAACCAAAAACACATCACTAATAGCTAAAGCAAGATGACCTGTACCCTTCCAATAATTACCTCTTTGAAAATGGT
>NZ_DATGNO010000126.1:0-3592 GCF_035306705.1 Xanthomarina sp.
TAACCGACTATATAAAATATATAAGGGACGACCGAGGTTTGAAGATTTTTTGGATTGTTTTGCTAAGTTTCCTTCTTTCGAATCTGCTAAAATTAGCGGAGGATGAATAGCTGCCAAAACAAGTAAATTAACATCAAAATCGACTTGGGTTTTAACCGTTTCAACTTGATGGAACACCAAACTTTCACATGAATCTTCTTGAGAAAATAATGCTCTTGTTTTATTTAAAGGCCGTTGGTATTCAACATTTAAAACCAAAAAATGAGACTCCTTTACAGAACAAGGTGTTAAAGAGAATAGAACCACAAGCAACAAAAGTGTGTTTCTTAAAAATTTAATATGCGATTTTGGGTTTTTCATCTGTTGTTGGCAAACATAATGATTTTAATAATAGGGCATTCCTAAAGAACACCTAACAATAAGTTAAAATGTTTTAAAAATAATTGAGCAAAAACAGTCTGTTAAATTGTCTGTGACCAATAATATTTTATTTTTACAATAACTAAACCCTAAATTTTGAAAAAACTAACCTTCGTACTCTGTTTTGTTTTATTTCACATTGGTGCAATCTGCCAAACAAAAGTTATTACCAACGCAAAACCTTCATGGACCACCACTGAAACGTTTGAAAAAAATCCAAAAATAAATGTTGAAGATATTTCACAAGGAAATCTGTTATTGTTGGCAGATTATCAAATTCACCTACCTAAACAAGAGTCCTTCTACAGGTTTGTAACAAAAATAACAGATAATGTAGGTGTTCAATCAGCTTCAGATATTAATGTAAGCTATGATCCTTTATATCAAAAACTATTTTTCCATGACATTACAATTATTAGAGATGGAAAAACAATAAATAAATTAGACGCCAATCAATTTCAAGTAATTAGAAGGGAATTGAATGCTGAAAATTATTTATATGATGGATCCTTATCTGCCATGATGAATCTTTCAGATGTAAGAACAAACGACATCATTGATTTTAGCTATACCATAGTTGGATTTAATCCCATTCACAATAATAAATACAGCAATCTATTTTTTCTAAATGATAATATTCCGGTTGGTAAGATTCATATAACACTAATAACAAATACCCATTTAAATCTTAAAGAAATTAATACAGAGTTAAGGCCAGAAATAACAACTAAAAATGGTCTAAAAACTTATGAATGGACCATAAATACACCTGATAAATTTGATTATGAAGATAATATTCCCGAATGGAAAATAACCCATCCTACTTTAATTGTTAGTGATTATGAAAGTTGGTCTGAAGTTGTAGATTGGGGAATACAAACCTTTAAAATAATAACACCACTTGATAATTCTTTAGTTTTAAAAATTAATGAAATAGATGCGAGCAATGAAACCCAAGGCAAAAAAATAAAATCGGTTTTAGACTTTGTACAAAACGACATTCGCTATTTAGGTTACGAGCTTGGAATTGGAAGCTATAAACCCAACAATCCGAACAAGGTTTTTAATCAGAGATATGGCGATTGTAAAGACAAAAGTTTGTTGATGGTTACCATGCTAAACAAGCTAAATATTGAAGCATATCCAATGCTTGTTAATACGAGTTTAAAACACACTATAAACGATTTGCTTCCATCTCCCATATTTTTCAATCACTGTGTAGTAAAGGTGGTAGATAAAGCCGAGAATGTGTTTTATTACGACCCTACTCTTAGCAATCAAGGAGGAACGTACAAAAACACCCATTTTCCGAATTACGAATATGGTTTAGTATTACAGCCACAAACAACCAGATTGGATACAATTATTTCATCCTCTTCGAACAAAGTGATTACCGATGAGGAATATATTATTGAGGACATGGACAAAGGTGCAACTTTAAGGATAGTTACAACCTTTACGGAAGGAGAAGCAGATAATATGCGAAATTATTTTAAAAATAATGGCATGAGCGATATTGTAAAAGAATATGAAAATTTTTATTCTTCTTATTATTACAATATAAAATCTCTAAAAAACCCTGAATTTACTGATAGTATATTAAAAAATGAACTGACCGTTTTTGAAGAATACAAAATAGACAGTATTTGGGCACCAATGAAATTTAAAGAAGGACTTATTACTGCATCCTTTACGCCAACAAGTCTTTTAAATATCCTATACATCCCTACTAAAGAAAAAAGAAATCATGAGGCACACTTGCCCTATCCTGTTTCAAGACAGCACAATTTTAAAATCAAACTTCCAACACATTGGAATATTGAGTATATGAATGAATTGGTTAGTTCGAATATTTTCTATTATGATTGGGAAGTGAAATACAATAAAAGTAAAAATGAGATTGATGTAAAACACTATCTTAAAATTCAAAATAGTTATATAAAACCTAATGAATTTAAACAGTATCAAACCGATATCAATAATGTGGATAAATCTTTTGGTTTTACATTGTACAAGCCGGTAAACAATAGAACCTATAATTCCTTAAACACAAATAATGGTTTTGCCTTAATTGCTTTTAAATTATTTAAACTGGGTGTGTTTGTGCTCCTAGTAATTGCCCTGATACTTGGAGTTATTTGGCTCTTTAAAAAATACAAACGGGCATAAAAAACCTGTATTAAAACGGTTTGTTTTTAAAAGATTTTTCTAATTCCTATAAACACAAAAATCATTACCGAATAAATAATAAAAAACGGAATAATGTACTCCTTAAAACCTAAAACCAACATCAGTCCAATTAATAATAATTGAAACCCAAGACCAAAAGTTGAAACGGCAGTCATAAACCAATTTGGGAAGCTTTTACTATTTGGCGCATTTTTATCAAGCGTATAAATAATTTTATCAAAGCCTCCGTAGAGGATTTTGTAAAGTCTAAAAAGAATATCGACATGTTTTTGTTTTTCACCAATTAATGCAATTGGTGTTTCAATTTCAAAAACACGACTGGTCGTATCGCCATTAAACCTATTTCTTAAAATAGTATAGTAATAATTATACAAAGTACCTTGCAATTGGACGCCTAGAAAAGCGAGAATGGCACTTATAAAATGAGAATCCGTAATAAACCAGAGGGCAGTAAAAATGAGTAGATTTAATAGAATATCAGATATAGAGTCGAAATAACGTCCCGTATAGGAAGGCGTGTCTTTTATTCGTGCTAATTCGCCATCAGCGGCATCTAACACAGATTTCAAAATCAAGAAAAAACTTGCTGCCCAAAATTGATGGTTTAAAATACAAATAATAGCTATAATTCCAGAAATAATAAAAGAAACAGTTACGTGAATAGGTGTTAAAGTGGTTTCCTTTATAGCTGTTGCCATTATTCTGGCAGGAATTCTTCCATAATCTGAAAGGTCTATAAATTTATGTTCATTTGGTAACTTCGACATCTAAGGATCTTTATATTCAGTATTTTTAATGTCTTAGTTTCCTAAAATTTAAAATAGCTATTGAATTTTAATAAGATGCAAAGATACTACTTAAAGAAGAAAACCATTTGTTTCGCTCGCGAAAGCCTTTTAAAAATTTCAGATAATTCAGCATTTTTAATGGGTGAAAACCGAATTCCCGAAAAAAACTATTGAATCAGTTTATCAATAATCCC
>NZ_DATGNO010000127.1:0-31801 GCF_035306705.1 Xanthomarina sp.
AGGTTTTTCACCTGAATATAGTACGATCCAAATACTCTGAATACGGAAGTATTCAGATATTATCTTAAAGTTTCTATCAAGTTAAAATAGTAGGACTTGATTCCAAAAGGGTTGGGATTAGATTCGAAAACACAAAAGTTATTAAACATGCCAAGGTCTATACATCCACCTTTAAATATGCATTTTATTGTTGAATTCAATAATAAAGAGCTTATTACTGATAAGAATTTTCAATCGGTAAGTGGATTAAAAGCTAGAATCCACGAAAATGAGGACAAGAAAGGGACGCATATCCAATTCGAAAATATTATCTTAAAGCGTGCTTATCAGCCAGATTCCGGACTTGTTAAATGGTGTATGGATGCTATTAATAACAACAAAAAAGAGCCTACAAACCTTATTGTCAGGCTCCTAAATGCAGATCATGACATGCTTAGTGGTTGGCAAATAGAAAAAGCGATACCCATTGCCTGGGGTGTGGAGGAATTGCATGCCCAAGAAACTAAAATACTCATTGAAACTATAGAACTGTCATACCAATGCTTTCATGTTTTGAACAGTAAAGGAAAAGTAATTGCACCGCCGACTAAACCTATTAAAAAAAAATAGTCTTTCAGAAGAAATTAGTGGCACAGAAATGAAAAAAAAGTAAAAATTAATATTAAAACTTAAAAACTAATAATATGGCTGCAATAGGAGATTATCCATTAACAAATTCCCATTTTAGAGTGGAATGGGGATCGGATTTTAGAATTGGGTTTACCGAAGTACGCGGACTCGATTTTGAAACAGAAGTCATTGAATATCGTGAAGGTAATAGTAAAAAATACAACAACTCCAAACAACCAGGTAGAACCAAATACTCAGATGTTACTTTAAAACGAGGGACTTTTGAAGGTGATTTTGATATGTTCAAAGAATGGCAAAAAACCTACTTTTTTCAGGAGGGAAATGAAACAGGCTCCAAGTTTCGTCGTACGGTTTCCATTAAACTATTAAATGAAAGTCATGAACCAGTGATTACATGGGTTCTCGAAAATGCTTGGCCAAGAAAAGTCAAGTCCACTGTTCTAAAGGCTAATTCCAGAAAAATTGCCATAGAAACAATGATATTGGTACACGAAGGCTTAAGCATTTTAGAAGCAAAATAAGCTTAGGAATCCATGAACATTAATCATCAAATTTAGAGTTTTTTTTAGGCAAACCCTTTACCTTTTTCATAAACAAATAATAGGATATCTGATTTTGAAAGTATCATAAAACTCTCCGTTTTTTTAAATGAAATCGTTTAGGGTGATTTTTATATTACCGCAATTGTTAAAGATTTCTAAAAATAAAATGGTTTCTCATCTACACCATAATAAACAATAGAATTCACTACATCTTCTCAATACAAAAAGCTACTTTTGCAGTCGTTTTTAAAGCAGTTCAATTTATATAAATTTACTTCTAAATCACAAAATTTTGGAAGGGTTTTTACACCTTATTTTTTGTCTTCTTCTTAAGTAAATCTCAAGCAAGTCCTTTTAGATTAAAAGATATGACAATAAAAAATAGCAGGTATAGAAATGGATGGCACCCAAACTAAAAGTTGGACATTTTAATGTCCGTTTTTTTTAATATTATGAAAAACCTAGATCAAAACGGATTAAACAAAGCATCACGAACGCTACTGCTCGTAGGTGTTTTATTTGTATCGATAAATCTAAGACCAGCACTTTCTAGTATTGGTCCGTTAATCGACATGATTCGTCAAGATGTTGGGCTTTCGGATACTTTATTAGGATTACTTACCACCTTGCCTTTAATTGCATTTGGTGTTGTTTCAACAATCACACCCTTGTTTACCAAGCGTTTTGGTATTGGGAACACGATTTTAGGTGCTTTGATTTTACTTAGCTTAGGAATTATAATTCGCTCTCTAGGTGGCATCTTCGAATTGTATTTAGGAACTATTCTATTGGGAATAGCCATTGCTTTTGGTAATGTATTGATTCCTGCATTAATTAAAAGAAACTTTCCGCATAAAGCTGGGTTTGTTACCAGTTTATATTCAGGGATTATGTCTTTGGGCGCTGCTTTTGCCGCAGGATTAAGTGTTCCATTGGCAATAGAACTTAATTTAGGTTGGCGAGGATCATTGGGAATATGGGCCATGTTGGCAGTCTTGGCTTTAATCATTTGGATTCCTAATATCAAACGAATTAATCGTACGCCACCTCGAAGAAGTTTTAAAGAAGCCATGAAGAAATTGAGTGGCTCGTTATTGGTGTGGAAAATGGCAATTTATATGGGACTTCAGTCATTGACCTTTTATGTTATTTTAGCTTGGTTGCCAGCCATACTTATCGACCGAGGTTTTGACGCTTCTTATGCAGGATGGATGCTTTCTTTATCGCAAGGAACGGGAATTATAGGTGCCATTTTAATTCCTTTATGGGCGGGTACAAGAAAAGATCAACGTTTGGTTATTGTTTCTTTAGTTGTTATTGAAGTTATTGCTTTGATAGGATTAATCATACCAGGAATTGGATTGGTTGAACTCTGGGTTGGTTTAATTGGAATGGTACTTGGTGGCACATTTAGTTTGGCTTTATTGCTTATTGTTTTGCGCTCTAAGGATGCAGAAACAGCTGCGGAACTTTCGGGCATTGTACAATCTATTGGATATTTTATTGCTGCAACAGGACCATTTATAGTGGGTGTAATTTATGACCTAACTCAGGTATGGAATTATGCATTAATTTTGCTGATAATACTAGCAATTATCAAACTCATAATGGGAATTGATGCGGGGAAAGACAGAAAAATTTAAGTGTCCTTATCTATTTTAAAAAACCTCTTTATTCTTATTTTTTGTCAGTTGCTTTCCAGATAATTCGAGCATTGTATTGATAGTAACGCTTTTTTTATTTAAAGGTATGGCGCTGCTCTTCTGTTGAAGATGCGCTTAGTAACTGACTAAAGATTTTTATACTATTAAAATCTCTGGTAATGGCCCCAGATACAGCAATTCCAGAAATCCCCGTTTCTAATATGTCTGTAACATCTTCTGTGGTAATGCCACCAACACCAATAAGGGGTGTTTCAGTTTTTAAAGCTTCTATAATGGCGGTATAACCGCTTAAACCTAAAACTGTAGGTAAATGGTCTTTGGTGGTTGAAAATCTAAAAGGACCCAAACTAATATAATCAACTTCCTTAGCAATTAATGTTTCACATTCTTGCAAGGTGTTTGCAGTGCCACCAATAATTTGCCAAGTGTACAAATGTTTTCTTGCTATAGTAGGACAGGCATCTGTTGGTCCTAAATGAACCCCATCGGCTTTAACTTCTTTAGCTATTTTATAGTTGTCGTTAATAATTAATCTCGTTTGGAAATGCGACGTGATGTCTCTAGCCTCTTTAGCTAACTTTAAAAGTTTTTTTTCTGAAACATTTTTAAAACGTAATTGTACTAATTCTGCTCCGGAAGCACAAGCCTTTTGAATGTTTTCTAGAAGTTCTTTTGGAGAATTTCCTTGAGATATATAATGTAGTTTAGGTATTATCATGTCTTAATTTCTTGTAGTAAAAAGATTCTGCCTTCCAGCAGGAATCTAGACACAAAAATACGATTATTATATAACCTAAGCATAACGCTTTCTTATGAAAACTAATGATCTAGAATGTTTTATTGTATTGAAAAATTCAAAAGAACTTAATATTTAACTAGGAGAGGAGTCCTTCTATTTTTTTACGGGCAGAGATTTCAATCGTATAAGTCCAAAGGCATTTAAGACTCTCATAATTAAATAAGTCATGTCAATCTCATACCATTTCACTCCAAAATTAGGGCTACTCGCAAATTTATGATGGTTGTTATGATAGCCTTCACCCATCATTAAAAAATCAAAACGAAACAGATTCTTACTTGTGTTTTTCATTTTGAAATTCACATACCCATAAATATGTCCAAACCAATTAATAATCACCCCATGAATAGGTGCCATTAAAAAAGTGACAGGTAAAAGTAACCATTGCCACCAAGCCGTTACAAAAAATGCAAAAAACAAGGTGTATAAACTAATCCATAAGATCCTGGAAAAGCGTGAACTCGCAAAATTATCAAAAGCCTTCCACTGTGGGACATTTTTTGTAAATCGCGGATCCACTTCAACCCGTTCCTGATTGATATCTTGATATATTGTTTTGGTTTTCCACATCATAGCAAACAAATTAGCATCATACTTTGGAGAATGTGGATCTTGTTCGGTATCGGTATAAGCATGGTGCATACGGTGCATGATGCCATAACCATAAGCACTTAAATAACTAGAGCCTTGAAAAACCCAGGTTAAAATAAAGGTAAGACGCTCCATAGTTTTCGACATAGTAAATACCTGATGAGCAGCATAACGATGTAAAAAGAAAGACTGAAAAAACAAGCCTCCATACCAAAGCACCAAAACAAAAATAACGATAACCATTTCTTTTTTTACAAAGATAGCCTGATAGCATGCGCCAAACAATGAACCTAAGTCAATAAATGCCTTCTACAAACGTCTTCTAATCCGACTTAAAGCCTGTGCAGTAACGCCAATATAAGAACTAATGTATTTTAACGGAATGACCTTTAAAAGTTCTGGACGTTCTTTAAATAATTTGATATAGCGTTCTTCTGCCGTTAGATTCAACAAGTTTTGCTCGCGGCTGGATTTTATTAAAAAGAGACGTTCAGCAGTCAATCTACCAATCAAATTACCGATTTTTGTGTGTTTATAAACAGCTTGTAAATCCTCGTAGGTAATACTTAGAATGGTCGTTTCCGTGAGGGCTTGTAATTCATAAGCTGAAGGTATTTGTGTTAAAAAGGAATCGTAAGCACTTATAAATTGGTCTTTAAAACTAAAGCCAAAGGTAATTTCCTTTTCGGGATTCTCTTTAGGAATATAGACGCGTACCACCCCAGATTCTATAAAAGAGATGTGATTCTCGATCTCGTGAAGTTTTAAAAAAACGGCTTTCTTTTTAATTACACGACGCTGCAGTTTGGACGTGAAAAAGGCCCAATCAGCATCTGATATCTTAGCTATCTGTTCTAAATATGCTTTTATTTGTTGCACCTGTCTTGGTTGTAATTATTCAACTTGCAAATATAAGGATTCATTTAGCCACTGGGAAAGATTAAAAAACATGAAAGATAACTTTATTGCGCTGTTTAGAATACTCTGTTATTTAAACGGGACAATTCCCACTAAAACGAAAAAAGGTTAAGACTTAAGCAAAGGTTTTAAAACTTCCCAAACCGTATTGGCTACAATTTTATGACCTTCCACTGTAGGGTGTATGCCATCACTTTGGTTAAGTTCTGCAATGCCACCTACATCTTTCAAAATGAAAGGAATAAATTCTAAATGGTTCTTTTTGGCTAGGTCGGAGTAAATCTGTCTGAATTCCATAGTGTATTCCTGTCCCATATTAGGAGGCAGTTCCATGCCAGCAAGGATGATAATGGTTTCAGGACTTTTCTTTTTAACGGCATCTATGATTGCTTGTAAATTGGCTCGCGTTTCAGATAAGGGAACACCGCGTAAGCCATCATTCGCACCAAGTTCTAATAAAAAAATATCGATGTCTTGATTTAAAATCCAATTGATTCTACTTTTCCCACCAGCTGTAGTTTCACCACTCAAACCAGAATTAATAACCGTGTAATTCAAGTTTAAATCTTCTATTTTTTGTTGTAACAGGTCTGGAAAAGCATCCTTATTATCATCAAGGCCATATCCAGCTGTAATGCTATCTCCAAAACATAAAATGGTTTTGCTGTTACTTGACGGGCCGGCTGTTTCTTCGGATGACGTAGTGGATGGAACTTCTGGGGTTGTTTTCTCAGTTTTACCATTCCCACAAGCAAGCAGTAAAAAGGCTAATATAAAATAACAAAACTTTAAGAGTTTAACGCCTATTGGAATAGGTGTAATTGAATTCAAATGATTATTTTGAGCCTTCGACATAAATGGTCTTCTTAAATTAAAATGATATGCCAAAGATATTAAAGATTACTGGGCTAGAAAAGACATATACTAGTGGTAACAAACAATTAACTGTTTTACAACATATTGATTTCGACATAAAAAAGGGACAAACCTTTTCTATTGTTGGACCTTCAGGTAGTGGAAAAACAACCTTATTAGGACTATGCGCAGGCCTAGACCAGCCGAATGCCGGTAGTGTTGAGCTATGTGGCCAGGATTTAAATAGCCTAAACGAAGACCAACTTGCTATATTGAGAAATAAGGAAGTGGGTTTTATTTTTCAAAATTTTCAATTGCTTCCAACGCTTACTGCTCTTGAGAATGTTAGCGTGCCTTTAGAATTACAAGGCTCGAAAAATGCCGTTAAAACAAGCATGACCCTATTGGAAAAAGTAGGTTTAGCCGATCGTTTTCATCATTATCCTTCTCAACTATCGGGAGGAGAACAACAACGTGTGGCTTTAGCTAGAGCTTTTGCGAATGCGCCATCCATTTTATTTGCAGATGAGCCAACAGGAAATTTAGATGAAGAAACAGGAGAGAAAGTCATTCAACTCTTATTCGATCTCAATAAAGAAGCCGGAACCACATTGGTCATTATTACGCACGATTTAGATTTAGCCAACCGAACCCAGCAAATCTTGCGTTTAAAAGGCGGTAAAATTTTATCCAACGAACGTACTGCGGTACAGTAAACATTCCATTCTAAACATGAATAAAAATACAACCTGGCTGTTTAAAATGGCATGGCGTGATGCCAAGGCGAGCCGAGTACGTTTGCTACTATTTATGGCCTCCATAATTTTGGGTATTGCTGCTGTGGTATCTATTCAATTATTCAGCACCAATTTAAAAGATAATATCAAACTGCAATCTAAAGCTCTAATGGGTGCGGATTATATTATCGATACGAAACAAGTTCCTACAGAACGTGCACAAGCTATTATAGACTCTTTACAACCTAATGCTTCGGAAGTGAATTTTGTATCCATGGTGGCTTTTCCTAAAAATGGTGGCACCAAATTAGTGAAGGTACGCGGCCTAAAGGGCGACTTCCCATTTTACGGAACCATGGACACGCAACCAGCTTCTGCTTCAAGCACTTATCAAGTATTAGGTGGAGCATTGGTTGATGCTACTTTAATGCTTCAATTTAATGCAAAACCAGGCGATTCTATAAAAGTAGGTGAATTAACATTACCTATTTTAGGTGCTTTAAAAGCCATTCCTGGAAGCACGGCAATTTCAACATCCGTCGCACCACCTATTGTAATTCCATACCGATTTATTGAGAAAACCGGGCTTTTGCAATTTGGTAGTCGTAAGGAATATCAGTTTTTTTATAAAACAACTGAAACCACGGATTTAGATCTGTTTGAAAAAGAATTACAACCTAAGTTAGAAATTGAAAATGCCGATTTAAATACGCATACTAGTGCTAGCAAACGTTTAGGACAAAGTTATAGCAACGTGGTTAAATTTTTAAACTTAGCGGCTTTTATTGCCTTGTTATTAGGTTGTATTGGCATTGCGAGTTCGGTTCATATTTATATTAAGGAAAAATTAAGTGCCATCGCCATTTTAAAATGTTTAGGAGCTTCTAGGTTGCAAAGTTTTCTTATTTTCTTGATTCAAATTGCAGGTATTGGTATTGTTGGAGGTTTGATTGGTTCTTTAATTGGTATTGGTATTCAGGAGTTATTCCCATATATTTTGAAAGACTTTTTACCTTTTTCAGTTGAAATTTCTATTTCGGCCCAACCGATATTTATTGGTGTGTTTTTAGGACTGTTTATGTCGGTGCTATTCGCTTTATTACCTTTGCTTAGAACTTGGTATGTATCGCCACTAGAAGTGTTACGGGTGGATGAACATGCGTCACAAGAACCATTGAAGGTTCGACTATTAGTATTTACGGCCATCTTAGCATTCCTTTTTTTATTTTCGTTTTGGCTGCTGGATAATATCTTATATGCCTTAGGTTTTGTGGTGGCCACACTCTTGACATTTGCTGTATTAGCAGGAATTGCTTTGCTCTGTATTAAAGCGATAAGACGATATTTCCCAAAACGTTGGGGCTTTACGCTAAGACAAAGTTTATTAAACTTATTTAGACCTAATAACCAAACTGTTGTTTTGGTGGTTGCTATTGGTTTGGGAACCTTTTTGATTAGTACATTGTACTTTACCAAAGATATTCTATTAGCTAAAACCGAAATAGAACAGAGCTCTGAAAATGCGAATATCATCATCTTAGATGTACAATCCAATCAACTCAAAGCTCTAGAAAAACAGATTACAGCCAAAGATTTACCGATTATTTCCAATATTCCGCTCGTGACCATGCGTATACATCGTATAAAAGGGGAATTGGTGAATAATTTACGCCAAGATTCCACCAATCAGGTTCGCTCTTGGATTTTAAATCATGAGTTTAGAACCACTTATCGCGATTCGCTTATAAACTCAGAAGAATTACACGAAGGAACTTGGACGCCCCAATTACAACCTAATGATCCAGTAATTATTTCTATTTCAGATAATTTGGCCAAAGACGCTAAAATAGGACTTGGAGATGCTGTTGTTTTTAATGTACAAGGCGTTCTTATGGAAACTACGGTTGGTAGCATCCGTAAAGTAGATTGGGGGCAATTGCAGCCAAACTTTACCATTGTTTTTCCTGCAGGAGTGCTGGAGCAAGCGCCACAGTTTAATGTTATTTCAACCACTGTAAAAGATGAAGCAAGTTCCGCAGACTTACAACGCGATTTAGTGGCACAATTTCCTAATGTGTCTATCTTAGATTTACGCCAAGTATATACCATTGTCGAAGATATTTTGGATAAAGTATCTTGGATTATTAATTTTATGGCCTTCTTTAGCATTATTACAGGAATCATTGTGTTGATAGGTTCTGTGCGTACCAGTAAATATCAGCGCATTAAGGAAAGCGTATTACTAAGAACGCTAGGTGCTAAAAACAGTCAGATTTTACAAATTTCTGCGTTCGAATATTTGTTTTTAGGACTGTTAGGTAGTTTGGTGGGAATTTTATTGGCCTTATTGAGCAGTTTGAGTTTAGCGCTCTTCGTTTTCAAAGAGCCTTTTGTGCCATCGGCAATTCCATTTCTAGTCTTTTTACCTGGAATTACCATCTTGGTTTTAGTTATTGGCTTAATTAACATTAGAACGGTATTGAAGAGTTCGCCATTAGAAGTTTTGCGTCGGGAAGGATCGTAGGATTTTCAATTCTTATTTGATCGTAACTATTTGTAAGTCAGTAATTTATTTCTATAGAATTTTCTTGTTATAAGACTGAAGTTAATGTGTATTTTAAAAATGATTTAAAAAAGTTATCTTGCTATTTATAGACTTTCGCGAACAGTAAATTTGAAGGTCGGATTAATCAAATTAAAGCTTAAATGAAAAACGAAACTCAAATAAAATGTCCTAACTGTGGCACATCTATAGATGTTCAAGACATCCTTTCACATCAATTGGAAGAAGAAATAAAGCAAAAATACCAATCTCAAATTGCAGAAGAAAAGAAGAAGTACGAGAGAGAGCAAGAGAAATTGAAACAAGAAAAGCTTGATTTTGAGCAAAAGAAAAAGAAAGAAAATGAACTTTTTCAAGAACGTTTGGAAAATCAATTAAAAGCAGATAAAAAAGACATAGAAGCTAAGCTGAAGTTAAAGCTAAAAGAAGAACAGTCTGAACAATTTGAGGCTTTACAAAAAGAATTAAACGAAAAATCAGAACAGGTTAAAGAATTAAATCGCTCGAAGGCAGAGATTGAAAAATTAAAGCGCGAAAAAGGTGAATTAAAAGAAGCTGTTGAAGCTGAGGCTCAGAAAAAACTGAATGAAATTCTTATTACTGAAAAGGAAAAGATTAAGAAATCTGAAGAAGACAAAAATGAATTGCGTTTCAAGGAAATGCAAAAACAATTGGAAGACCAGAAAAAGCTTACCGAAGAAATGAAACGCAAGCAGGAGCAAGGCTCTATGCAACTACAGGGAGAGGTTCAGGAATTAGCCATAGAGGAGTGGCTAGCCACAAATTTCCCGTTGGATACCATTGAAGAAATTAAAAAGGGGGCTAGAGGAGGAGATTGTATTCAAATTGTCAATACACGTACCGAGCAAAATTGCGGAAAAATATATTACGAAAGTAAACGAACCAAAGACTTTCAACCAAGTTGGATTGAAAAATTCAAAAATGACATTCGAGATAAAGGCGCCAATATTGGTGTTTTGGTTACAGAAGTTATGCCCTCAGATATGGATAGAATGGGCTTGAAAGATGGGATCTGGATTTGTAATTATGATGAATTTAAAGGGCTTTGTAATGTATTAAGAGAATCCATCGTTCAAGTTAATTTAGCCATTAGTACACAAGAAAACAAAGGAGATAAAATGCACATGCTCTATGATTATTTAACTAGTAATCAATTCAGAATGCAAATAGAAGCTATTGTTGAAGGTTTTACATCTATGAAAACAGCTTTAGATAGTGAAAAAAGAGCTATGCAGCGAATTTGGAAAGAGCGGGAAAAACAAATTGATAAAGTAACTGCAAATACAATAGACATGCATGCATCGATAAAAGGAATTGCAGGAAATGCTGTAGGGAATATTAAATCTCTTGAATTATAAGAAGAAAACATTAAATTTATCCTATTTTACTAGGGATAACTAATTCCCGTAAAACCTTATAATAGCAACGTTAGGTCGATGAAATATATTTTATTTATAGCTTCTTTCAATGCATTTTTCTTTTTGGTGCTTCTTCTACAGAAAAAACCAAAATTACTGCATGACCGCATTTTTAGTTCTTGGCTTTTGTATTTGGGTAGTATCACAGGGATTTATGCTTTCAACTTGGATTCCTTCTTCCATACGCCTCTTTTAGCCAGTGGCATTATTGCGTTGTTCCTATTACACGGTCCTTTTTTATACCTGTATGTTTCTACGCTTACTTTTAACCACCTCCAATTCAAAACCAAAAACATCTGGCATTTTTTACCGTTTATGGCATTTATTCTATACTTGCTTATTGCATCAGCTTTTCCTGACTATTCAGAGAGAATTAGGGTAGATCATGTGTCTGAGGGAGCTGCCGACACTCCTATATTATTTTTATTCTTCCTTGGTATAACATCACTTTCGGGGCCGGTTTATTTTGTTTTGGCCCAAAGGCAGTTTCACAAGACCAAAGAGTCCATCCTCAATTTTTCTTCCAAGGATATCGAATTGGATTGGTTGGGGAAATTAATTCCCGCCTTTGGAATCATTTGGACCGTTTTGATCATTATCGCTGTTATTCATCATCTGTTCCATATATTTTCCATGAGCTTTTGCATTAATGGCCTCATGTTGTCACTTTCGGCATTTATTATCTTGATTGGGTATTTTGGATTAAAACAAACAGGTGTTTTTATCAGTTATACGGATGAAGTTCCTGAAGATCCCATTATCGAAACTGAAAACTCCCCTTCCAAATTAAAAGATGACGATTTGGAACAATGTTTTTGTAAAATAGATGATTATTTTAAAACTGAAAGACCCTACTTAGAACCCGATTTAACCTTGCCCAAACTCGCCAAAAGCCTTAATGTACCTCATCATCATCTTTCGCAGGTCATCAACGAGGTATATGGACAAAACTTCTTCGATTTTATAAATAAACATCGAGTAGAAGAAGTAAAGAATAAAATTGTAGATCCTGAATACGATAAGTATTCCTTACTTGGTATCGCCTTCGAAAGTGGGTTTAACTCGAAATCTGCTTTTAACCGCGTATTTAAGAAGTTTACTAAAAAAACTCCTAGCCAATTTCGAGATTCTCAACAATAATTTAAGAATCAGTCTTTTACACTTCCAAAATCACCTTTGCCACGTCCTACTTTATAAAGTGGGACCTATACTTCTCTTTAAACCAGTGCCATGTTATAGGATAGGTCGCACAGTCTTTAGTTAGTCCATACTTTTGTTTATAGAAAATAGATATAGATTATTAATTCTAAAAACAGATATTATGAAAACTCAAGTAAAAAAAACAATCCTTATAAACCCTTTAAACAAAGAGCGGTTTTTTAAATTCAATATGCAATCTCTTCTATTGACATTTGCATTTATGCTGGCCAGTATTTCTGGATTTGCACATTGCGACTCCTATGACGGCCCAGTGATTAAGGATGCCTTAAAAGCATTGGATCAAAATAATGTACAGTTAGTTTTAAAGTGGATTGAACCACAACAAGAAATGGAAATCATTCCCTTATTCGATAAAACCTATCGTCTAAAAAGTGGAGACAAACAGGTGTATTCCATTGTTGAGAAATATTTCTTGGAAACTCTGGTAAGATTACACCGAGAAACCGAAGGTGCACCGTATACCGGATTAAAGCCAGCAGGATCGACAACGCCTTTGGTAACAATGGCAGACAATTCAATCGCAAATAAAGATGTGGAAGGTGTTATTAAAACTGTAACCAATCATTTGGAGCAAGTTCTTAGAGAGCGTTATGCCACCGTAGCAAAACTCAGCAAAACAAAAGACAATTCAGTTGTGCAAGGCCGTGAGTATGTACACGCTTATGTAGAATACACACATACTTTAGAAGCGCTAGAGCACATATTGCACGGAGATATTTCGCACTAATATTGGTTATTAGTTATTAGTTATTAGTTATTAGTTATTAGTTAAATCTAAAAAATAAAAGAAATGAAAAATATAAAAGAAATCAAAACCGCGAGGTTTCAGTTGGAAACCCTAACCTGTCCAAGTTGTATTACAAGGATAGAAGGCGTTCTAAACAAAGAGCCAGGAGTAGAAAAAGCTAAGGTGCTTTTTAACTCCAGCAAAGTAAAAATAGAATATGACGAAGAAAAAGTTTCTTCCGACCGATTGGCCGAAGTGATAGAAAAAGTAGGCTTCCCAATTGTCTCATCTTAAAAAACAGTAAATAAGATTATGAAAGCTAAACAAGTAAATAGAATAATGTATGCAGCAGGAATTTTGATTCTTGCTGCATTAGCAACCTATTTGTTCAAATGGAACAGTCTGCTATTGGATGCGCTTTTAATTACAGCTTCCATAGTCGCAGGAATTCCAACTTTTCTAAAAGCTTGGAAAGCTTCCCGACTCAAAATGTTCAGTATTGAACTTTTGGTTACCATTGCGGTTATTGGCGCGCTCATTATTGGAGAGTATGTAGAATCGGCAGCCGTTACTTTTTTGTTCCTTTTTGGAGCATTTTTGGAGGGACGTTCTTTGGAAAAGGCCCGTGCTTCCCTTAAATCCTTAATGGAAATGGCACCCTTGGAGGCTACGGTAATTCGAGATGGCATCCGCTCAATAATAATGGCGGAGGAAGTTGTTGAAAACGATTTGGTCGTCATTCAAACCGGAGAGAAAATTCCAATCGACGGTCGAGTTATTTCAGGAAGCGCCTCTGTGAACGAAGCAGCAATTACGGGTGAATCTGTACCTGCAAGCAAAGCTAAGGACGATCAAGTTTTTAGTGGAAGTATTTTGGACAGTGGATATTTGGAGGTAATTGCAGAGAATGTTGGCGAGGATACCACCTTTTCAAAAATTATTGAATTGGTGGAAGAAGCTCAGGAAGGGAAAGCAAAAACCCAAAGGTTTTTAGAGAAGTTCGCTACTATCTATACTCCGGGAATCTTGGTACTTTCTGTCCTAGTCGCGATAATTACACGAGATGTGCATTTGGCACTCACCTTTTTGGTAATCGCCTGTCCAGGAGCCTTGGTGATTTCCGCTCCAGTATCTATAGTTGCGGGAATTGGAAATGGTGCCCGAAACGGAATTTTAATAAAAGGTGGGGAAGTGATGGAAAACCTAGCAAAAATTAATGCTATGGTATTCGATAAGACAGGAACCCTAACAAGGGGTAGACCAGAAGTCACCGCAGTTAAAGCCTTTGGTATAGACGAAAAAGAATTACTGTTGATGGCAGCAGAAGCAGAAGTGGTTTCCGAGCATCATTTGGGAAGAGCTATTGTAAAAGAAGCGGAGAGAGAAGGATTAAAACTTCTGAATAAACCTACAGAAGTAAACGTTCTTAAAGGCCGTGGAATTGAAGTGAATTTGAATGGAAAACCACTCTATATCGGGAATCGAAAAGGACTTTTCCAGAATGGAATTCTTATAGAAGTTGAAGTGGAATCCTATGCCACGGAACAAGAAAAAGCCGGAAACACTGCCGTCTTTATTGCCGATGATAAAAAAGTGATGGGAATTATTTCCATTGCTGATATGATAAGGGATAGAGCTAAAAATACCATTCACCAACTAAAATCAATTGGCATTGAACATTTAGTCATGCTTACTGGCGACAATAAACACACTGCCAATATTGTTGGTGAGCAATTGGGGATGGATTGCATTTTTGCAGAACTACTTCCCGAAGATAAAGCTCTGAAAGTGAAATCCTGTATGGGGAAAGGCAGAAAACTGGCAATGGTTGGCGATGGCGTAAATGACGCTCCCGCAATTGCTAGTGCCGATGTTGGAATTGCGATGGGAGTTGCAGGCACCGATATTGCGATGGAGACAGCAGATGTTGTTTTAATGGCCGATAATCTCGATAAACTGGTTCACGCATTAAAACTTTCAAAAGCAACGGTGCGCAATATGAAACAAAACATGTTTATCGCCGTGGGAACTGTAGCGCTTTTATTGGCCGGGGTTCTCACTAAAAACGTGAACTTAGCCTCTGGAATGCTCATCCACGAATTGAGTGTGCTTTTGGTAATTCTAAATGCCATCCGTTTGGTTCGTTTTAAACCTTCTATCCGCTTTAAGCAACCAGCTAATCTAATGGAAGAGCCTGCTTACGTTGCAAGAAAATATGTTCGAGAATGTTAAATACAGAAAAACTTTCCAACGTATTTGATCCAAATATTTAAGATTTTATTAAATTGCATTATAATTTAATACCCAAACAAAATAAAGCAGGTGCAAAACATCTGCTTTATTTTGTTTCTAGGGAGTTAAGAAGTTTAATGTTTTTAATACCCGATTTCATTTTAGGATAATAGAAAAACTTCATCTTTACTAATAATCATTCCTATAAATTTGTCCTATGTCATTCATTATTTCCATTTTTTAACCCTCTTGAAATCTATTTGAAGTTATTTAAGCATATTTTTGTATTTACTGAGGTTAGAAGATAATAACTCATCATATAAATTTTTAAAGCTTATTAATTATGGTCAGAAGTGTTTTTTTAATTCTTTTTTTATTCCCACTTATGGCTCTTCATGCCCAATTATTGGAAGTAAAGGAAAAAATAGGCAATATTTCAGATGTAATTAATGATGGCTTTGTAGAGCTGCAGGTTTCTGGAGGCGTACCTCCTTATACCTACAAATGGTCCAAGTCCGACATTCCTTTGGATTCACCTTCTGCGTATGGACTAACCGAAGGCATTCCCTATACTGTAAAAATTACCGATAGTCGTGGAAATTCAATGACACGTTCCTACGAAATTAAACCAGAGATCATTACCGAACATTTTAATGGTGCCGCTGTCCCTTTTGTAGAAAAATTAGGAGCTTTCCTCTTTTGGGATCCATTTAGCGCTATGGGTATTTACGACCCCATAGTTTATGTCGATGTGAAAAAAGTGCCTGTTGCAGGCTGGACTCCTGCCACAGAAGATAAGTTTGTGCTCAAGCACTGGACTGTCGAAAATGACATGCAGGTACATGAAGGAGATCTTATAGCCATCGTAGAATCCTCTAAGGAAGGAAAAATAAACATTTATGCCAATGCAACGGGAATCCTCAACCAACTTTCAAAAAAAGGAGAAGTTATCTATGATTCAGAAAATAACAAAGACGTTATTGAGGTAGGGGCACATAACCTAGCAGAAATAAAATATTTAGAACCGGTAATGGTTACCCATCCCAATGGAGACCCAATAAGTCATAACATACCGCTTATTGTAATTTGGTTAATTTTTGGCGCCGCATTTTTTACGGTAAAAATGGGGTTTATCAATTTTAAAGGAATGAAACATTCCATAGATCTTGCCAGAGGAAAGTACGATGATCCTTCGGCCCCTGGAAAAATAAATCATTTTCAAACTATGACCACGGCTGTTTCGGCAACGGTTGGATTGGGGAATATTGCAGGAGTTGCGCTCGCTATTTCTATTGGAGGAGCAGGAGCGACCTTTTGGATGATTATTGCCGGTATACTGGGCATGGCGTCCAAATTTGTAGAATGTACTCTTGGTTTAAAATATAGGTTCATCAATTCTGAAGGAAAGATTTTTGGAGGTCCCATGAATTATTTGGAATATGGGCTTAAGAGAAGAAACTTAAAGTGGTTGGGGAAGTTCCTAGCCGTGCTCTTTGCCGTACTGTGTATTGGAGCTTCGATGGGTGGTGGAAATATGTTTCAGGCAAATCAGTCTTTTGAAATACTTGCTGGCCAATTTGAGTTCATGGAGGGAAAAGGGTTTTACTTTGGTCTAGGCCTCGCAGCTCTTGTGGGTGCTGTAATTATTGGAGGTATTGAAAGTATAGGCAAAGTAACTGGACGTGTTGTGCCGTTAATGGCAGCCGTATATGTTATTTCTGCTTTTGTTGTGATAGGTGTTAATTATGAAAATATTGGATCCGCTTTTTCAGCTATTTATAATGGAGCTTTTAATGCGTCGGCATTAAATGGCGGGGTGATTGGCGTGTTGATCGTAGGATTTCAAAGAGCAGCTTTCTCCAGTGAATCTGGGATTGGTTCGGCAGCAATTGCACACAGTGCTGGAAAAACCCACCATCCTGCTTCTGAAGGATATGTGGCCTTAATAGAACCTTTTATAGATACTGTAGTTATTTGTACACTCACAGCATTGGTGCTTATTTTTACTGGAATGCATGAGGTTGATGGAATAGGAGGTGTGCAACTAACCTCTAGTGCCTTTGCCACAGTAATGCCATGGTTTCCATATGTTTTGTCTTTGGTCGTGTTTCTGTTTGCTTTTTCAACCATGATCTCTTGGTCGTACTACGGCATGCGTGCCTGGACCTATCTCTTTGGAAAAACCACTACCAGCGAATTAATCTATAAAGCAATATTTCTGGTCTTTGTGGTGATAGGAGCTTCGGTAGGGTTGGGAGCCGTGCTCGACTTTTCGGATATGATGATTTTAAGTATGGCATTCCCGAATATTATCGGTTTATATATCATGTCTGGTGAAGTACGGAATGATCTTCGTGAATATACACGTAAATTAAAGGCTGGGGAATTGTTCAAAAAACCTTCAGTTTAATCTTTTCAAAAACTGATAAAAAGCAAGATTTTCTATGAATTTAAAAAGACCTTACTTTAAATCATTGCGTTACATTATAAGCTATAACGCAATGGTTAACATAAAATCATTTCAAGATTATCAACAGAGAAATTAAACCAGCGGAATGGCTAATAAGGGTATTTGCAGTTCATCGATTAAATCTTTTTTCTTGTTTTCAGTAAACAGTCCATAGATCAAATTTCTCTTTTTATGCCCAGCCACTACAAGATCAATATCATGCTCTGTGACAATTTTTTTAATAGATTTAATAACCGAACCTTCAATTAAAAGGCCTTTAGCAGGAATGTGATGTTTTTCCTCAATATCCTGTGCCACTTGTTTAATCAAAGCAGCCGATTTTTCATTTTCTTCAGTTCGTTTATCATAAATAAACTGAGGTCCTGCCTCACGACTCAATAAATCCGTAGGATTAGCTGCCGAAACGTGAATTATCCAAATTTTCCCATTTGTGAGCTTGGCAATTTCAACCGCATGAGCTGTTAATTGATTGGCATTTTTTAGATGGTCTACGGCTACGAGTATATTCTTCATAAAAATCAAATTTAGTACTACTCAAATTTAAGTAAAAAAAATGCTTCTTTTCAAAATTTACCCTGGAATTAAATGAAACAACATCTAATGCAGAAGATGAATTTATAAAACAAGTTTCATTAGAGCTTTATGAAACCAGCATTGAAAAGATAAAAACGAAAAAGTAGAATTATTGAACAACAAACCTGTAAGAGATACATTATCAAAGACACTTATAATAATACGCTGATAAATCAATTCAAACTTTTTCATTTAAAATAGTTGTCCGTTCATTTTTTTACATACATTTGTCCCACAATTAAGAAATCAATGAACAGTTTAAATATTATTCCTTCTATTATTATTGTAAATGTGATTATCACATCTGCAGAGGGAATGCTATAGAAATATATAAAACATATTTAAAAAGCCTCCCGAGACATCAGGAGGCTTTTTTTATGACAAAAACAAAATGACAAAAAATACCAACATCATTATTATCAGCATTATTATTTGCTCTTCGGAGTGAGTCAGGCGGGTAATATCCAATTTTAAGCCTTTCTCATTCACTTGAGAAAGGCTTTTTTATTTTATACAAAATCGAAACATGAAAACAAATACGAACATCATTATTATCAGCATCATTATTATTCGCTCCTTCGAGTGAGTCAGGCTGGTAGTATCCAAATTTTAAGCCTTTCTCATTCACTTGAGAAAGGCTTTTTTTATTCTATAAAACAACAATTAAATCAAACCAATATGTATTACAACAACAACACGCTTATCTACCTTGACAGAAAGTTTGTAAACGCTAATAAAGCTTCAACAGATTTGTACAGTCAGACTTTGCACTATGGTTATGGCGTATTTGAAGGTATCCGTGCCTATGCTACCGAAAACGGAACCTGTGTTTTTAAGGCCAAAGAACATTATGACCGATTGAAAAACTCAGCAGAACTCGTCAACATTCCATTTGATTATTCTACACAGGAATTAGTGGATGCCACTTATAAACTATTGGAAAAAAATAATTTGACCAATGCTTATGTGCGTCCCTTGGTGTTCTGCGATCCAAACATGTCCCTAACCAGACCAAACAAGGTGTCCATCATGATTTGTGCTTGGGAATGGGGCGCATATCTAGGCAATAAACAGCTGCGTTTAACGGTTTCTTCCTACTGTCGCCCACATCCACGTTCTATAAAAATTGAAGCCAAAGTTTGTGGCCATTATGTGAATTCTATTCTCGCCACAAATGAAGCAAAAGACAAAGGGTTTGATGAAGCCTTGCTTTTGGATAGCGATGGGTATTTGGCAGAAGGTCCAGGTGCTAATCTGTTTTTCGAAAAGGATGGGGTTTTATACACGCCACAATTAGGAAACATTCTCCCTGGAATTACACGCGCTACAGTTTTAGAATTAGCAGAAGAGCTTGGAGTCGAAGTAAAACAAGGTCTTTTCACACCTGACGTATTAGATTCGGCAGATAGCGCCTTCTATTGCGGAACGGCTGCCGAAATTATTGGAATTGAATCCATAGATAATAGAAAATTTCCTAAAAACTGGAACGATTCACTGGGAAGAAAATTACAGGAAACCTATTCACAATTGGTTAGAATATCAGCAAAAATATTAAGCACAACAACATAATGAAAACACTCAATAAATATAGCAAAACCATCACACAAGACGAAACGCAACCTGCCGCACAAGCCATGCTTTACGGCATCGGATTAACGGAAGATGATATGCAAAAAGCACAAGTAGGTATTGTAAGTACCGGTTACGAAGGCAATACTTGCAACATGCACTTGAACGACTTGGCGAAAGAAGTAAAAACAGGAGTTCAGATCGAAAATCTTGTGGGATTAATATTCAACACGATTGGCGTGAGCGATGGAATTTCCAACGGAACAGACGGCATGCGTTTTTCATTGGTTTCCCGAGATGTCATAGCCGATTCTATCGAAACGGTGGTTAGTGCGCAATGGTACGATGCAGTTTTAGCCGTTGTTGGTTGCGATAAAAACATGCCAGGTTCTATAATGGCCATGGGCAGATTAAACCGTCCAGCAATCATGATCTATGGCGGAAGTATTCACTCTGGAAAATGGAAAGGAGAATCGTTGAACATCGTTTCCGCTTTTGAAGCTTTAGGGAAGAAATTCAACAACACTATAACGCCCGAAGATTTTAAAGGCGTTATAAAAAATGCTTGTCCGGGCGCTGGCGCTTGTGGTGGAATGTACACGGCAAACACGATGGCATCGGCCATTGAAGCATTGGGAATGAGCTTGCCTTACAGTTCGTCCAATCCGGCTTTGAGTCACGAAAAAAACCAAGAATGTTTAGATGCCGGAAAAGCCATTAAAGTTTTATTGGAAAAAGACATCAAACCCAAAGACATCATGACCAAAAAAGCCTTTGAAAATGCGATGACCATGGTAACTGTTCTTGGAGGTTCCACCAATGCCGTCATGCATTTAATAGCTATGGCACATTCAGTAGACATCCAATTGACCTTAGAAGATTTTCAGAAAACAAGTGATCAAGTTCCTGTGTTAGCCGATTTAAAACCAAGCGGTAAATACTTGATGGAAGATTTACACGCGGTCGGCGGAGTTCCTGCTGTAATGAAATACTTATTGGAAAACAAACTGTTACATGGCAATTGCTTAACAGTTACTGGAAAAACTATTGCAGAAAACTTAGCGGATGTTCCAAGTTTAACAGCAGGACAAGACGTATTTCTTCAGTTAAACACCCCTTTAAAGGCTACAGGCCATCTGCAGATTCTCTACGGAAATTTAGCTTCTGAAGGTTCTGTGGCAAAAATAAGTGGCAAGGAAGGCGATTATTTTGAAGGTACAGCAAAAGTGTACGATGACGAATATGCTGTAATTGACGGCGTACGAAACGGAGAAGTAAAAGCAGGGAATGTGGTGGTAATTCGATATTGCGGACCAAAAGGTGGTCCTGGCATGCCCGAAATGCTAAAGCCAACATCCGCCATTATGGGAGCTGGCTTAGGAAAATCGGTTGCGCTAATAACCGATGGGCGGTTTTCAGGAGGGACGCATGGTTTTGTGGTTGGTCATATTACTCCCGAAGCCTATGTAGGTGGAGCGATTGCTCTTGTAAAAGATGGAGACACCATCACCATTGATACAAAAAACAATACCCTTGAATTAAAAGTTAGCAATCAGGAACTGGCCAAACGAAAATCCGAATGGAAACAACCCGAACTCAAAGCTACTAAAGGGGTTTTGTATAAATATGCTAAATGTGTTTCAAGTGCCTCGACAGGCTGTGTAACCGATAATTAATTTTAAATAAATAGGAAATGAAAACAACAAAAATAACAGGAGCGGAAGCGGTCATGAAATCTTTAGTAGCTGAACAGGTGGATACCATATTTGGATATCCTGGAGGAGCCATCATGCCTATTTATGATGCATTGTACGATTATGAAGACACTGTAAATCACATCTTGGTGCGTCACGAACAAGGTGCCATCCATGCTGCCCAAGGCTATGCGCGAACATCCAATAAAACAGGAGTCGTATTTGCAACTTCTGGGCCTGGAGCTACCAATTTAATAACGGGATTAGCCGATGCCCTAATCGACTCAACCCCATTGGTTTGTATCACTGGTCAAGTGGCGTCACATCTTTTGGGTACGGATGCCTTTCAAGAAACGGATGTGGTAGGAATCTCGATGCCCATCACCAAGTGGAATATTCAAGTCACCAAAGCAGAAGACATTCCTGCTGCCATTGCAAAAGCATTTTATATCGCACAATCCGGTCGACCTGGACCTGTACTGATCGACATTACTAAGGATGCACAATTTGGAGACATGGATTTTAAGTATGAAACATGTACTTCCATCCGAAGTTATCATCCCAACCCCAGGTTGCGAGCATCGGTTGTTGAAGAAGCCGCGAACTTAATCAATCAAGCTAAAAAACCATATTTATTAATAGGTCAAGGCATTATGTTATCCAATGCAGAAAAGGAATTGTTGGAATTTGTTGAAAAATCTGGTATTCCAGTAGCATCCACACTTCTAGGATTGGGTGCGTTTCCTCATCATCACTCGCAATATGTTGGGTTTTTAGGCATGCATGGTGATTATGCTCCCAATATAAAAACCAACGAATGCGATGTACTTATTGCTATCGGAATGCGTTTCGACGATAGGGTTACTGGCGATGTTTCGAGGTATGCTAAGCAAGCCAAAGTGGTTCACGTGGACATTGATGCTTCCGAACTGAATAAAATTATCCATGCAGATGTCGCTGTTCATGGCGATGCAAAGGAAGCTTTGAAATTATTGACCGAATTGGTGCAAAAAAAACAACATACGCCTTGGTTACAAGAGTTTAAAGACGCTAAAAAAATTGAGGTGGAAACGCTTCAAGAAAGCGCCAACGAATTGCATTCAGAAGAACTAAAAATGGACGAAGTCATCAAAATGCTATCAGAACTAACAAAGGGAGAAGCCATTGTAGTTACAGATGTTGGGCAGCATCAAATGATGGCAGCGCGCTATTATCAATACAACAAAACAAAAAGCAATGTAACGTCAGGTGGACTTGGCACTATGGGATTTGCGCTTCCTGCAGCTATTGGAGCAAAATTTGGTGCTCCAGATAAACCAGTGGTGGCCATCATTGGGGACGGTGGTTTTCAAATGACACTACAAGAATTGGGAACAATTTTACAAAGTAAAGTAGATGTAAAAATTATCATTTTAAATAATCGCTTTCTTGGAATGGTCCGCCAATGGCAGCAAATGTTCTTTGAGAAACGCTATTCCTTCACCGATATGGTAAGCCCCGATTTTGTGGCACTTGCCAAAGCATATAGTATCGAAGCCTTAAAAACTGAGACCAGAGCAAATTTAAAAGAAACCTTAATAAAAATGCTGAATCACAAAGGATCTTACTTATTGGAAGTCATGGTGGCCAAAGAGGAAAATGTGTTTCCTATGATGACTACCGGCGCCTCCGTATCAGAAGTACGTTTAAACTAATTGAATTATGAAAAACACATATACAGTATCGGTCTTTACCGAAAATAGCATCGGAATGATGAACCGTGTAACCATCATCTTTACGCGTAGACATTTGAATATTGATAGCATCACTGCGTCAGAATCTGAAGTAAAAGGCGTGTTTCGATATACCATTGTTTTAAGAACAAGCAGGGCACAAATAGACAAAGTAATTGGGCAACTTGAAAAACTCATAGATGTTTTTAAAGCTTTTGTACACGAAGAATCGGAAGTAGTACACCAAGAGATTGCCTTGTACAAACTAAAAACAGCAAGCCTAACCAATGGCGATGTAGAAAAAGTGATTAGGGAACATCATGCAAGAATCCTTACGGTCGACCCCGAATTTATGGTCATCGAAAAAACAGGACACGTGGAAGAAACCCAAAGGCTCTTTGAAAACTTACAGCCTTATGGCGTTCTGGAATTTGCACGTTCTGGAAGAGTAGCAGTAACCAAACCCATGAAAGAATTAAGTACGTATTTAGAAGAACTTGAAGAATTAAATGGCTCACAATTTAGAATGACTAACAAGTAATAACAACAATAATAAATAATAAGAAAAATGGCAACAATTAATTTTGGCGGAGTATTAGAAAACGTAGTAAAACGTGAGGAATTCACACTTAAAAAAGCACAAGAGGTATTAAAAAATGAAACGGTAGCGGTTATTGGTTATGGGGTTCAAGGCCCAGGTCAAGCCCTTAACTTAAAGGACAATGGCATCGACGTGATTGTTGGGCAACGAAAAGGAACAGCTAGTTGGAAAAAAGCATTAGCTGATGGCTGGGAAGAAGGCAAAACACTTTTTGAACTGGAAGCAGCTTGTCAAAAAGCCACTGTTGTCTTGAATTTACTTTCAGACGCTGGGCAAATACAAGCTTGGGATGGCATGAAAAAACATTTAACCAAAGGGAAAGCCCTTTATTTCTCTCACGGATTTGGAGTGACTTTTCATGAAAAAACAGGGATTGTTCCTCCCAAGGATATTGATGTGGTTTTAGTAGCTCCTAAAGGTTCCGGAACCTCACTTAGAAGTATGTATTTAAAAGGACAAGGTCTTAATTCCAGTTATGCGGTGTTTCAAGACGCTACAGGAAAAGCACAGGAACGTGTTTTAGCCTTAGGGATTGCTATTGGTTCGGGATATTTATTTGAGACCACGTTCCAAAAGGAAGTCTATAGCGACCTTACAGGAGAACGTGGCATTTTAATGGGTGCTATTGCAGGCGTTTTCGAAGCGCAATTCAATGTCCTTCGTCAGCGTGGGCACTCACCAAGTGAGGCTTATAATGAAACCGTAGAAGAATTAACCCAAAGTCTAATGCCATTAGTTGCAGAAAATGGCATGGATTGGATGTTTGCAAATTGCTCAACCACGGCACAACGTGGCGCATTAGATTGGAAGGGGAAATTCCGTGAGGCCACAGAACCTGTTTTAAATGAATTGTACGACAGTGTGGTATCGGGAAAAGAAGCTGAAATAGTTATTGAAGCCAATAGCAAACCGGATTACAGAGCAAAATTGGAAGAAGAACTAAATGTGATGAGAAATAGTGAGTTGTGGCAAACTGGCTTAGAAGTACGAAAATTAAGACCCACCAAATAATGGAACTATTAGAAAAAGTATATCAAGCCAAAGAACGCATCAAAGATGTGGCGATACATACCCCATTGATGAAAAACGAAAACTTGAGCGAGGAATTTTCCGCTCAAGTTTGGTTAAAACGAGAAGATTTACAACCTGTACGCTCCTACAAATTAAGAGGAGCGTACAATAAAATCGTATCGCTTACAGAAAAGGAAAAAGCCAAAGGCGTAGTTTGCGCCAGCGCTGGAAATCATGCACAAGGTGTGGCTTATGCGTGTAATAAATTAAACATCAAGGCAACGATATTTATGCCAGTAACCACGCCTCCACAAAAGACAAAGCAGGTAAAACTCTTTGGGAAAGATAAAGTGGAAGTGGTTTTAAAAGGGGATACGTTTGACGAATCCCAACACGAAGCCAAGCGCTTATGCCATGATATGGAAGCCATTTTCATTCATCCTTTTGACGATGAAAAAGTGATGGCAGGGCAGGGAACCATTGGCTTAGAATTATTAGAAGATACCCAAACACCTATTGATTACTTATTTGTACCCATTGGTGGTGGCGGTTTGGCTGCAGGTGTCATTACGGTTTTCAAGCAGTTGAGCCCACAAACCAAAATCATTGGCGTGGAGCCGGCTGGAGCAGCTTCCATGAAAAACTCCATCGAAAAAGGCATCAATACCACCTTGGAACAGATGGATAAATTTGTGGATGGCGCAGCCGTAAAACGAGTTGGCGAAAAAACTTTTGAAATATGTAAGGATGGCTTGGACGATATAGTTCTTGTTCCGGAAGGAAAAGTTTGCACAACAATTTTGCGTTTATATAATGAAGAAGCCATCGTTGTAGAGCCTGCTGGTGCATTAACGATTGCCGCACTCGATCTTTACAAGGAAAAAATAAAAGGGAAACATGTGGTGAGTGTGGTGAGTGGAAGCAATAATGACATTACCCGAACCGAAGAAATAAAAGAACGCTCCTTATTGTACGAAGGCCTGAAGCATTATTTTTTAGTCCAATTTCCTCAGCGACCGGGAGCTTTTAAAGAATTTGTGAATGATATTCTAGGGCCCAATGATGACATTTCCTATTTCCAATATTCTAAGAAAAACAACCGAGAAACTGGACCCGTAGTAATTGGTATTGAGTTACAAAACAAGAATGACTTATTTTATATTGAAGAAAAATTAACCACAAAAAAATTCACCTATCAATATTTGAATGGGAATAAAGATCTGTTTACGCACTTAATTATTTAAAACACGCATCTTAATATCTAGTGAAAATATTTTGGGCACTAAAAGTTTCTTTGCCAACCATAGCATTCAAAGATGCTAAAGCAGGTTCCACATGCAGTTTGGATGCCTTCTTATAGAGCTATTATTAGCCATGGGTTTCTTCTTTTGCTTAAATCTGAAATCCATGGGTTTGAAATCTAAAATTATTAGTACTTTAACTTTTTCATTTTATCTTTAACATTTAGAATAAAATGACTTGGCCCTAATCTCTATTAAGATATCAAGCTAACCAAAATAACCTATGGAAATCGCCCTATTAATTGTTGTTATATTTATATTAATCTTCCAGAATAAAAAATATAGTAAGGAAAGCCTCAATTTAAAAAAAGACTTACATGTTCTAAACGAAAAGCTAAACAGTCTCTTAGCGCCACATAAGGAAGGTGCTAAAACGGCTGCGAAGGAGATGGTTCAAGAAGTTGTTAGAAAAACAGTGGTGCCAACGCCAGAAGTTCTTATTAAGGAACGGCCAACACCAGAAACTCCACCCATTCCTGAACTTATTAAAGTTGAAAAAATAGCTGAATCGGCAAGAGTCGCTGCTTCAGCAAAGACAGTAATGACGGCTGCACCTGCCAAGAAAGTAGCGCAAGGACCTACGCTTAGCTTTTGGCAACGATTTAAACAAAGAAATCCCGATCTCGAAAAGTTTGTTGGTGAAAACTTAATCAATAAAATTGGGATTCTTATTTTGGTTTTAGGGATTAGTTATTTTGTGAAATTCGCCATAGATAAGAATTGGATCAATGAACCTGCTCGAGTGGGGATTGGTATACTAGCAGGAAGCTTGGTACTGTTTATAGCGCATAAACTCCGTAAAAAATATGCTCCTTTTAGCTCTGTTCTAGTGGCTGGTGCCATTGCCATCTTTTATTTCACCATTGCCATTGCTTTTCATGAATACCAGTTATTTGGACAAGAGGTGGCATTTGCCATTATGGTACTGATTACAGCTTTTAGTTGTTTAATTTCCTTGTCGTATAACCGTATGGAACTTGCTATCCTATCCTTAATCGGTGGCTTTTTAGTTCCTTTTATGATTAGTACAGGGAGTGGGAATTATCTGGTATTGTTTACATACATCGCCATTTTAGATATTGGTATTTTGGCTCTAGCTTATTTTAAGAAATGGCATTTGGTACACATTCTTGCTTTTGCCTTTACCACGCTCTTGTTTGGAGGCTGGGTACTTCAGGAGATGAGTATGGAGAGTCCACATTACTTGGGGGCATTAATCTTTGCATTTATTTTTTATCTCATTTTTATTGTTACTAATATCATAAACAACTTGCGTACAAAAGGAAGCTTGTCCAAAACGCAATTGGTCATGCTTACCGTTAATAACTTTGTTTTTTATGGGATTGGCATGTTGGTCTTGTCCAACTATAAACCTGAGTTTTCTGGGCTCTTCACAACGTTTTTAGCCTTGTTGAACCTGGGCTATGCCTTGCTCTTGTACAAGAAATTTGGTTTGGACAAAATAGCCGTCTATCTTTTAATAGGCCTGACCTTAACCTTTATAACATTGGCTGTTCCTGTGCAGTTTTCAGGAAACAACATTACCATGTTTTGGGCTGTAGAAGCTGTTTTATTGATGTGGTTGGCACAAAAATCGCAAATTAAAAGCTATCGATTTGCAGCAGTTTTGGTGCAATTTTTAATGCTTGTTAGCTTGGTCATGGATTGGCCTGGTTATTTCGAAACAGAAGCCAACTTAACCCTTGCTCTAAATCCTATTTTTATTGGCGGGCTGTTCGTGGTGGCTTCCTTTGTAGGCGTTGGTTATCTCTTGCGCCAGGAAACAGAGAAATTATTGAAATTCGGATTGACCTTCCATCCAAAATTTTATAGAAACGCCACTGGAATCCTTGCCATTACAACTGGGTATTTTGTGGGACTTTTTGAAGTGGCCTATCAAGCCATAACGCATGTAACGTTTAACGACTTCTTAGCCATTGCAATAGGATATCATTTGCTGTTTACAGCTGTTTTTTGTTACATATTATATAGAAATAGGAGCCAAGGCAAGGATAAAATCATCAACATTCTAGCTATTTTTAATATCGTGCTCTTTGCATTCTTTTTTAGCAAAATTCCTTTTTCTGAACACCAAGAAAACGTTCTAAATCTTACTCAGAATCACATTGCCTATTACCTGCATATCTTGTCCCTGATCCTAATCGTGTATTTTTGGTATTTGGTTCAAAATAGCAACAAAAAGCAAAAAGTGTTTTCAGCCTTTAACAACCAATGGACCTTATGGATGGCCATGTTTATATTAGTGGTGATTGCAAGTACCGAAGTTATGTTGCATAGCCTTCATGCCATGAGTTTCCCAACAGACCCAAATTTGGTAAACCAAGAACTGATTACTTCGGCTAGGTATAAAATAATAAAAACAGGGTTTCCTGTTTTATGGGGAATCTTGGCCTTTGTATTGTTGCTGATAGGTATTAAAAAGCAAATGAAACAATTGCGAATCATCGCATTAAGCTTGTTGGGACTGACCATTGTAAAACTATTTGTTTACGACATTAGCAATGTGTCCGAAACAGGAAAAATTATTGCGTTTATCTTATTGGGCGTACTCATATTAATTATTTCATTTGTATATCAAAAAATCAAACTTTTGGTTACCGATGAAAACAAAACTCCTATGGATGATAAAATCGATTAAACTAATCATTATACTTTTTGGAAGCATGGCCTTTGCGCAAACGACCCAAGTAAGTGGAACTATAGATCCTGTCCAAGAAGATGGCTTGTATCGCATTCGTATTCCCCACAACCTGCGTACGTATGCAACACATAATCTACGCGACATCAGAATCTGGGATGCCAAAGGCCATCAAGTACCTTATTTTGTACAACCTGTTACCGACTATAAAACAACTAAGGTATCCGATTTTACAGAATTCCCCATTCTTTCCTCTTCCAAAATAGCTGATACGAGCTCTACCTATATTTTTAAAAATCCTTATAAAACCCTTGAAAACGCTGTCCTTTTAATAGCAAATTACCAAGGAAGCAAAAGCTATAGCTTAGAAGGTAGCAAGGATCAAGAACAATGGTTTGGCCTTGTTAATAACGAACAAATAAGTGTATTAAAGAGTTCGAAAGAACCCCATGTGTACAAGAACATCTATTTTCCATTGAGTACTTATCCGTATCTGAAAATTGTTTTTAACGACCGCCATTCTTTGCCCATAAACCTCTTAAAAATAGGCATGGCCAATACCGAGACCGTAAATCTCGTACCTATATCTATGGAGAAAGTACCAGTAAAAAGCATCGACTTTTTAGAAAAGGACAAGAAGACACAAATTCATATTCATTTTGAAAGACAAGAAGTCATCGATCAAATTCGATTAGACATTACGGCGCCTGAACTATTTAGCCGAAATGCCTTAGTATATACCATGAAAGAAATAGAAGTAAAGCGAAGCATGGAAACCTACCGGCAAAACCTTGAGTCATTTACAATCCGTTCAGATCAAGAGTTGGTGTTTCATGTGCCTGGCTTATTAGAAAAAGAGCTTTATTTGGAAATTGACAATAAGGACAATCCCAAATTGCAAATTAATAGCATCCAATTGATGCAAGAGCCAGTTTATTTGGTAGCAGCATTAAAGGGAAGAGAGGCTTACAAAGTAACTGCTGGCACCGATACCTTAGACTTTCCTGATTACGACATCTCCAAGGTAACCAACACCATAAAAACGGAGCTACCTATAGCAGAAATACGTTCTGTGGTCTATGAGCAACCTATAGTAGCCGCTAAAAAAAGCGATTCCTTTTGGCAACAAGCTTGGTTTATGTGGGTTTGTATTGCTTTGGCAGGACTTATGATTTCCTATTATGCTTTTAATTTATTGAAAGATCTGGATAAAAATAAAACCGATTAACCGAGGATTATTTCTAACAAAGATTAAAAACAAAAAGGTTGCCTTAACGGGCAACCTTTTTAATAGTATAATATTACTATATGATATTATTTTAAACTTTCATAGAGTTTTTCAGCAACCAAATTAGAAGAGGCTGGGTTTTGACCTGTAATCAAGTTTCCGTCTTGAATGGCATATGGTGCCCAATCGGCTCCATTAGAATAAAATGCACCTTGTTCAATAAGCATATCTTCCAATAATAAAGGCACAATTTCTGTTAAACCAACAGCGGTCTCTTCAGAATTTGAAAAGCCTGTTAGTTTTTTACCTTTTACCAATTTTTTACCATCTGCATTTTTAACGTCTCTCAATACCGCTGGGGCGTGACAAACGAAGGCTATGGGTTTTTCTTGATTATTGAATTTTTCGATTAAAGCTATGGAATTCGCATCGTTAACCAAATCCCATAAAGGGCCGTGGCCCCCTGGATAAAATACCGCATCAAAATCGTCTGGATTCATAGCTGCCAATACCTTTGTGTTTGCTATTTTTTCTTTGGCATCCGCGTCCATATTAAAACGTTTGGTGTCTTCGGTCGCGGCATCTGGTCCATCACTGCTTGGATCTATGGGTGCTGCGCCTCCTTTAGGAGTTGCTATTGTAATATGGGCACCCTTATCTAATAAGGTGTAATAGGGATTTGCAAACTCTTCCACCCAAAAGCCTGTTTTTTTTCCAGTATCTCCTAATTTATCATGAGATGTTAATACAAATAAGATGTTCATGTCCTTGTCTTTTTTAATATCTGTTTGGCCTTCTAAAACGGTTTCAGAAGACGGGTCGTTTTTAATTTCTTTACAAGTGGATGCTGCTATGATAGTTAGCACCACTACTAAGGGTTTTAATAGCTGCATCGATAAAATTAGTAAGCCATTTTTACAATTTCTTCCACTTGGTCTGGCGATAAGGATTTGTGCTCACCCACGCCCAACCAACCGCGACTGGTAAAACGTTCTGAAATGATTTCAGCAGTTCCTTCGTAATCTTTTGTGTACTCCGATAATTTCGTAGCAATCCCTAACTCATGGAAAAAGTCGACTGTTTTTTCAATAGCGGCATAGGCTTTATCGTCTGTACTTCCTTCCGTAATGTTCCAAACACGTTCGCCATATTGAGCTAGTTTTTCTTTCTTGGCTTCAAAATTGTATTTGTAATGACTTGGTGCTATAACGGCTAAGGTTCGAGCATGATCAATTCCAAAAAGAGCGGTCAGTTCATGTCCCATCATGTGTATGGCCCAATCTCCTGGAACTCCTTGTTGGATGAGTCCATTTAAAGCCATGGTACAACTCCACATAAAATTGGAGGTAGCTTCATAGTCCGTAGGATCTTTAATCACTTTTGGAGCGACCTCAATTAAGGTCTGTAATATGCTTTCGGCAAAGCGATCTTGCAATAAGCCTCCAGCAGGATACGTCATATATTGCTCTAAAACGTGCGTAAACGCATCGGTTATCCCATTGGCCAACTGACGTTCTGGAATGGAAGCAATTACTTGAGGGTCTAAAATAGAGAACTCAGGAAATAAGCCAGGTCCACCCATGCTTAGTTTTTCTTGGGTTTCCTTTCGGGTAATCACGGCTCCCGAATTCATTTCAGAACCTGTGGCCGGTAAGGTTAAAACAGTACCAAATGGTAGCCCTTTTTCAGTTCTAATATTATCGGATAAAATATTCCATGGCGATGCGCCTTCATATAGAGCAGCAGCCGATAAGAACTTGGTGCCATCAATTACCGAACCTCCACCAACAGCTAGTAAGTAGCTAATGCTTTCGGTTTTAATAATTTCTAAAGCTTCCAATAACACCTCGTATTCCGGGTTTGCAGGAATGCCACCAAACTCAATAACAGTGGTATTTGATAATGCCATTTTTACTTGATCGTAAATTCCGTTTTTCTTTATACTCCCGCCACCATAAAGTAGGAGCACTTTAGCGTGTTCTGGAATTTCGTTTGCTAATTTTTCGATACTGCCCTTTCCAAAGATAATCTTGGTCGGGTTTTTAAATTGAAAATTATTCATGAT
>NZ_DATGNO010000128.1:0-9207 GCF_035306705.1 Xanthomarina sp.
AAAGGCGTTACCGTAAAGTAACACCTTTTATATATTAACAATTGTTAATCATTATCTTTTATGACTTGGATCAGAAGACACAGATATTTTCTTTCTTCCTTTAGCTCTTCTACGAGCTAATACTTTTCTACCATTGGCAGAGGCCATTCTTTCTCTAAAGCCATGTTTGTTTTTTCTCTTTCTTTTTGACGGCTGAAATGTTCTTTTACTCATTACTTATATCTTTAAAAATCTTCTTTATTATCTATCCAATTTGTTTTATCCCTATGTCTAAAACTGGGGGCAAATATACGAAGCCTTTTTTATTTCACAAACCTTATTTTAAAAATATTTTTTCAATAAAAATTTAGTTTCTTTGCAGTATCAAAATAACTCTTTTAAAATGAACCTTTTTGTAGTTAAATTATCGCTTTGTTTTCTCTTGTTTTCCAAAATTACGTTTGGTCAAGAAACGTTGGAATACAAACTTAACATAGGTGATAACCTGATAATTACACAAGTTGCAACACAAGAAATTGTACAAAACATGAACGGCTCTAAGCACGAAATGTTGAACAATTTAGAATGCGATTTCAATTTGATTGTCACTGCAAAAACAGATAGTTCTTATGTCATTAATTTTAGTTTTAAACGACTAAAAATTAAAACTATGTCCAATATTTATGGTGAATTGATGAATGTGGACACCAGCACGGAGCTAAAAGAAGGCAATTTTGAAGCTAAAATGTTCGCTGGTTTGACTAATTCTGTTTTAAAAATGGAAATGCTGAAAACAGGGAAAATAGTTAAAATTACTGGTACGGAAGCCATGATAAAGAAAATGGTTAACAAGACTGGAATTGAAGATGAATTCACAAAAGAGCTTATGTTTGAAGCTATCAAAAAAGAGTATGGTAACGAAAGTCTTTCTAGAAGCTTTGAGCAAATGACCTATTGTTATCCAGAAAAAAAAGTTTCGGTTGGTGATCAATGGACAAATAATTTTTCTGGAAATCTTATAGCCAAAAACACATGGACCCTAAAAGAAATAAACAAAAGCATTATATTAAGTGGTAAAAGTAATATAAGTATGAATTCCCAAGAAGAATCGTATGTTATGAAATTAAAAGGCACCCAAGAAACCGAAATTATAGCAAATAAGAAATCCGGTTTTCCAGAACTTATAACTGTTACCTCCAATACCCAAGGCACATCCATTACAGATCAAATGGGCAAACTGGAAATACCAACAACAATTAAATCGAAAACAATTTATAAAACTAAAAAATATGTACAATAAAGTATTTAAATTAATTATTGCAGGATTAATAATTGCCTATGCTATTTACCAATTTACCGAAGGCTTTATAGGTAATGGCATTATGTATCTTCTGTTATCTACAATTTTTATTTTCCTGTATTTTAAAAACGAGATCATTCTATTGGCTTTTTTACGCTTGCGAAAACAAGACTTTCCTGGAGCACAAAAATGGTTGAATAAAATAAAAAATCCAGAAACTGCTTTAGTAAAAAAACAACAAGGTTATTTTAATTATCTTAATGGAATCATGGTTTCCCAAGAGAACATGAACGAAGCTGAGCGCTACTTTAAGAAAGCTGTAGCTCTAGGTTTGTCCATGGATCATGATTTGGCCATGGCGAAATTAAATTTAGCAGGAATTGCTTTTAGTAAAAGACGAAAAGCTGAAGCTCAAATACTTTTAAGTGAAGCTCAAAAACTAGACAAAAGAAACATGCTTACCGAGCAGATTAAAATGATGAAGGATAATATGAAAAAAGCTCAAATGCCCAATCAGCATTTTGGAGGCCATAAACAACAACGCGCTGGGAAACGCAGGTAACAATTATTGAGTGATGTAAATTAACAACTACTTATAAAAAACAAAAAAGCTTAACTCTTTTTAATGGAGTTAAGCTTTTTTGTTTTTCCTGATTACCTATCTATGATTTTGTATTGTAATATCCTTCCTTAGGGATTTCTATAAGATATTCTTTTTTGGTTTTATTATTTAAATGAGGTTCTCTCAACCATGGATTATGGATTTTTAAAATTTTATAGTTTATTCCATAATTTTTTGCAAAAGCAGCAAAGTCTGTAATCGGTGTATCAACTTTAACGGTATAGGTTGGAATTTCTGTGTATAAATCTTTTACCCTAAAGTTAAAACCATATTTATCCGGATTCGATAAAATTTCTTTTAAAGCTACAATTCTAAATAAATATCTTCCAGTTTCCTCTCCCAATAGCAAATCGTAATAATCTGTAACACCTTGTTCTGTTAAACGTTTGGAAACCCCAAAATTACCAGCATTATAGGCTGCTGCCGCTAAAGTCCAAGAACCTAGCTGTTCCTTAGACTTTTTTAAATATTGGCAAGCAACTTCTGTAGATTTTGCTAGATGATAACGTTCATCAATATTTTCGTTAATTTCCATGCCATACTCTTTCCCTGTAGCAGGCATAATTTGCCAAACTCCACGTGCTCCAGCGGGAGAAACTACATTCATTAAACCACTTTCTATAACAGCTAGATATTTAAAATCTTCCGGAATGCCATGTTTTTTCAAAATAGGCTCTATAACCGGAAAATATTTATGAGCTCGCTTAAACATCAATAACCCATTAGATTGCCAATAGGTATTTACCAATAGCTCTCTATCCATACGTTCATATACATCTGGATCGTCTAAAGGAATTTCCTCTCCAGCAAAATTCAAATGATCTGGAATTTGAATTGCATAAACATTGTAATCGTTTATCAATTTCTTTTCAAAATTTTCGTCTGTTGGTGCATCTTGCATCGCATATGCGAAAATCATCATTAAACTGGCCAACCCAATAAAAGCCAATGTGTTTTTAACCCATTTCATCTTAAGTAGTTTTTATAAATTTACTAATTATACAGCAATTTCTAAGCCAATTTTTCATCTAAAATCAACTTTGGCAAATTTTTGTTAAACCATTTGTATCTGTTAATAATCATAACGTGAGTTCCTCCTTTTATTGTAATACAGTCCACCATATATTTATGTGGAAATACAGGATCTTTTTCGCCATGAATATGTATAGTACCTGGAATAGGTGCTTCCTGATCCCAGCAAACAACCTGCTTCAAGGCCCAACTTAAGTAGTAATTATTCGGCACGGAGAGATACTTCTTATATAATTCCACACGTTTTTTTATGGTTTTACCAAAGGAATACTTTACTAAAGTATCCATATTATTCACCAAGTTTGTAGGCATTAACTTATAAGCCTTTGTAATTCTTGCCCATTTCATTCGTTTTGGCAGCTCATATTTTGTCTTTACGCTAGAAATAATAATCAACTTTTTAACCGTTAAAAACCTACTCATTTCTTGCACAATAATACCTCCAAAAGACACTCCAATTAATACCACATTATCATGTTTAATTAGTGTGCTCATTCGCCTTGCGTAGTCACTAATAAGTTCATTATCAATAGGTAGCAACCACTCTATCATGTGTGTTTTAAATTGAGCTTCTGGCAATTTAATATGTTCAAAAATTAAAGAACTTGCTGCCATGCCAGGAACGAAATAAACATGTATGATATCTTGAGTCATAAGCTTTTAAGTAGGGAAATAATAAATTAAACCAATAATTTTTCGTAAATTTGCACCACAAAACTATTGAAAAATAGCACTTACTCCTAAAATTCCTATTAAATAAATACATTCTTACTATGATTGAAGCATCTGAACTTGTGGACAATGACTTTTTACGTCAATATGAGCTAAAAATTGATGAACATTTAGCAAAAATTGAATATTCATTACAAGAACGCAAAATATTTTTAACTAAGCTCATCATTCCAGAGGAGATCAATTCTGAAGATTTTCAAAATGATTTTTTAGCAACTGTTTTTAAGGATATTGAAGAACGCAATTTAAGCGTGGTACCTACAAGTCCGGAGATTGCAAAATTTGTTCGTAAAAACAGAAAATACAAGCGAATGCTGCCTGTAGGAGTTAGAATATAACACAAGTCAAAGCATAAAATAAAAAAATCCGAAACCTTTAAGTTTCGGATTTTTTTTGGGTTTTAAATAACCATTTCATTTATAAACTCCAATCGCATCAAGCCATCGTGGTCTATTTCTGTTAGCTTTACCTCTTGTAAGGTATTTACGAGATCGGGATTCCAAGGCACTTTTACCTTCACATAGTTTTCAGTAAATCCTTGGATATAACCTTCTTTATTTTCGTTTTCAAATAACACTTCACGCTTAGATCCTATCTGACCTTCATAAAAAGCACGACGTTTTTTAACAGATAAACCTCTCAACATTTTACTTCTTTTAGCTCTTACTCTTTTAGAAATAACACCATCCATAGATGCTGCTACCGTATTGTCTCTTTCAGAATAGGTAAACACATGCAAATACGAGATATCCAGTTCATTTAAAAAATTATAAGTTTCCAAAAACAGTTCGTCTGTCTCTCCTGGAAAACCAACAATCACATCAACTCCAATACAAGCATCAGGCATAGTTTCCTTAATCCTTGCTACACGATCGACATAGAGCTCCTTCATGTATCTACGGCGCATAAGCTTTAAAATAGTATTGCTCCCACTTTGTAAAGGAATATGAAAATGAGGCACAAAAGTTTTGCTTTTAGAAACAAAGTCTATGGTTTCGTTTTTTAGCAAATTTGGTTCTATGGATGAGATTCGAAGTCTTTCAATGCCCTCAACTTCATCCAAACCTTTTACTAAATCCAAAAAGGTGTGTTCGTGTTTTTTATTTCCAAATTCACCTTTCCCATAATCACCAATATTTACACCAGTAAGAACTATTTCCTTGATATTCTTTTTAGAAATCTCTCTGGCATTATGCAGCACACCTTCCAAAGTGTCGCTCCTAGAAATACCTCTTGCCAACGGAATGGTACAATAGGTACATTTATAATCGCAACCATCCTGCACTTTAAGGAAGGCTCGGGTTCTGTCGCCAAAGGAATAGCTTCCTACGTAAAAATCGGCTTCATCTATTTCGCAGGAATGCACTTCTCCAAAGTCGTTTTTAGTTAAATCGTTGAGATAATCTGTTATCTTAAATTTTTCGGTGGCACCCAAAACCAAGTCTACACCATCAACATCTGCTAGTTCTTGTGGTTTTAATTGGGCGTAACAACCTATAGCAGCCACAAACGCATTGGGATTGCTTTTTTGGGCCTGCTTTACTATAGTTTTAAAACGTTTATCTGCGTTTTCTGTTACAGAACATGTATTTATGACATATATATCTGCTGGATCGTTAAAATCGACACGATCAAAGCCTTCATCTTTAAAGCTTCTAGCAATGGTTGATGTCTCCGAAAAATTAAGCTTACAGCCTAGTGTATAAAATGCTACTTTTTTTCTCATAAACAATTTGTATTTCCTTGAATTGGAAACGGTTTGAAATTTGGACAGCTCTTGAAATAAAATAATTTAAAGCTGCTATGTTTTTGAAATAACTAAACATCCATCCCTCTTCAGAAAGATAGAATTTACAAAATTAATGAAAAAGAGCGCTTTAAATAAATAAAGCGCTCTTTTTATTACTCTAAACTAAAAACATCCTTTAGTTTCTAATTATTTTTTTAGTCATACTACCAAGATCCGTAGATACCTTTAACAAATAAACCCCAGACTCTAAATTAGATAAATCTAGAGTTTTTACACTATCCGTTTTTAAAACTTGCTTTCCTATAATATTATATAATTCTACACTTTTAATAATAACAGAATTAGAAACCTCTAAATTTACAAAATCGTTTGTAGGATTTGGGTAAACAGATATACTATTGTCCAAGGAATAATCTTTAATGCTTAACGAACAAGTTCCTTCAAAGGTATAGTTTCCATCAAGAAGAGGGCTACTAGTTGATAATGTCCAAACTCCCGTATTATCACTTTTTACGGCATATGGCAGGCCAGCTACAAGAGCTCCACCAGTAACGCCAGTATCTCCATTAACTGCATTACCCATACTAAACCCAACCCAAAAAGTCGCATCCGTAGCTCCTAATAAATTGTCTAAAACTACGGGTGTGCTAAAAGTAAAAGTAACCGTATAAATAGCGAAAGAGCCAATAGGATCATTTGTTACCACTGTTGGCGAAATAGTTTCCGATACTATTAGTGTACTTGGAATATTTACAGCATTTCCATAAACATTAACCGTTCCTGTCGAGCTAAGTGCTGCACCATTTGCAGTAGCCATTTTAACAGTAACTGTCGTTAAATCAAACTGTGTATTAGCATCTACAACCAAATCAAATGCCACAATTGGATTTCCTCTCTGAGGGTTAGTGTATATAATGCTAGTTACAGGTGCAGGATTATTTTGCGAACATGGAGTCTGCGCATTCATTTGCAAAAAACATACTGCAAAAAATAAAGAAAGAATGTAGTTTTTTTTCATAATTTTAAGGTTTGTTAGATTAATATTAATTAAATATAAACTTTTAATTTCATAAATGAAATATCCCCTCATTTTTTTCTTGCTTTTCTTATTTTTTTTTAGTTGTAATAGCAAGAAAAAAAGTTTATTAAATGTCTTTCGCTATAACGAACATAAAAATATAGGCTCCTTAGATCCAGCGTTTGCCAAAGACAATGCAGATATTTGGGCAGTAAACCAACTGTTTAATGGGTTAGTTCAAATGGACGAGGAACTTCATGTGCAACCCAGCATAGCTAAAAATTGGCAAATTTCTGAAGATGCACTTACATATTCCTTTACCTTGAGAGCAGATGTTTATTTCCACAAACATCCATTATTCGGAAAAGATTCTACAAGAATGGTAAGAGCTACAGATTTCGAATACAGTTTTAATCGATTATTAGATAAACAGGTAGCTTCTCCTGGGAGTTGGGTTTTGAATAAAGTGGCTAATTTTCAAGCTATAAATGACACCATCTTCCAAATAAAATTAAAACAAGCATTTCCAGCCTTCCTAGGGCTTTTAACCATGAAGTATTGTTCTGTGGTGCCAAAAGAAATTGTGGAGCATTACCATACCGATTTTCGCTCAAATCCTATTGGTACGGGTCCTTTCAAATTTAAACGTTGGGAAGAAAACATCAAGTTGGTTTTTAGAAAAAATTACTATTATTTCGAAACTGATAATAAAGGAGATAAATTACCTTATTTAGAAGCTGTTGCCATCACTTTTTTACCCGACAAACAAAGTGAGTTTCTACAATTTTCTCAGGGAAACTTGGATTATGTGTCCGGCTTGGACGCTTCTTATAAAGATGAAATCCTGACTGCCAAAGGAGAACTAAGAGAGCAGTATGCGAAGGATGTTAATATGATTAGAGGTCCTTATTTAAATACGGAATATTTAGCATTTTATATGGATTCTAACATGCCAGAAATTAAGTCTTCACTTTTAAGACAAGCAGTAAATTTGGGCTTCGATAGACATAAAATGATGATCTATTTACGAAATGGCATTGGTATTCCCGCTAATGGAGGTTTTATCCCTAAAGGCTTACCTGGTTATAATGAAGCGATAGGTTTTACATACCAACCCGAAAAAGCCAAACAATTAATTGAGCAGTTTAAAAAAGAAACTGGCATTCAAAATCCAGAGATTACCATAACTACTACCAGTAATTATCTGAGTTTTTGTGAATTTATTCAACGTGAATTACAAAAAATAGGTCTTAAAGTACTGGTAGATGTTATGCCAGCCGCAACTTTAAAAGATGCCAAAGCAAATGGAAAATTAGATATATTTAGAGCTAGTTGGGTAGCCGATTATCCCGATGCAGAAAATTATTTGTCCTTATATTATTCCAAAAACTTTGCGCCAAACGGACCAAATTACACACATTTTAAAAATGAGCAATTCGATTTATGGTACGAGCAAGCTTTTAAGGAAACAAACACCTTAGAAAGAGAAAAATTATATTCAAAAATGGATAGTTTGGTTATGGAGCAAACTCCAATAGTTCCTCTTTTTTATGATGAAGTTGTACGTTTTACAAGAAAGAATGTGGAAGGACTAGGTATTAATCCTATAAATTTATTGGAGTTGAAGTATGTAAAGAAAAATTAATTTAAATCTCTCTTACTTCTACACCTTCTTTTTCAAAAAGAATACCCATAGTCATAAAATATATCGAACTACCATAAGCCAACATAATCAAAAAATCTTGACAAGGCATTCCATATTTAAAAGTTTTTATGGCCATAATACTTTCACTTATAAGAAATAGAAAAACACCAAAAAACACGTAGTTATAACTTTTTAAAGAAAAAACTCCCTTCCTTAAAAAAGCAAATTGAAATATTACTAATGTAAAAAAGAAACTAATTATTGCTGCTAAAAAGAAGACATTAAGATCTTCATAAACATACCCAACTAAAAGAAAAATATAGGCAAAAAGAAGCATAGAGAATGGAATTAACCGAACCACATTAAAATCTTCTTTATGAAGGAATTTGATACTAAAAAACATCTTCCCAAGAGTAAAAAAAACCAAACTTGCACTCAAAAGCACTGGATTGAGATGATTAATAATAAAAATATCGCCAAGCAAAAAGCAGCTTAATGCCAAAAACACCCATAATTGGTCCCTTTTGTTGTTAGCTTCCTTTTGTTGATAATAAAAGAATAACAGAAGTATAATTAATAAGGGTTTAGTGAAATACCTAAACCTCATTGGACAATATAATTTTACCGTAATGTCTACAGCTAACACTAAAAAAAATATAAGTGTAAACTGTTTTACATTTTTAAATTTAAGGTTAGGCATATAAAAGTTATGAAAATTTAATTGTCGGTAAAAGTAATCAAATCTTCGATAAAATGCGCTTTATTCTTTATGTTGTCATTTACTAAATTCTGAAGAAGTTTAAAAAAGCACATTTAGTAAATAACTTATAGTTGCAAAACGAAATTTTTAAATATTGTTTAATTACTTCATTTTGAAACTGCTAACCATTTTATGAAACGTTGTTTGTACTTTTAGTCTCTTCTAAATTTTTTTGTATCTTCAAAAACATGCTCTAAAATCGCAGCATCCTCATCGGTAAACTCAACACCCCTTCTAGACATAACTACTTGGGCAACTTCAAACGCTTTTTTTGTTAGATAGGTTGTAAACCCAGAGCTTCCTCCCCAAGAAAAACTTGGCACAAAATTTCTTGGAAAACCACTTCCAAAAATATTGGCATTTACGCCT
>NZ_DATGNO010000129.1:0-17377 GCF_035306705.1 Xanthomarina sp.
CGTTTATCGTTCAAGCTCCTCAATCATCCTTAGGTGTTGAAGATGAAACCTTAGCTACAAGCGATATTAAAGTATATCCAAATCCATCAAGAGATGGTTTAGTAAATATTAAACTTAATGGAAGTATAGCGGTTAAAGCTATCGAAGTGCACGATATGCTTGGAAGACTTATTAGAACAGACCAAATGGATAGCAGCGAGAAAAGTTTGAATTTATCAAATTTACCAACTGGAGTTTATTTGTTAACATTCCAAACCGAAAGAAGTGGTTCGATAACGAAACGTATTGTTCTAAATTAGAACACGTTATAAAGAATATAAAAAGCCTAGAACTCCACGAGTTCTAGGCTTTTTAATTTTTAGGGCCATTTAATATCCTGTATTGTTGCTATACTATCACAGTTCTCTACGGTTAAAGCAACTTTTATTTTATTTATTTTTCCTTCAACTGCATAAATACCACAAGGTTCTTTACGGGTTTCACTTTTAGAAAAATTAATATCACCTCGTTTCAATAGTTCTCTAACTTCTAATGAATCTATTTTTTTATTTAATATAGCCGAATGTATGTTTTCTGAAAATACGATTTGCTTTAAGTTGATATTTTTTAAAACACGAGCTTCCGGACCGTAATCGCAAGACACTTTTTTACCATTTAAAAAAAAAGCCAATATAATTAATCCTAGAGAGAACCCTCCAAGATAATAGCCAACACGATGTAGTAATTTCATTTTAATTAATAATTTTTTGGGAAATAATGTTGGACGGATTACGCTAAATAAAACTAAAAAATAAGCAAATTAATATCGCTATGTTTTAAATCGAACCATTCTCCAACAGGTTTACTGGTTAAAATTCCGTGGTAAAAATACAACCCATTTTTTAATCCTCTGTCAAAACGCAAAGAATTTTCCAAACCACCATCCTCAGCAATTTTTAATAGATAAGGTGTAAAAATATTACTAATTGATATAGAGGCAGTTCTAGAATAACGTGCTGGAATATTTGGTACACAATAATGGATAACACCATGTTTAGTAAAGGTTGGGGTTTTATGAGACGTTACCTCACTGGTTTCAAAACAGCCACCCATGTCAATACTAACATCAATGACCACCGATCCATTTTTCATATTGGCAACCATGGATTCCGTAACTATAATAGGCGATCTGTTTTTACCACGTACAGCTGCAATTACCACATCACAACGCTTTAGAGCCTTACTTAAATTTTTTGGTTGAAGGGTAGAGGTGAAGAGGGTTTTACCTAAGTTTACCTGAATACGTCTTAATTTAGTAATGGAGTTATCAAAAACCTTCACATTGGCACCAAGTCCAATGGCGCTTCTAGCCGCAAATTCGCCAACGGTTCCAGCGCCTAAAATAACCACTTCAATAGGAGGAACCCCACAAACATTGCCAAACATCAAACCGTTTCCATCGTTTACATTACTCAACAGCTCCGAGGCAATAAGCACTGCTGCTGTTCCTGCAATTTCACTTAACGAGCGCACAGCCGGATAAGCTCCAGTTTCATCTCTAATAAACTCGAAAGCCAAAGCTGTAATACGCTTGGCAGCCAAGGTTTCAAAATATTTTTTTGTTTGGGTTTTAAGCTGAACAGCAGAAATTAATATGGTTTGAGGATTAATAAGTTTTATTTGTTCGAGAGTAGGGGGTTCTACTTTTAAAATCATGGGACAGGCATAAACCTTGGCGGTATCCTTGGTTATTTCTGCACCAGCTTCGCTATATTCCTTATCAGAGAAATGCGCACCACTACCTGCTCCGGACTCCAGTAAAACGCGATGTCCATTGCTTACCAATGCTGAAACAGCATCTGGGGTTAAGCAAACACGCTTTTCTTGATAAGCCGTTTCTTTTGGAATACCAATAAATAAATTGCCTTTACGGCTAAAAATTTCTAGTTTTTCTTCTTGTGGAAGTAATTGTTGCTTGGTAAAGGGAGATAAAGCTTTAGACATGAGTTCCTAATTATATTAGGAGTCAAATTACGAATAAATTTTTGATAGTTTAAAAGGTATTTTAAAAATACTGCTTTAATTTCCCCCAGAAACTTTTTGGTCTAATCATAAATTCAGCTTCTAGCTCTTCCATAGTTTTATTTGCCGTATTAATTTTATCGAACATCTTGGCTCTAATTAAATATATAGTGGGTATGGTTATAGCCATAATTGGAAATAGGTACATTAATTGTGATTCATCTACAGCAAGAATACTATCATTAAATATACTAATTATTTGGTAAAGATACATTGATATAGGCACTAAAATAACATGATACCACCAATGTCTGCAAGTAAAAAACCAGATTAACAAAAACATTAAAGGCAATGCTTTTCCAGTAATCAGCCACATAACATAGTTGGCATTTTCTAATCTTCCTGCATCAAACGTAAATAAAAAAGTGCTCCAAACTTGTGTGTTTGGAACACTTTCGTACAAATAGTATAAATAAGGAGAAATAGCTAAAAGTGTGGCTACAATACTCCCTATTATAAGTCCTTTCTTATCCGTTTTGCGGAATTGGGTAAGCTCTTTTTTCAATTTGTGGTGCTTCATCGTTTGCTTGGAATAAATTTGTTGCTTGAGCAGTAAACAACATTCCACCGAAAATTGCAATTGCAATTACATACTTCTTAGTTTTCATAATTTAAGGGATTTAATTAATTAATACCTCAAATGTAACTAAGTAGACATATCGTTTTTAAGTCAATATGTTAAAGTTGTGTTAAAAACAGCTTTTTTGCGATTTTCAATTACGGTTTTCCCGTACTTTTTTAGTTTTCTGGTAGAATTTGTGTGCTATTTAACTTTTTTTTTGCTCAATTCACTTTTATTTTAATATCAAATTTCTTGTGTTATTATCGTTTAGACTTAAAATAACACTATTAACATCGTCTGTTATAATTTCTTCTATTAATTCTGGCCATTCAATAATTAACCAATGGGTGGAATTTAAGTAATCTTCGAATCCAAAATTATAGGCTTCATCAATATCTTTTATCCTATACAAATCAAAATGATAAATTTTGTCATTTATTAATTCATATTCATTTACTATGGAATAAGTAGGACTGCTAACTTCATCTTTACTGCCAAGGGCTTTTACAAGTGCTTTTACTAAAGTTGTTTTGCCAACCCCCATCTCTCCATATAGTAAGATGGTTTTACCGTTTAAATTTGTTATAAGTTGTTCAACAACAGTATCGAGCTCATTTAAACGATAATTAACATTCAAATTATTTGAGATTTTCATACAATAATAGGAATAATAATTTAAAATAACTAATAAAAAGTGTGTTTCGTCGGGTTTTTATGCATTACGTAGATTTATTTTGGGTTTAGAACCACGAAAGGAATAATCATTTCCTCTAAAGAAACGCCTCCATGTTGATAGGTATTTCTATAATAACTTACATAATGGTTATAGTTATTAGGATAAGCAAAAAATAAATCACCTTTAGCAAAAATAAACGAACTACTCATAGTTATAGAAGGCAAGTGGATAGTTTTTGGATTTTTTGCAACCAAAACATCCTTATCTTCATAAGTTAGGCTTCTGCCTGTTTTGTATCTTAAATTTAAACTAGTGTCCTTGTCTCCAATAACTTTCGATGGATTCTTAACATTAATAGTTCCATGGTCTGTAGTTAATATTAATTTGAAACCCAATTGCTGCGCTTGCTGGATCATTTCCAATAATGGCGAATTTTTAAACCAGCTTTGTGTTAAAGATCGATACGCTTTATCATTAGATGCCAGCTCTTTTACGACATCCATTTCCGTTTTAGAATGAGAAAGCATATCCACAAAATTATAAACAACCACCGTTAAATCGTTGTCTTTTTGTGTCTTAAAATTCTCGACTAATTTTTTTCCATTTTTTAAATTGGTAATCTTATGATATTCCATTTTTAAATGAGAGAGACCTAATCGTTTTAATTGGGCTTCAAGAAATTCCTTTTCGTACAGGTTTTTACCACCATCATCGGTATCGTTTTTCCAGAGATCTGGATGCAGCTTTTCCATATCGCTAGGCATTAACCCAGAAAAAATGGCGTTTCTTGCATATTGGGTTGCTGAAGGTAGAATGCTGAAATAAGGAGATTCTGAAACTTTTTTATAATAATTGTTTACGGTTGGCTCAAAAGCTTTCCATTGGTCGTATCTTAAATTATCTATTACTACCAAAAGAGTGGGTTGTTCTTTACTGATTTCGGGAACGACTTTGTTTTTAAATAAGGTATGGGACAAAGTTGGAGCATCGGTATTTGGTTCAAACCAAGCTGGGTAATGTTTATCTATAAATTTCCCAAACTGTGTATTGGCTTCGTTTTTTTGGGATTCTAGAATTTCAAACATGCCTGGATCTTCAATGTTTTCTAACTGAATTTCCCAATAAATTAATTTTTGATACAAACTAATCCATTCCTCGTAACTATTAACCATACTCAAATCCATAGCAATCTTTCGAAACTCTTGCTGATAATTTGAAGTGGTTTTTTCTGAAATTAATCTGGAGTGATCTAAGTTTTTCTTCAGACTCAATAAAATTTGATGAGGATTAACCGGTTTAATTAGATAATCGGCTATTTTATTTCCAATAGCTTCCTCCATAATATATTCCTCCTCACTCTTGGTAATCATCACTACTGGAAGCGTATCGCGTTTTTCTTTAATTTCATTTAAAGTTTCAAGACCCGATAGTCCTGGCATGTTTTCATCTAGAAATACAATGTCGAAATTTTTATCGTCCAAAATCTCCAAAGCTTCCATTCCACTTTGACAGGTAGTTACAGAATAGTTTTTCTTTTCTAAAAAAAGGATATGAGGTTTTAATAAATCAATTTCATCGTCAACCCAAAGAATATTTATATGGTTCATGTATATTTGTTTCAATATTAACGTAAAAGAATAAGCTTGATTGTGCAAAACAAACTTAAAATATTTAACGACCCAATTTACGGTTTTATTACCATACCTAATTCGTTAATCTTCGATTTAATTGAACACAAATACTTTCAGCGACTGCGAAGAATTTCGCAAATGGGCATGTCGTATTTGGTATATCCAGGAGCACATCATACTAGATTTCATCATGCTTTAGGATGTATGCACTTAATGCAAAAAACGGTTAATGTACTTCGTTTTAAAGGGGTTAGCATTTCTGAAGATGAAGAACAAGCTCTATATATAGCTATTTTATTGCACGATATTGGGCATGGACCGTTTTCGCATGCCATGGAACACAGTATAGTAAATGGGGTCTCTCACGAGCAAATATCCCTGCTTTTTATGGAACAGCTCAATAAGGAGTTTAACTTAAGTTTAACGCTAGCCATCCAAATTTTCAAAGGCGATTACCCGAGAAAATTTTTATGCGAGCTTATTTCTGGACAATTGGACATGGATCGCGCAGACTATTTAAAACGCGATAGCTTTTATACTGGAGTCGCCGAAGGGAATATTAATAGCCAGCGTTTAATTGCCATGCTTAATGTGGTGGATAACGGATTGGTGGTTGAAGAAAAAGGCATTTATAGTATAGAAAAGTTTTTAATGGCCAGAAGACTTATGTATTGGCAAGTATATTTGCACAAAACCAGTGTGGCTGCAGAACAACTTTTAATTCGGGTTTTAAAGCGTGCTAAAGAATTATCCGGACAAGGAGTGGTTTTACAAGCTAGTAAAGCGCTTCAGTTTTTTTTAACCCACGAAATCAATTTAAAAAACTTTAATAGTGAAACCTTAAATACTTTTGCAAAGCTCGACGATTACGACATTGTTTCAGCTATGAAAGAATGGCAATATCACGAGGACTTTGTTTTAAGAAATCTATGTGAAATGCTTATTAATAGAGATTTGCTAAAAGTAAAACTAAAAAACAAGGAAATAAAACCTGAAAAGCTTCAAGATCATATTCTGAAATTAAAGGATAAATACGATATCACTGAAAAAGAAGCCAGCTATTTTGTTTTTACGGGAGAGATTTCCAATCAGGCATATCAAACTAAAAACCAACAAATAAACATTCTGTACAAAAACGGAAAAGTACAGGATATTATTAAGGCTACAGACCAATTAAACCTAAAAGCACTCTCAAAAACAGTCACAAAATATTATATCTGTTACCCTAAAGAAAAACTTTAGCACTTTTTTCCTATTTTTGTCGGAATGAAATTTACAGCACAACAAATAGCAGGAATATTAGAAGGAGACATTGTGGGCAATCCCGATGTTGAAGTTTCTAAGCTTTCCAAGATAGAAGAAGGAACAAAAGGGTCTCTAACCTTTCTTGCTAATCCTAAATATCAATCATATATATATTCTACAAAAGCATCTATTACTATAGTTAATAAATCTTTTGTGCCAGAAAATGATTTGGAAACCACACTTATTAAGGTAGATGACGCCTATAAGTCGTTTTCTAAGTTGTTGGAATATTATAATATGGTCAAGTTAAATAAACAAGGTATTGAAGATCCTTCGTTTATTTCAGAAACAGCAACTTACGGTTCTAACATATATATAGGTGCTTTTACTTATATAGGTGAGAAAGTGAAAATTGGAGAAAATGTAAAAATATTCCCAAACACCTATATTGGAGACAATGTGGTAATTGGAGATAATACGATTGTTTTTGCCGGAGCTAAAATTTATTCCGAAACAATTATTGGCTCAAATTGTGTACTGAATTCCGGAGTTATTCTGGGGGCAGATGGTTTTGGGTTTGTTCCAAACGAAAAAGGGGAATACAACAAAGTGCCTCAAACCGGAAACGTTGTTTTAGAAGATTTCGTGGATATTGGTGCTGGAACTACTATAGATAGAGCTACCTTAGGCTCTACTATTATAAGACGCGGAGTGAAATTGGATAACCAAATTCAAATTGCACATAATGTTGAAATAGGAGAAAACACCGTTATTGCTGCTCAAACAGGAATTGCGGGCTCTACTAAAATTGGCAAAAATTGTATAATTGGTGGACAGGTTGGATTTGCTGGACATTTAATTATTGGAAATAATGTAAAAATTCAGGCCCAGTCTGGAATAGGGAAAAATGTTAAAGACAATGAAGTTTTGCAAGGTTCTCCTTCATTTAATTATAATGATTGGAATAAGTCTTATGTTCATTTTAAAAATTTACCTAAAATAGTAAAAAGTATAACCGATTTAGAAAAAAAAGTAGATGGCAATAATTAATACTGAAGTTAAGCAAAAAACCATTAAAGACCCTGTTTCTTTAACTGGAGTTGGTTTGCATACGGGAAAGAATGTTACTTTAACTTTTAAACCTGGTCCTGTTAATTCAGGATTTTCTTTTAAACGTATAGATTTAGAAGGAACACCTATTATTGAGGCAGACGTTAATTATGTCACCAACACACAAAGGGGAACTTGTTTAGAAAAAAACGGAGTTACCATTCAAACCTCAGAGCACGTTTTAGCGGCTTTGGTTGGTTTGGATCTAGACAATGTGATTATTGAATTAAATGCTTCCGAACCTCCTATTATGGACGGCTCTTCTAAATATTTTGTAGAAGCTTTAGAAAAAGCAGGAGTAGAAGAACAAAATGCCTTTAGAGAAGAATATGTCGTTAGCGATGTTATTTCCTATACAGATGAAGAATCAGGAAGTGAGATTTTAATTATGCCTTCCAACGATTATCAAGTTACCACAATGGTAGATTTTGGAACAAAAGTTTTAGGCACTCAAAATGCCACGCTAAAACATGTTTCAGAATTTAAAGATGAAATTGCAGATTCTAGAACCTTCAGCTTTTTACATGAATTGGAGGCGCTATTAGAGCATGGTTTAATAAAAGGAGGCGATTTAAACAATGCCATAGTTTATGTGGACAAGGAAATTTCACCTAAAACCATAGAAAAACTAAAAGTTGCTTTCAATAAAGAAAATATTTCTGTTAAACCGAATGGTATTTTAGATAACTTGACCCTTCACCATCCAAACGAAGCAGCCAGACACAAATTATTAGATGTGTTAGGAGATTTGGCGCTTATAGGAATTAGACTAAGAGGGAAGGTTATAGCCAACAAGCCAGGGCATTTTGTAAACACACAGTTTGCGAAAAAAATGTCTAAAATCATTAAAAACGAAAGACGTAATCATGTTCCAAAAATAGATTTAAATCAAGAACCCTTGATGGATGTCAATCAAATCATGGAAATGCTACCTCATAGACAGCCGTTTTTATTGATAGACAAAATTTTTCAATTAACGGATTCCGGTGTCATTGGTATGAAAAACGTGACCATGAATGAACCTTTTTTTGCTGGTCATTTTCCTGGAGCTCCAGTAATGCCCGGTGTGCTAATAGTAGAAGCCATGGCTCAAACCGGAGGAATTTTAGTATTAAGTACAGTTCCAGATCCAGAGAATTATCTAACGTTCTTTATGAAAATAGATAAAGTAAAATTTAAGCAAAAAGTGGTGCCTGGAGATACCCTAATATTTAAATGCGATTTAATTACGCCAATACGCCGTGGTATTTGCCACATGCAAGGCTATGCGTATGCAAATGGAAAATTATGTGCCGAAGCTGAATTAATGGCTCAGATTGCTAAAGTTAAAAATTAAAGTAAGTAATTAAACTTAATAAAAAAAAATGAATCAACCACTCGCTTACGTACATCCAGGAGCCAAAATTGCCAAGAATGTTGTAATAGACCCGTTTACCACCATACATAATAATGTTATTATTGGTGAAGGCACTTGGATAGGAAGTAATGTTACCATTATGGAAGGAGCCAGAATTGGAAAGAATTGCAATATTTTTCCAGGCGCTGTAATTTCTGCCGTACCTCAAGATTTAAAATATAACGACGAAGATACGCTTACCATAATTGGAGATAATGTTACCATAAGAGAATGTGTAACAATCAACAGAGGGACAACAGATAAAATGAAAACCGTAATTGGCGATAATTGTCTTATTATGGCCTATTGCCATATTGCACACGATTGTATCGTTGGAAAAAACTGTATTTTTTCCAATAATAGTACGCTAGCTGGACATATTTTAATAGGAGATTATGTGGTATTAGCAGGAATGACTGCTGTTCATCAATTTTGTTCTATAGGAAATCACGCCTTTGTAACAGGTGGTTCTTTAGTAAGAAAAGATGTTCCTCCTTTTGTAAAAGCTGCTCGTGAACCTTTATCTTATGTGGGAATAAACTCGGTAGGATTAAGAAGACGTGGTTTTTCGACAGATAAAATTAGAGAAATACAGGATATTTATAGAATCCTATATCAAAAAAACTATAACAATACCCAAGCTGCAGAAATTATTGAAGCCGAAATGGAAGCCACTCCAGAAAGAGATGAAATCCTTCAGTTTATCAAAAATTCACATCGTGGGATTATGAAAGGATACTTTAAGTCAAATTAAATAGTTAGCTTTCAAAACTTAAAAAAAGTAATAAAAGATTCAACTTAATAACATACAAGCAAATAATACAATGGCAACAACAAGTGATATAAGAAACGGATTGTGTATTAGATACAATAATGATATTTATAAAATAACTGAATTTTTACACGTAAAACCAGGAAAAGGACCCGCTTTTGTTAGAACAAAAATGAAAAGCGTTACAAGTGGAAAAGTTTTAGAAAACACCTTCTCTGCTGGTCATAAATTAGACGATGTACGCGTAGAAACCCATAAATTCCAGTTTTTGTATAATGATGGAGAGTTTTACCACTTTATGAACACGGAAGACTATTCACAAATTCGTTTATTGGAAGCTGCTTTAGATAGACCTGACTTAATGAAAGAAGGAGAAGTAGTAACTGTGCTTATCAATGCAGAAGATAATTTACCACTTTCAGTAGAAATGCCAGCAAGTGTTATTTTAGAAGTTACCCATACGGAACCTGGAGTAAAAGGAAATACGGCCACAAACGCTACAAAACCAGCAACTGTAGAAACAGGAGCAGAGGTTAACGTGCCTTTATTTATAAATGAAGGTGATAAAATTAAAATTGAAACCGAAAAAGGAACGTACAAAGAAAGAGTTAAAGAATAAAACTCAATTTACCAGTTTCCAGATTCACTTAACAAACTGGGATTGAAAACTGAAAAATAATTATATGAAATTTCCTAAACCATACACCTTAAAGCAAATTGCTGAAATTATTGAAACCACTTTTGTTGGCGATGAAAATTTCCCGGTTCTGGGTATGAACGAAATTCATGTAGTAGAAAAAGGGGATATTGTTTTTGTCGATCATCCAAAATATTACGATAAAGCTCTTGAGTCTGCCGCAACCATTGTGTTAATTAATAAAGAAGTGCCTTGCCCTGAAGGGAAAGCGCTATTGATAAGTGATGACCCTTTTAGGGATTTTAATAAATTAACACAACACTTCAAACCGTTTGTTTCGTCTAATCTAGCTATTTCATCCTCGGCTAAAATTGGAAAAAACACCATCATTCAACCCAACTGTTTTATTGGTAACAATGTAGTTATTGGAGATAACTGCGTCATACATTCCAATGTAAGTATTTACGATGATACAATTATTGGAAATCACGTTACCATTCATGCTGGAGCCGTTTTAGGTGCCAGTGCTTTTTATTATAAAAACAGACCAGAAGGTTTTGATCAATTAAAATCTGGAGGAAGAGTAATAATTAAAGACCATGTTGATATTGGAGCTTTATGTACTATAGATAGGGGAGTAACCGGAGATACAACTATTGGGGAAGGTTCTAAATTGGATAACCAAATCCAAGTGGGTCATGATACTGTAATTGGAAAAAAATGTCTAATTGCTTCTCAAGTGGGTATTGCTGGCTGCGTAATTATTGAAGATGAAGTAACCATTTGGGGCCAGGCAGGAATTACCAGCGGGATTACCATTGGAAAAAAAGCGGTCATCTCAGCACAGTCTGGGGTTAGTAAATCGTTAGAAGGTAACAAAAGTTATTTTGGAACTCCCGCAGATGATTTTAGATCCAAATACAAAGAAATGGCTTCAATTAAAATGATACCAAAGATTTTAGAAAATTTAAAAATAAAATAATGAGCCCTAAAGACGTATTAAAACAGTTTTATGATACCGATATAATTACCAATAAGGATTTGGTAGAAAACTTTTATCATAAGGACTGCGAATTGCATTGGAATAGCAGTAAAGGCTTCCGTATTTCAAAATTTCAGGATATTTCAGGGTTTTTTAAAAACATCAGAGAAAACTATATTTCTATTAGATATGAAATAAGTCATTTGTTGGAAGATGTAGATCATATTACCTCTCGACACACGGTTTATGGTAAAACTATAGAAAATGAAGATGAAGAATTGCCTTTAGCACATTATATCAGTATTTGGCAAATTAAAGATGGAAAATTATATAGAGGCTATCAAATTAGTCAGCCGGCAGATGACAAAGCCATACAATCCAATTCTTTTTCAGAAATTAAAGTGTAAAACACTTCATAAATAGCAGTTAAAAACTTACTTTTGCAACGTTTTAAAAACATAAAAAATTAAACAATAATGAGCGTTTTAGTTAATAAAGATTCGAAAATAATAGTACAAGGATTTACAGGAAGCGAAGGAACATTTCATGCTGAACAAATGATCGAGTATGGAACTAATGTTGTTGGTGGTGTAACTCCAGGAAAAGGTGGGCAAACACATTTAGACCGACCAGTTTTTAATACAGTTCAAGAAGCTGTAGAACAAGCAGGAGCGGATACATCCATAATTTTTGTGCCACCAGCTTTTGCTGCTGATGCTATTATGGAAGCTGCAGATGCAGGTATTAAAGTTATTATTACTATTACTGAAGGGATTCCTGTTGGCGACATGATTAAAGCTGCAGACTATATTAAAAATAGAGATTGTAGATTAATTGGCCCTAATTGTCCAGGTGTTATTACTCCAGGCGAAGCTAAAGTTGGTATCATGCCAGGTTTTGTCTTCAAGAAAGGAACTGTTGGTATTGTTTCTAAATCAGGTACTTTAACGTATGAAGCTGCTGATCAAGTAGTGAAACAAGGCTTAGGAATTACAACAGCTATTGGAATTGGTGGAGACCCAATTATTGGAACAACTACTAAAGAGGCTGTGGAATTATTAATTAACGATCCAGAAACCGAAGCTGTAGTTATGATTGGTGAAATTGGAGGACAATTGGAAGCTGATGCTGCTAATTGGTATAAAGCTAGTGGATCTAAAAAACCTATTATTGGTTTTATTGCTGGCGAAACTGCTCCTGCAGGTCGTACTATGGGTCACGCTGGAGCTATAGTTGGTGGAAGTGATGATACCGCTCAAGCTAAAAAGAAAATTATGAAAGAATGTGGGATTCACGTGGTTGAGTCTCCTGCAGAAATTGGAAAAAAAGTAGCTGAAGTATTGGCTAGTTTATAAGTCATACAAATATATAAGGAAAGCCATCTTAGTTAAGATGGCTTTTTTTTTGCATGATATTAAAGTGGAATTGAAGTAGAAACATAACCAATAAAAAAAGACAAAAAAAATCGCCTAAATTTTATATTTAGGCGATTTCATTGCTATTAATCACTACTTATTAATCATCTAAAAGATCGATCATTAATTTTAGTTTCTCTTTAATTTGTTGAGCAATTTGGTTGTTACCATCTGTATCTATTGGACTAATTTCTATAACTCCATCACCATTTCCATCAACGGCTTCCGATAAATCTACTCCAGTCAAACCATCAAAAACTCCAGCCAAATCAAAATTGATGGTTAGTTGGTTGTTATCGTTGTTGATAATAATATTGATATCTGTATCTTCAAAATCAACTTCAATTTCATCTTCAAAATCATGCCAGAATACAAAAGGTACCGTGTCGATTGTTCCTTTAATTAAGATGGATTTATTATAAAGAAGGCTGTTTGCATTTTCACTTTTATCAAATTCAAACTCAATTTCTTCATAAACGCCATTTGGAATCGTAACATCTACAATAATAAATTCGTTAGAGAGCACATTTAATTCAAAAGGACCTTCAAATTCAATTTCATCATCAGAACCATAGTATCCGTTTCCTCCCATATTGTAGTCGTCATCAAACTCCAATTCAAATTCCTTAATATTTATTAGAAAATCTGATATTTCAAGGGTTGAATTGGTTCCTCTACTATTAGCATATGTTTTGCTCGTTGAACTTGGCATATTAGAACCTATCTTCAATTGAAGATTTCCTTGGCCATTAATTTTGTCGTCGTTATCATTAGAGCAGCTGGAAATAAATGCAACTGTTAATAATGATAATCCTAGATTTAAATAGGTTTTTCTTAATGTGTACATAAGATTTGTTTTTAAAGATTTAAGATTTGTTAATTGCTTTTATTAATTAAACAGTTAACTCTTTAAAACTCCTACCTTGTTTGTAATTATAAGTGTTTTATTTTTTATCTTCGGGGTTTATAGGATTTACTTTATACAAAAAGTTTATCTTTGATTTAGGAAAACCAACATCATAAAACAATTATTTAGATGACATTATTAAAAGGAAAAACTGCCCTTATTACTGGAGCAAGTCGTGGAATAGGCAGAGGTATTGCACAGGTTTTTGCTCAACAGGGTGCCAATGTAGCTTTTACCTATAGTTCTTCTGTAGAAGCCGCTAACGACCTTGAAAACGAACTAAATGCGCTTGGAATTAAAGCTAAAGGCTATAAAAGTAATGCAGCCAATTTTAATGAAGCTCAAGAAGTGGTGGATAACGTAGTTAAGGAATTTGGGACTATTGACATTTTGGTCAATAACGCCGGAATTACCAAGGACAACTTGTTGTTACGCATTACAGAAGAAGATTTTGATACCGTTATTGAAGTTAACTTAAAATCTGTTTTTAATATGACCAAAGCCGTGCAGCGTACCATGTTAAAACAGCGTAGTGGATCTATAATCAATATGAGCTCTGTAGTTGGAGTAAAAGGAAATGCCGGACAGACAAACTATGCGGCATCAAAAGCGGGGATAATTGGGTTCTCGAAATCTGTGGCTCTGGAATTAGGCTCAAGAAACATTAGAAGTAATGTAATTGCTCCTGGTTTTATTGAAACCGAAATGACGGCTAAGCTAGATGAAGCTACTGTAAAAGGATGGAGAGATGCCATTCCTTTAAAAAGAGGAGGAACTCCTGAAGATATTGCCAACGTTTGTGTGTTTTTGGCTAGCGACATGAGTGCTTATATTACAGGTCAAACCATCCATGTGGATGGGGGTATGTTAACCTAGAAATTAATTTTCGGTTTTAATAAAAGCTAAAGATTATTGAAAAAATAATTTATAGTATACCAAAAAAATACATTTACGTAAATTAATACATGCATACAGAAACAATTTTATACATTTTTATATCTGGAATTATAGCGCTATTTATAGCGCTTTTTCAGTATAAATACAAGGTGAAACAGTTTACGAAAACAGATATTACCCTAACCATTTTAAGGTTTGTAACTGTTTTCTCTTTATTGTTATTGCTTATTAATCCTAAATTTGAAAGCGATAGTGTATATCTAGAGAAACCTAACTTGGTTGTGGCTGTAGATAACTCCAGTTCGGTTAGCTATTTAAAACAAGACCAACATGCTTTAGACTTTTTAGAAGAGCTTAAAGCCCATAAAGAGATCAATAAAAAATTTAATATCCAAACCTATACTTTTGGGAAGCAAGTTAAGCTATCCGATTCTTTTAGTTTTACAGAAAATCAAACCCATTTGGATCAGATGTTTCGTGAGTTTAGCCAAATATACAAGCAAACCGTATCCCCAACTATTTTACTTTCAGATGGAAACCAAACCCTTGGTAGCGATTATGTGTTTTCGGCAGCCAACTACAAACAACCTATTTATTCAGTCATTTTAGGAGATTCAACCGTTTATTCCGATTTAAAAATTCAGCAGTTAAATGTCAACAAATACGCCTATTTAAAGAATAAGTTTCCTGTAGAAGTTATTTTAGTTTATCATGGTGAAGAAGCCGTGAATTCTGTTTTTAAAATACAAAACGGCCCTGCCACTATTTTTTCTGAAAAGGTGAGCTTTACAAAAGAGAAAAACTCTCAAATATTAAATTTTTACTTACCAGCAAATCACGTTGGAGTGCAAACATATAGAGCAATCTTAGAACCTTTGGATAACGAGAAAAATAAGGTGAATAATGAAAAGGAATTTGCAGTAGAAATTATCGATCAGAAAACTCGGGTAGCTCTAGTTTCAGATATGTTACACCCAGATTTAGGGGCATTAAAAAAGAGTATTGAAGCCAATAAACAACGCCAAGTAAACATTTTAAAACCAAAAGACTATCTAAATCAAATTAATGACTTTCAGTTAGTTATATTATATCAACCAAATAATAGCTTTAATCAAGTTTTTGAACATTTAAAAACCTCAAATAGCAATTACTTTTTAATTTCTGGTACACAAACCAATTGGAGATATCTAAACAGTCTTGATTTAAATGTTACCCATGAAATTACCAGTCAGACCGAGGATTATCAAGCGATTTTAAATATAGGATTTTCAGACTTTATAATAGAAGATTTGGATTTTGAAACATTTCCTCCATTAAAATCCAATTTTGGTGAGGCACAATTTAAAATTCCTTTTCAAACCATACTATATAAAAAAGTTGGAAATTATACTACTGAAAGTAGCTTGTTAGCAACTTTAGAACACAATGGTAGAAGAGAAGCTGTTTTGTTTGGTGAAAACATTTGGCAATGGCGAGCACAAGATTATTTAAACGATAAGTCTTTTAATAATTTCGATAATTTTATTGGAAAACTTGTTCAATATCTGGCTTCTACAGAAAGAAAAACCAGACTTAATTTGGATTATAATTCTTTTTATGAAGGAAATTCAAGTGTTATATTAAAAGCGCAATTTTTTAATAAAAGTTATGAGTTCGACGCTAAGGAATCGCTGTCCATACAAGTAACTGATAAGATTTCTGAAGAAACAAAAACCTTTCCTTTTATCTTAAAAAACAATTACTATCAAGTGGATTTAAGCAATTTACCTGCTTCAGAATACAACTTTACAGTTAGTGCAACAAACGAAAACATTTCAAAATCTGGAAGTTTTAAAATCTTAGATTATAATATAGAACAACAATTTTTAAATGCAGATTTTAAAAAGCTGCAACAGATAGCCGAAAGAAGTAAGGGAAAAAGTTATTTTGTTAGTAATTACAATGGTTTGATGAATGAATTATTACTAGACGAAAGATACAAACCCATCCAAAAGAGCCATAAAAATGTTGTACCTTTGGTCGATTGGAAATATCTACTTGCACTTATTCTTATAAGTTTAACTGCAGAGTGGTTTATTAGAAAATATAACGGATTAATTTAAAAATATTAAATGGAAAAATTACCTAAAATTGCATTACCAGCTATTATTGTTGCTGTAGTATTACTTATTCTAATTGTTAAATCGGCCGTAACCATAGGTTCTGGAGAAGCTGGTGTTTTATATAAAACCTTCGGTGGAGGTGTTGTTACAGACGAACCACCTTTAGGAGAAGGATTTCACATTGTAGCACCTTGGAACAAGGTATTTATTTACGAAGTACGTCAACAAGAATTAGTAGAGAGAATGAATGTTCTTTCTTCTAATGGATTGGATATTAAGCTTGAAGCTTCTATTTGGTTTCAACCAGATTACGTAAATCTTGGTAAATTACATCAAGAAAAAAGTGAAATGTATAAAGACCGTGTTCTTCTTCCAGCCATTCGTTCTGCGGCAAGAAGTGTTGTAGGTCGTTATACACCAGAACAACTTTACTCTAGTAAAAGAGATGCCATACAACAAGAAATCTTTGTTGAAACCAAGAAATTTGTTACAGATCAATACATTCAAGTTAACGATATTTTAGTTCGCGATGTTACTTTGCCATCAACTATTAAAGAAGCAATTGAACGTAAATTAAAACAAGAACAAGAATCCTTAGAGTACGAATTTAGATTGGTAACAGCTGCTAAAGAGGCAGAAAAACGAATCATTGATGCACAAGGTAAAGCAGATGCCAATAGAATTTTAAGTGCGTCGTTAAATGAACAAATTTTACGTGACAAAGGTATTGAAGCTACTGTAAAACTATCAGAATCTCCTAATAGTAAAGTAGTTATTATTGGTTCAGGAAACGCTGGATTACCTATTATACTAGGAAATCAATAAAAAAAATAAATTTATTTAGGATTTAATAATTTTTATTTGCAACCTTTGCTTTCACAAAAAAGAAACATGACTTTTATTCAATTCCATCATCATCATTTTCATTCTGGCATTCAAGCGAGCTGAAAATGTATTGAATAAAATCAAGATATTTAAAAACCC
>NZ_DATGNO010000130.1:0-3049 GCF_035306705.1 Xanthomarina sp.
GTGGCTAAAGAAGTTAAACAAGTAAATAACTACTATGGCCAAGAGTTGAACAGAACAACTTACAACCTGGCACGTATGAACATGATCCTGCACGATGTCCATTACCGCAAGTTCGATATAAAACAAGATGATGTTTTAGAAAATCCCCAACACATTGATGAACGGTTTGAAGCAATTGTGGCCAATCCTCCATTTTCTGCAAAGTGGAGTGCGAACGCTTTATTTACAAGTGATGACCGTTTTAGTCAATATGGTAAACTCGCTCCTAAATCAAAAGCTGATTACGCTTTTGTTCAACACATGATTCATCATTTAGCTGAGAATGGCACTATGGCTATAGTCTTACCCCATGGTGCTTTGTTTAGAGGTGCAGCTGAAGGCCATATTCGTCAATACCTTATTGAAGACCGCAATTATTTAGATGCTGTTATTGGCTTACCTGCTAACATTTTCTACGGTACAAGTATTCCTACATGTATCATGGTTTTTAAAAAATGTAGAGAGAATCCGGATAACATTCTTTTTATTGATGCCAGTGAACATTACGAGAAAGTAAAAACTCAAAATCAACTTAGAGATAAAGATATTGATAAAATCATTTCTACATATCAAGAGAGAACTGAAATAGATAAATACAGCTATGTGGCTTCATTAGAGGAGGTCGCAGAAAACGATTATAATTTAAACATTCCTCGTTATGTAGATACCTTTGAAGAAGAAGACCCAATTGATATTGATGCAGTAGCTGAAGATTTGGTTTTAACAGATAAAGAAATGGAAGCTATTGATAAGGAAATAGCTGGGTTTTGTAATGAACTAGGAATTAAAAGCCCTTTTTAAGATGAAGAAACTTAAAAATCAAAAACCATCAATACGTTTTAAAGAATTCTCCTATAATTGGCCTCAAGTTAGAATGGGGGATATATTAAAAATAGGTTCTGGAAAGGACTATAAACATTTAAATCCTGGTGATATACCAGTTTTTGGGAGTGGTGGTTACATGACAAGTGTTGATGAAGCTATCTATTCAGGTGAGACCGTTTTTATTGGTCGGAAAGGTTCTATAGATAAACCATTTTACTATAATGGTGCTTTTTGGACAGTTGATACCCTGTTCTATACACGTGATTTCAAAAAATGTGTCCCTAAATTCGTTTATTGCCTATTTCAAAATATTAATTGGTACAAGTATAATGAAGCTTCTGGTGTTCCTAGTTTATCAAAAAAAACAATCGAGAGTATAATTATTGATATTCCTTCCCTCCCCGAACAACAAAAAATAGCTTCTTTCCTTTCAAAAGTAGATGAGAAGATAACCCTCCTAACTAAAAAGAAAGAACTTCTTGAAGAGTACAAAAAAGGAGTAACTCAAAAAATATTTAAACAAGAAATTAGGTTTAAAGATGAACAAGGAAATGATTATCCCGCATGGATAGAGTTTAATATGGGCGATATTGGTAAAACAATTAATGGTTTATCAGGTAAAACCAAAAATGATTTCGGAGAAGGAAAACCTTATATCCAATACATGCAAATATTTAGTGGATCTAAAATTGATATTAATAATTTTGGTTACGTAGATATTAAGCCCAATGAAAATCAATCTAAAGTTAGATACGGTGACGTTTTCTTTACCACATCATCTGAAACCCCAAATGAAATAGGTACAGCTTCAGTGTTATTGGATAAAGTTAATGAGGTATATTTAAATAGCTTCTGTTTTGGGTATCGTCCAAACTCTTTTTCTGTTTTAGTTCCAGAGTTTGCTCAATTTTTGTTTAGGTGTGATATATTTAGAAGGAAAATCATTCCTTTAGCGCAGGGTAGTACAAGATTCAATTTGTCAAAAGTAGAACTAATGAAAACCACTGTTCTCATACCTTCGATTCATGAACAAAACAAAATAGCAGATTTCTTATCCACTATAGACAAAAAAATATCCGCTGTAGACCAACAGCTTTCTCTAGCTAAAGAATGGAAAAAAGGCTTGTTACAAAAAATGTTTGTGTAATGGAAACTACTCAGCGCTATTTTGGCAAATTATTTTTCCCTATTGAAAAAAAGCCGGTTGAAAACGTTTGGCTAAATATTATCGGAAAGAAAATTTTTGTTGAAATTCCAAATCCAAAACTTGCAACCGAAGATTGGCCTGTTCTACATGGAGAATTTAATAAACTAGGTACAGTATCGTTAATAGACTGCAGTTTAGGTGCATCCTCCCATGGTTTTGGTGGAGAAGGTTGTAAATTGAATGTGCATAAATTAATTCAAGGAGAAAAGCTATCATTTAATAGACAATGCTTTATATCTAATATATCGCTAACAAGCCAGGCATTAAATGATTGGATTAGTGATGTTGCGAAGATTAATTCTGATGGTTCTACAATTACAATCCCTCAACCAGAAACCGTTCTCAAAATTTCAACTGAGAACTTCACGCTTGCTATAAATGTTGGATTTAATGAGTCCACCTCTTATACAAAAATCACTTTAGATCGTGTTATATTTGTCTCTATAAGGTTTTCCGATCCTCTAAATATTTTTGAATTCTTTATATGGAAGAATAAATTAGAAAAACTTATAGTTTTCTTGACTAATGAGGATCCAAAAGTTAAAATTGGAAGTTTAAACAAGTCACCACATCGCATTTATGGAATAGATTCCAAATGGGAGTCTCATAAGTTTTCTCATTCTATAAAATTTAGTTTTAAAGAATTGAAAGAATACCTTCCAGAAATAATAGAGAGTTGGTTTGACAAAAAAGGTCTTGATTCAATAGTAGATTTACTATTAGAAAAGAAAGCTTATCCAGCACTTTCACCTCAAAAGCATTTCTTAAATATGTGTGTTGCTTTAGAAAGTTTTCATAAAAACATTATTGATGAAAAAATACCTTTAATAGATAAAACCACTTTAGATAATAGAGAAAAAATAAAAACATTACTTGATAAGGATAAAGAGCTTTTAAGATGGTTTAGTAAAAAAACAACATTTTGGAAAAACCCAACCCTTATTGACAGAATATACTTCTTCAAAAAAGATCTACAAG
>NZ_DATGNO010000131.1:0-10900 GCF_035306705.1 Xanthomarina sp.
TGATAATCGCTTTCTTTTTTACTATCAATTTTACCAATGTTTTTATTGTTAAAACCTTTGTTAAGTGCTTTATTAATCGTGATATATTTCGTAAATTCGTCAAGTTAAAGAGCACAATAATTCATAATAATATTTATACAATATATGTCAGATAAAGCTACGATAGAAATTAACGGTAAAACATACGAATTCCCAGTAATCGTGGGAACTGAAAATGAGATTGCCATCGATATTAAAAACTTGAGAGGCAACACAGAAGGTGTTATAACTTTAGATCCAGGTTACAAAAATACAGGGTCTTGCGAAAGTGCCATTACGTTTTTGGATGGAGAAAAAGGGATTTTAAGATACAGAGGATATTCTATTGAAGAACTAGCAGAAAAAGCCGATTTCCTAGAAGTTGCTTTTCTTTTGATTTTTGGCGAATTACCAACCAAAGAACAATTAGAGAAATTTCATTCAGATATTAAAGCTCAATCTATTGTAGATGAAGATATACGAAAAATTGTAGATGCCTTTCCAAAATCGGCGCATCCAATGGGAGTTATTGCATCTCTTACAAGTGCTTTAACGGCGTTTAATCCGTCTTCAGTAAATGTAAATTCTGAAGAAGATATGTATAAGGCCATTGTAAAGATATTAGGGAAATTCCCAGTATTGGTAGCATGGACTTTTAGAAAAAAGAATGGATTACCATTAGATTATGGCGATAAAAATTTAGGTTATGTAGAGAACATCTTAAAAATGATGTTTAAGCAACCAAACGAAGAGTACAAGTTTAATCCTATTGTAGTTAATGCCTTGGATAAATTATTGATTCTTCATGCAGATCATGAACAAAACTGTTCTACATCGACAGTACGTATTACAGGTTCGTCTCATGTCGGTTTATTTGCATCTCTATCTACAGGTATTTCTGCACTTTGGGGGCCACTTCACGGAGGAGCCAACCAAGCTGTTTTGGAAATGCTTGAAGCCATTAATGAAGATGGAGGAGATACAGACAAATACATGTCTAAGGCAAAAGATAGAGAAGATCCATTTAGATTAATGGGCTTTGGACATAGAGTATATAAAAATTTCGACCCAAGAGCTAAAATTATTAAAAAGGCTGCCGACGAAATATTAAACGACCTTGGAGTTGAAGACCCTATTTTAAATATTGCAAAAGCTCTAGAGAAAGAAGCTTTACAAGATCCTTATTTTGTAGATAGAAAATTATATCCTAACGTCGATTTCTACTCAGGAATCATCTATAGAGCCATGGGTATTCCAACAGATATGTTTACGGTAATGTTTGCTTTAGGACGCTTACCAGGATGGATTGCACAATGGAGAGAAATGCGTTTAAATAATGAGCCAATTGGTCGCCCGCGTCAAATTTATGTTGGAGAACCTTTGAGGCCTTTTAAAAGTGTAGATAAGCGTTAATGCGATTTTATAATATTTGAAAGCTTCATTTTTAATTAATGAAGCTTTTTTTTATTTATAAAAATGACAAGTGTTACCAAGAAACAAATAAATTAATTAGGTTTGCAGCATGATGATAAAACTTAAAGTAAATAACGAAACATCTAGATTAAGGGCTGTTGTATTAGGAACAGCCATAAGTAATGGTCCAACTCCAACAGAAGATCAAGCTTATGACCCTAAATCTTTAGAGCATATTAAGGCAGGAACTTATCCTGTAGAAACAGATATGGTTAAAGAAATGGAAGCGGTTGCCAAAGTGTTCGAGAAATATGACGTAAAAGTTTATAGACCAGAACTTATTGAAGATTGCAATCAAATTTTTGCTCGAGATATCGCTTTTGTAATTGGCGATGTGTTTGTAAAAGCTAATATTCTTCCAAATCGTGAAGAAGAGTTAGATGCCATTCAATACATTATTGATCAAATTGATCCGGCTAAAGTTGTTAGACCTCCAGAAGAAGTTCATATTGAGGGAGGAGATGTCATGCTTTGGAACGACCATATTTTTATAGGAACTTATAAAGGAAGCGATTATAGAAGCTACATTACTGCAAGAACCAATATGGAAGGTGTTCAATATATCAAAGATTTATTTCCAAATAAAATTGTTAAAGAATTCGATTTAGTGAAATCTAAAATCGAGCCTAGAGACAATGCTTTACATTTGGATTGCTGTTTTCAACCTATTGGTAAGGACAAAGGTATTATCTATAAAAGTGGTTTTAGGGAAGAAAGCGATTATTTGTATTTAGTGAATTTATTTGGAAAAGAAAATCTATTTCATATCACTCGAGACGAAATGTATCATATGAATAGCAACGTGTTTTCTATTTCTGAGAACGTGGTTATTTCTGAAAAAAACTTTACCAGATTAAATACTTGGTTAAGAGAAAAAGGATTTACCGTTGAAGAGGTTCCTTATGCTGAAATAGCTAAACAAGAAGGGTTATTGCGTTGTAGTACTTTGCCTTTAATCCGAGATTAAGAGATAGTACGAATTTATTAAAACAGATAAGGTCTTCATTTGAAGACCTTATCTGTTTTATGATTTTATATAAATTTCAACTTAATTTACGATTAATTTCTTTGTAGTTCTTTTCGTTCCAACTTCAAAAACTGCTAAATAAACACCTTTATTTACAGTGCTCATATCTACTTGCGTGCTTGAAGTTTCAAGTGTTTTGTTAAGCACTTCTTTACCCAAAATATCAATTAATTTAAACGTACCAACTTCATTGTTTTTTAAATCAACATTAATGTGAAGCGTTTGTTGTACAGGGTTTGGAAACATATTTATCGAAGCGTCTATGGAATAAGATTCTACTTGTAAAGCATTAAAATCTACTTCAGCAAAAAACATGGCAGCTCCTAGGGTTCCTTTAGTTACTTCAAATAAATAGGTGGGATCCATATTGGCCAAAACATCATTTGGACCATGAGAATAAGGAGTTTCGTTAGATTCGTATAAACCTGTAATTACTTCCCCATTATCTTCAAATGGCACATAATCTGAGCCATAAGCATACGATATTTCCGTATTTAAACTGGAATACAATTCTATGCATGCAGCTAATTGATTAGTTGCTATGTTAGAGGCTGCATTATTGGATCTAGGGGAATTACTTTGATCTCTTTCACAAACTATACTATTATTTGTCATCCCATTTACTCCACCAACTTGATCTATATTAAGAACTAGCTTAATGTCTAAATTTTGTGGGATAACCGTGTTGTTTACATAATAATTACTTCCTATCAAACCATCTTCCTCTCCACTAAAATGGATGAATTTTATAGAATATTCTGTTGGAACATTTGCAAGTAAACGAGCCAACTCCATAATTAAAACCGTTCCAGAACCATTGTCGTTTGTGCCTGGACCATTTTTGGTGTCGTAGTGGGCATCAATTATTACATAAGTATTTGGATACGTAGTTCCCGTTTTTGTGATAATAATATTATTGCTTGTGCCTGCCGAATAAGTGAAAGTTTGCAGTTCTATATTGGTGTAGCCTAAATCTGTATAACGCGCTGTAATCCAATTTTCGGCATGGGTTAATGCTTGAGTGCCTACTTCTTTTACTCCAAAATTTTCAAAGGATGTTAAATCGTTTAAAATATTAGAAGCGGAAACGTTGTTAACTACGTTTCCAAAATACGGACTATAAGTTTGCGAAAAACTAGTGGTACTTATAAATAGTGCAAGTACAAATAATTTAATTGCTAAGTAATTTGATTTCATATTAATAATTTGGGGACTGCAAATATAGTTTAAAAAATTCGTTTAAAAGTTTCTAGGACTTTACAACACAAGTAATGGTTACCGATGCCGTTTTGCCAACACGAAAACTTCCATAATCTTCGCCTATTTTATATTCAAGACGAGGTATTTCGATCGTACCTATAAATGTGTTGTTTTTAAAAGTAAAAGGTATCGTTACCGTTTTGGTAACACCATGAATACTAAGCTCTCCGGTAGTACTATAACCATTGTTGGTTTTTGAAACAGAAACCGATTTAAAACAAATAGTAGCGTAGGTTTCCACTGCAAAAAAGTTGTCAGAGCGTAAATCGTCATCTCGTTTGGAGTTGCCCGTATCAATAGATTTTGCATCTATGCAGATATTAAAACCAGAGTTATTAACATTTGTTTCCTGAAAATCAAAATTGCCCTGCATTCCCGTAAATGTACCTTTTACATTAAAAATACCGCCACCCGTAATTTTAAAATCTACTACAGATTTATTGGAATCAATGGTTTGTGCTGAAATAAGAATTGCATTTAAACTAAAAAATAGTAGTAAGAATATTCTGGATAGTCTCATGATTTTTGCATTAAATTGTTTTAGTGAAGATGACTGTTAATTCATTTTCAAAAAGAGACTATAAGATAATTAAAATTAATTTAATTCTTCTCTAACTTAACAAATTTGTTTCTTAAATATTAAGGACTTAAAACTCTTTGAAAAGAAGTTTTTAGTTAGAAATTCATAATAAAAACCAAGGAAAAAATACTGATAAACACCCAAAGTATGGTTGAAAATAAAACGGGTTTTAGGCCGGTTTCCTTTAAATCGCTAATTGTTAAACTTGCTCCAACCAAAAACAAGGTAATTACTAGAAGTCTTTTTGCAATGTCCACAATACTAACCGAAACAATTTCTGGAATTAAATGGTAGCTATTAATTAACATGGCAGCTATAAATCCTAATATAAAATAAGGGATTTTTATTTTTTGGTTTTTAGATTTGAATAGGGCCATAGCAAAAAATGATAATGGAATAATCCATAAAGTACGTGCTAATTTTACTGTCGTGGCAATTTGCAAAGCTTTGTCTCCATACTCTAACGCAGCGCCAACAACAGAGCTTGTATCATGAATAGCAATAGCACACCAAGTTCCAAATTGTGTTTGAGATAAATTAAAGAAATGCCCAAGCGTAGGGAAAACCAATAAAGCAATAGAGTTCAATAAAAACACCACACCTATAGCAACACTTATTGTTTTACTGTCGGCTTTTATTATTGGTGAAATAGCTGCTATGGCACTTCCTCCGCAAATTGAAGTTCCAGAAGTCATTAAGAAACCTAGTTTTTTATCAATTTTTAAGACTTTAATTAGAAGTAACCCCAGGCTGATGGTAAGAAAAATAGATAAGGCTGTAATAATAAATCCATCTTTACTGGTTTTGATGGTTTCGGTTACCGACATGCCAAAACCAAGACCAATAACAGAAATTTTTAAAAGCAAACTAATGGCTTTTTTAGATTGGATAGGAAACGGATGCCCTAAAAATAAGGTGAAAAGAAACCCTAAAACAAGGGCTACAGGACTTGATATAAAATTGAGGGCAGCTAAAACTATAATAAGAAAAAAAACGCTTATTTGAATAATTCGCTTCATGGCATCTGTTTTTTATTGCGATGCGAAATTAAAAAGAAGTTATTACTTTTAAGCAATAGATATTGTGATGTGGTATAACTAAAAGTTATAATTAGTCATTATCAGTTTGTTAAGTAAATCCATTTTTTGAGATTGGTAACCAGTTCTGCATACAAAATAGAATTCGCGCTCAAAGCTGAGACCTTTAATGTCCACTATTTTTAGTTTGTTTTGAATGAGTTTTTCAGTGACCGCATGAACGGAAAGTAGCGCATAGGTATTGGAATGTTCCAAATATTGTTCGATGGCTTCGGTACTATTAAGAGTAATGACGTGATTTAATTTTTGAACTTTGTGTTTTTGTAAAATATCCTCTATAATATCTCGTGTTCCAGAACCTATTTCACGACTTACAAATGGAATTTCGGAGAGTTCCTTTTTAGTTACCGAGTTTTTGCCATTTGGATTATTGGCACTTGTAACCAGTACAATTTCATCATTTATAAATTTCGAATACTTTAAAAGCTGGTTGGACGATTTTCCTTCCACAATCCCATATTCCAGCTTCTGGTCTAGAATTTTTTGTTCAATTTCTTGCGTGTTGCTACTGGTTATATGAAACGTAATATTAGGGGCATTCTGTTGAATTTTAGCCAAAACCTTCGGCATCACATACGTGGCAATCGTGGTGCTTAAACCTAAATGAAATTCTAGATAATCGTTGTCTTCCCTTAACAAAAAGCTGTGCTCAAGCTCTTCAAATAATTTCATGATTTTATGGGCGTAATCCAGAAAAATCTTGCCTTCGTTGGTTAATGAAATGGAGTTTCTGGATCTGTTAAAAAAGGTTGTGTTATAATCTTCTTCAAGTTTTGCAATTGTTTTGGAAACCGCTGGTTGCGAGAGATTCAAATCTTTTGAAGCCAAGGTGAAACTTAAATGTTGGGCAACTTTTATAAATATATTTAATTTGTATCTCATTTTTGGACTTCTAAACTAGAACTGATAACATCTGGCATTTAAACTAAGTTACTAAATTAGATATTTTATTGCTGCTGTTTCATTTATTTTTAAATCTTTAACAGCTTTTATTCTATAGGAACAATAAGTATTGGAATTTTTGAGTTTTTAATAAGTGCTGCAGACACACTACCTACAAACGCTTTGTATATGAAATTATGTTCTTGATGTCCAGCAATAATCAAATCGATATGTAATTTTTTGGACTCTTCTATTATCATCTCAATGGTTGCGCCTTGAACAAGTAAACCTTCGGCCTCAATACCTTTGTCTATAAGTTTGTTGGCATAGGCTTGAAGCGTTTTATGTTCTTTTTTAAGTTCTGAAGCGCGACCATCCCTTATATATTTTGGACCTACGCCATAACCCACAAAATCCGGTTGTGGAGCTGCTATATGAATCAACCATATTTTCGAATGAAATTTGTTGGCCAATTCAACGGCTTTTCCAATAAGTAGATCTTCACCTTTATTGAAATCTATGCTTACGAGTATGTTTTTCATGATGTCTGTTTCTTAAATTATAAGAAATAAATAAAACTTTCTACACCTACTAATTTAATGGTTTTCAAGATACTGACAAACGTGTATTGGGAATAGTTGTGATGTTATAATGCGATGTCATAAAAAAAGAAATTATATGACTGCAATTCCTTTGATGTATTTTTTTAATATTTGGATTAAAGATATTGCAAATCTTGTTTTCTAATAATGGTCATAATTTCTACGGTGTCATTATTGGTACTGTAGTTAAAGCCTATATTGATAACGTTTCGTGCTTTATTATTTAGCCAATAGAAAGTTTAATTTGTGTATGCTGATATGAACAAGCTGCGCAACCATTTACTTCGGTTACGGCTAACTGCAAACGCTCAACAAAATGCTTGTCAACTAATTTATTTTTGTTATTTCCAATCAGTTTCGACATGGCCCTTGGAGTAAGGACAAAAGAGCGATATAATTCCCATAAACTGAACTTTCGTTTAAACTCATCACGTAGAATTACAGATTCTGATAGACTTGTCTTTTTAACCATGGCAATGTGTTATTAGTTATAATTTACGACTGCATGAACGCTAACGTATTTTATAAACACTAAGATACTTATTATCCTTATAATGTTATTTGAATATAACGAGTTTTAAGTTTTTAATGGGTGTTTTGAAAACGTCATATCTATTGTTTTTGAAACAAAAAAAGGTTCACCAATTGGTAAACCTATTAAATTTTTATGTAAAAGGATTAGTATTAAACTAATTCCACAAACAAGCCATCGTCTTTCTTTTCAACTTTAGCCAATTTACTTTTAGTTAAGCCTTTTATGGTTTTGTCCCATTTTTTATTGCTTAATCCAGATTGTGCTTTTAAGGTGTCCAACTCTATAGGTGAAGTGGTTTTAAGCAAAGCATAAACAGCTTTTTCATCTTCACTCATTTCAACCTGCTTTCTCTCTGGTCGCATTTGAGGGAAAAACAACACTTCTTGAATGGATTGGTTGTTGGTTAAAAACATAATCAATCGGTCCATACCAATTCCCATTCCAGAGGTTGGAGGCATTCCATATTCTAATGCACGAAGGAAATCTTCATCAATAAACTCGGTGGCTTCATCATCTCCTTTTGCAGCTAATTTCAATTGGTCTTCAAAACGCTCGCGTTGGTCAATAGGGTCGTTAAGTTCGGAATACGCATTTGCAATTTCTTTTCCACAAACCATTAGCTCAAAACGTTCGGTTAATTCTGGATTGTCTCTGTGTTCTTTGCACAACGGACTCATTTCTTTTGGATAATCCGTTATAAAGGTTGGTTGGATGTAATTTCCTTCACATTTTTCACCAAAAATCTCATCAATAAGCTTGCCTTTCCCCATGGTATCATCTACTTCAATTCCTAGATCTTTGGCAGCTTGTCTTATTTCGGCTTCAGTTTTACCCGTAATATCAAATCCTGTAAAGTGTTTGATAGAATCGGCCATAGTTACTCTAGCATACGGTGCTTTAAAATTGATTTTATGTTCTCCAAAAATAGCTTCGGTTGTTCCGTTTACTGCTATAGCACAATGTTCTAAAAGTTTCTCGCAGAATTCCATCATCCAGTTGTAATCCTTATAAGCTACGTAAATTTCCATTACTGTAAATTCCGGATTATGAGTTTTGTCCATCCCTTCATTTCTAAAGTTCTTAGCAAATTCATACACACCTTCAAAACCACCAACAATTAGACGTTTTAAATATAATTCGTTGGCAATTCGCATATACATTGGTATATCCAAGCTGTTATGATGTGTTAAAAATGGTCTTGCAGCGGCACCTCCGGGAATGGGTTGTAAAACAGGTGTTTCAACTTCAAAATAACCAGCATCATTAAAGTAATTACGCATGGCTGTATAAAGCTTGGTGCGTTTTATAAACACTTCTTTTACATGTGGGTTTACTACTAAATCGGCATAGCGTTGTCTAAAACGTAATTCAGGATCGGTAAAGGCATCATGCACATTTCCTTCAGCATCTGTTCTTGGTAAAGGTAAAGGCCTGAGCGATTTACTTAAAAGCGTGAAATCTTTTACTTTTACAGTTTTTTCACCTACTTGAGTGGTGAATAATTCGCCTTCAACACCAATAAAATCTCCGATATCTAAAAGCTTTTTGTAAACGGTATTGTATTTTGTTTTGTCGTCTCCAGAACAGATTTCATCTCGGTTAAAATACACTTGTATTCTGCCTTCGCTATCTTGAAGTTCAGCAAAACTGGCATTTCCTTGAATTCTACGCGACATTAAACGACCAGCAACAATCACTTTTTTACCTTCAGAAAAATCCTGTTTCACCTGTTTGGATGTGTGATTATAAGGAAATAAATCTGCTGGATAAGGGTTGATTCCTAATTCGCGTAATTTGGTTAGTTTGTCTCTACGTACTAATTCTTGTTCTGATAATTGCGACATATATATTGTAATTGTGATTTTTTTTGAAGCTACAAAGATAATTACTATTAGTTAGGATATCAATTTTATTATATTGTAAAATATTCTTGTAACAAATGGATGGATTTATCTACTAATAAGTATATTTCATCAATTAATCCTCCTTTGTTTTTTATAAATGTTGGAGCACATAAATTAAATCAAATGAGTTTTTGGCGTGTTTTACTTTCCATTATTTGTCCACCTTTAGCCGTTATAGATAAAGGTTGTGGATCTATTGTAATTGTCTTTTTATTATGGCTTTGTGGCTGGGTTCCTGGAGTTATTGCTGCTCTGGTTATTTTGAATAACCCGAAGAATTAAGTTTTAGTTTTCAGCTTCAGTTTTTTGCCATTAATTCAGGAACGATTAGTTTCTTCCCGCAAAGGCACAAAGTGATTAAGTTGTCAAGAGTTGTATATATCTGCAACAAATATTCAATTGGATCCTGTGACTGAAAACTGCAACTGATATTAAATTTAAAACTTATTATCTGCTTTCAATTCAATTTCAAAATTTAGAAGAAATTATCGTAATTTTGCAAGCTATGAATAAACATATCGAACTACAGGATTTAGGAAGTAAAGACTATAAAGATACTTGGGATTATCAGGAATCTTTATTTAAAAGTATTGTAGATACCAAGGTTAAAAATAGGCGTGAAGACGCTAATTTAGACACTTCTAATTACTTTTTATTTGTGGAGCATCCGCATGTTTACACTTTAGGGAAAAGTGGCGATATAAGTAATTTGCTTATCAACGAAGAGCAATTAAAAGCTAAAGGCGCAAGTTTTTATAAGGTGAATAGAGGAGGGGATATTACCTATCATGGTCCTGGACAAATTGTAGGTTATCCTATTTTAGATTTAGAAAACTTTTTTACAGACATCCATAAATATCTTCGTTTATTAGAAGAAATGATTATTTTAACCTTGGCAGAATACGGTTTGAAAGCTGAACGCAGCAAAGGAGAAACAGGTGTTTGGTTGGATGTTGGAACTCCATTTGCCAGAAAAATTTGTGCTATGGGCGTTCGTGCCAGTCGTTGGGTTACTATGCATGGGTTTGCCCTAAATGTGAATGCCAATCTAGGGTATTTTGATAATATGATTCCTTGTGGGATTAGAGGGAAGGCTGTTACTTCCCTTAATGTGGAACTTGGCAAAAGGGAAGTGGATGAAACTGAAGTGAAAGAAAAATTATTGAATCACTTTAAGGAATTATTTGAAGCTGAATTTCACCATTCAGTTCAGAATGTTCAATAGGATTATCCTTGACTTTGCCTATTCAAATGTAAGGTTTATATAAGTTATTTTTTATTAAACTTTTTTCAATACGTTTTCGCCGGTAATGGCCATGGCGGTTAATGCTCCAGAAAATAGGGCACCACCAACACCTGCTGTTACAATATCTTGACCTGTTAAATAAAAGTTTTTAATGGCTGTTCTCGGTTTTAAAAAGGGTTGTCTAAATCTAGAAGGTCCATGGGCTAATCCGTAAACCTCTCCTTTTTCGTAATTAACAAAATGTTGTGTGGTAAGTGGCGTAGATAATTCATAACA
>NZ_DATGNO010000132.1:0-2464 GCF_035306705.1 Xanthomarina sp.
AAGGATTGATGCTTATTTTAATGCAAAAAAATACTTAAAACCAATACGGAAAGCAAATATTCGAAATGTTTTTATTGATTCACCTGAAGTTTTATTAGCTGTGTATAAAAAAGAATGGGACAGTGTATGTTATCGTTTTGCGGGGGTAAATAATCCTGTTTCACATTCAAGATTTACTTGGGCAAAAAAGTTTGGTGGTTTTTTTGAAAAATCATTGGTTCAAGCTCTGAAAAAAATCAAAATTCTAACCATTCTTGCCTCTGCTGATCAAGATGCTATACAAGAGTTCCACGAAAGAACTAATAATATTCTCAATACTGTTAATTTCCATCAATTTCCAACAAGAGTAAATACAGATTTTTTTATGCCAAGTGATCTATTATTAGAGAGGGGCAAGCTTAAGCTATCTTTGGAGCAGACTATCTTCGTTGCTACAGGAAGAATTAGCTTTATAAAAGGATGGGATTTTCTTTTAGATTCATTCAGAATATTTATGCAAAATTATTCTCCAAATGCATTACTGATATTTGTGGGTGATGGAGAAGATAAATCTAAATTATTGGAGAGAGCAAAAGAAATTGGTATTGAACAAAATATTTTATTAACAGGGTTTCAAAAACAAACAACAGTTTTATCTTATATGAACTCCGCAGATGTTTGTTTGGTTGGTTCTTTAAAAGAAGGATGGTCGTTAGCAATGTGTGAAATGATATCTTGTGGAAAACCTGTAGTTTCTACAGATGTAAGTGGAGCAAAAGACATGGTGAAAGAAGGGAAAAATGGTTATGTAGTAAAAGAAAGAATAGCAGAGGTTTATTCAGAGCATATGTTTCTCGCTACACAATTAAAAAATGCAAAAAAGCATTCATTGGAAATATCAGCAAAGTATGCTGTTAAAAATTTAAGTAATGATTTAGCCAAATATTGGTTTCCAGCAAAAATTGATAATAAAGCATAAAAACTTAGTTTATGAAATACAATCAAGAGAAGAACAAAGTGATTTATGCACCGATTCCACTTCCTCCTCCCTTCCATGGTTCAAATATAATGAATGCCCAAGTGGTAAATAGTGAAATTCTAAATGATCAATTTTTGATAAAAACATTTGGAATCTCATATAATGAAAACTCAAGTAACATAGGGAGTTTCAGTCTGCGAAAAATATTTTTAATAATTAAGAACTTCTTAATTATAACAATCAATGCTTTTAAGAGACATGATCTTGTCTATTACTCTCCTGCTATAAAAGGTTTTGCTTTTTATAGAGATTTATTATTACTGTTACCGTTAAAAGTTTTTGGAAAAAAAATTGTCATTCATTTACATGGCAAAGGAATATCAGAAGCAATTACTAACAAACCAATAAATAAGCTTTTTTATAAACTATTCTTTAAGAATACCTCAGTCATATGTTTGTCGGAACGATTAACATATGATATAAAAGATGTTTTTAAGGGACCTATTTATATTGTTAATAATGGTATTGAGGAAGTGAGCTATCCTGAACGTAAACCTAAAGTGAATACACCAACTATTCTATTCCTATCTAATTTCATTGAATCAAAAGGTATATTTGTTCTACTAGAAGCTGCAAAACAACTAAAAGTAGAAGGTTGCGATTTCAAATTAAATCTAGTTGGTGCACCAAGAGGTGATATTGAAAAGCGAATTGAAGATTACATTTCCTCTCACAATTTAAAAGACAATATTATATCAATTGGCCCTAAATACGATGAAGAAAAGCATACTGCTTTTCACGAGGCAGATATATTTGTTTTACCAACAGAGATAGAAACATGGGGTTTAGTTGTCAATGAGGCAATGCAAGCGTCATTACCAGTAATCACAACAAACGAAGGAGCTTTACCAGATATTATTGAAAATAACGTGAGTGGGTTTATTATTGAAAAGCGTTCTCCTAAACAACTTGCAGAAAAATTAAAACTACTGATTAAGGATGAGGCTTTACGTATTGAAATGGGTAAAGCAGGATTAAAAAAATATCAATTAAACTATACTTCAACTATTATGGAAAACAGAATGGCTGAAGTATTCACAGAAATATTAAAATAAAATGCAACAACTCACACAAAAACTAGGCTCTGGTGATATGGTCATTCAGGAATTACCTTACCCACAGGTAGGTAAAGGAATGGTTATCGTTAAAAATCACTATTCCATCATTAGCGCTGGAACAGAAGGTTCTACCGTAACTGCTGCACGAAAAAGTTTAATTGGAAAAGCCAAAGAACGACCACAACAAGTAAAGCAAGTTATTGATACTTTAAAGAAACAAGGTCCAATACAAACGTATCGCGCGGTGATGAAAAAATTGGATGCTTATTCTCCATTAGGATACAGTTCAGCTGGAGAAGTCATAGAAGTGGGTGAAGGTGTTACAGCATTCAAAGTTGGAGATAAAGTTGCTTGTGCGGGCGCTGGATATGCCAATCATGCGGAGATC
>NZ_DATGNO010000133.1:0-23712 GCF_035306705.1 Xanthomarina sp.
GCTAAATATTGATCGCTTGCAATGGCATTTAATCCCAAACAGCTAATAACGGTACTTGCAAATAATCCAAAAATGGTTGTTGCAACAGAGAGTAAAGCTTTGGTAATTCTAGATAAAGATCCAATAGCATCCATGGTTCCAACAAAAACCATCGCACAACAAATTAATAGAATGGTCCAAATCATACCTTTCATACCTCCAGCCGAAAATAAATCGTTTAGTTTTTCATTGTCCGTTGTAATTTGAGAGTCTGTAAGAATGGCATTTAAAATGGCACTAAATCTAGAAGTACCCAGTTGGTCTAAAATATTAGGTTGGAATATAAAGGCAAAAACGGCTGCAAGTAAAACGCCTGTTCCTAAAGCAATTAATGGTCTTGTTTTTAATAGAATAAGAACAATAACCACCAAGGGAACAATAAATAATAAAGGCGAAATATGGAAGGTTTTATCTATGCTAGTTAATAAGCTGCTTAAATCGGCGGTTCCTGTGGTATCTATATTGAAACTTATCACAGAGAAAGCAATTAAAGTAATTATTAAGGTTGGAACTGTGGTATAGGTCATATAACGAATATGGGTAAACAAATCTGTTCCAGCCATAGCAGGAGCTAGGTATGTTGTATCGCTTAGCGGCGACATCTTATCTCCAAAATAAGCTCCAGAGATAACAGCTCCAGCAATCATTCCTGTTGGAATACCTAGAGCACTTCCTATTCCAATTAAGGCAATTCCCACAGTTGCCGATGTGGTCCAAGAACTACCTGTAGCAATTCAGATAACTGCACAAATAACCACCGATGCCGGTAAAAATATAGCCGGACTTAATACCTGTAATCCATAATAAACCATGGCAGGAATTACGCCACTAACCAACCAAGTTCCAGCTAAGGCACCTACTAAAAAGAGAATCATAATTGGGACAAAAACACTTCTTAAATTTTCCCAAATTTCTTTTAACATAAGACGGATTCCAACTTTGTTAAAAAAACCGACAATGGCGGCAATTCCTCCTCCAATTAATAATATAAACTGATTGGAATATTCGCCTAAAGCGTCTCCATCGGCATAAAAAATATTATAAGCTAACATCATCATTAAAAGAACTACGGGAATAAGCGCTTCCCAAATACTTAGTTCTTTATTATCTATAATTATTTGATCTTCTATGTCAATTTCACTTAGGTTTTTATCGTCTTGCATCTGTTTAGTTCGTTTAATGGGATTGTAATGTTACGATTTTCACTTTAAGTATGCAAATTGTTTCAAATTCCATTCTGAATCCTATAAAAATTATTCTTTTTTGAGAATGAAAATAAAGAGATATCATGTGATTAATTTTTAGGCGCAAACCTTTGTAAAGTAAAAATTTAAGTGATTTTAAAAACATCTTAAAAGAAAAAATAAATCTAAAAAGGCTCTAACTAATCTATTCTATCTGAGTTCATTAAGTTTTATTTTTAAAAAATGCTCATAATATGAATGACATCTGCATTACGGCTTTAAAAACACCTCGTTTATCGAAATATTGGCTCTCCAACGTAAAATTTAGCATTAGTGTTTTATCTTTGATAGTATAAATTATATATAAATGGGCTCCAAAAAAAACATCATACTATTAAGTTTGTTTTGTTTCTTCTTTCTTGAGATTTCCGCTCAAGTAGGAATTGGTACCACAAATCCAGATGCGTCTTCTGTTTTGGATATTGAAAGTACTAACGCAGGTGTTTTAATTCCTAGAGTAGTTTTAACCTCTACCTTGGTTAGTGCACCCGTTTCAACTCCGGCAACTAGTTTGTTAGTTTATAATACAAATACGACAACTGGTGCTAATCGAGTTACTCCGGGGTTTTATTTTTGGAATGGTATAAAATGGAGCAGATTAAATGATAATGAAGATAAAGTTTATGGGGAAATTAATAATAGCCCCAATCTTTATGGGCCTTATCGAAGACAAAAGTTGAATGCCACACAACCCATAAGGTTTGAAATTCCTAGTATTATTCAAGGTGTCGATCTTATTTCTTTTCCCACTCCTATTCCCTCTGATTTTCCCAGTGATGATTATTCAAATTTTTATCAGGGTTTTGAAATTATTACCTCAGGATTTTATAGAGTATCTTATTCTATATCTCTTTATATGGATGATCCTGGTCCACCGCCTCCAGACGAACCAAGTCCAGGGAGTGCAAAAGTGCCTAAGTTTTTTTTAACAACAGGTGTCGCTTTTCCAACAACTATTACAAATCTTTGGGACAACCGAATACGAGGCTCTATTTCATATTCTAGAATAGTCCATCTTGGATATGCTTCTACTGGCATAAACATTATTGTGCATTTAACAGCAGGAGATCATATTCGTCTATTTCAAGTTGATAATTTTGATCTTATTTATGTAGTGCAAGATTCCGCAACCATGAATATCGAATTAATCCAAGCAGATTAAATTTTAAAATAAAACACCTTTTATCAAGTATTGACAAATAGTGTTTAGTTAGTTATTGTCATGTGGAAATATGTTTTTTCATGGAACACCAGTCAATTCATCTTCGAAAACAAACAAAAAAGAGAGCTCATAATAGGCTCTCTTTTTCGTTAAATATATTTTTAAAATTTAAAGAATATCCAATTCTTCCATGCAGGCGTGCATCATGTTATAAGTACGTTCAATATCGGCATCCAATCCTATTGAAAAACGAATCAAACCATCGCTTAATCCCATTTCTTTTTGTTCGTCTTCTGGAATTTCAGAAGACGTAGAACTTCCTGGAGCAGAAAACAAGGTTTTATAAAAGCCTAAACTAACTGCCAAGTAACCTAAGTTTTTCTCTTGCATTAATTCCATTAAGGCATTGGCTTTTTCTAAAGAGCCAACGTCAACAGTTAACATGCCGCCAAAACCATATTTTTCGTTCATCATGGATTTAAATAATTTATGAGAAGGATGTGATTCCAATCCTGGATAAACCGTTTTTAATCCGAGTGCTTCAAATTTCTCAGCTAAATAACTGGCATTTAAACTGTGTTGTTGCATTCTAATGTGAAGCGTTCTTAAATTCTTTAAAACTGAAGCAGCTCTTAGACTATCCATGGTTGCACCTAAAAGCATACACGCGCCATCGTTTACGTTGCGTAAATCGTTTATAAATTCTTGTGTTCCACAAACAACACCTCCAACAGTATCGCTCGAGCCATTAATAAATTTAGTTAAACTGTGGATTACCATATCCGCTCCTAATTGAATAGGTGAGATTGATAAAGGGGAGAAGGTATTATCAACCACCAACTTTAAATTGTGCTTTTTAGCTATTTTGGCCAGTCCAGCGATGTCGGCTACTTCCAATAATGGGTTGCTAACAGATTCGCAATAAAGTACTTTGGTGTTAGGAGTAATGGCAGCTTCAACAACATCTAATTTAGTAATGTCCACAAAACTGGTTGCAATGTTGAATCTAGGTGCAAAATTCTTTAAAAAAGCATAAGTTCCACCATAAATTGTTCTGCTAGAAACCACATGATCTCCAGCCCCACAAAGTTGCATAATAACAGGAGTAATCGCTCCCATTCCAGAAGCGGTAACATTCGCAGTTTCCGTACCTTCCATAGCCGCTAAAGCTTCACCTAAATATAGGTTAGAAGGTGTGGAGTGACGAGAATATAAATAACAGCCATCTGCATTGCCTTCAAAGGTATCGAACATGGTTTTTGCCGATAAAAAGGTATAAGTAGATGAGTCTGAGATGGATGGGTTAACACCTCCGAATTCTCCAAAATATTGTAAGTCTTGTATGTTGTTTGCTGGTTTAAAAGCCATAAAATCGTTTATTTTAAATTATAAGTGATGTAAATATCGGGTTTATTAGAGAAATAATCAACTACATAGACTATCATTAGATTATAAATCTATAAACAAGTACATTTGTAGAATAATAATTATGTTTCACTGAGTTTTATTCATTTAAACTGAAAATTTTTCAATAATGAGTTTCGATATTATAGATAAAAAACTGCTAACTTATCTTCAAACCGATTGTAAACAAACCAATAAAGAGCTTTCAAATAAGTTAAATCTTTCGGTTACAGCTGTTTACGAACGAATTAAAAAGCTGGAAAATCAAGGCGTTATTTCAAACTATGTAGCTTTGGTAAAGAAAGAAAAGGTTGAAAAGAGTTTTGTGGCTTTTTGTCACATCAAATTAATTCAACACACTCAGGATTATGTAGTAAAATTTGAAAAGGAAGTCGCCAATTTAGTGGAAGTCATGGAATGCTATCATATAAGTGGCGATTATGATTATCTGCTCAAAGTAATTGTGGAGGATATGGAAGCCTTTCGAGAATTTATGGTCAACAAGTTAACATCCATTAATCATATAGGGAGTACTCATAGTATGTTTGTTATTAATGAAGTAAAACATGGAACAGCTATTAATATTTAATACCAATCCATAGTAAGTTTTAATTTTTTTATTTTAAATTTATTCCATGCTTTCAAAAAACATTGATAAAATTTATAATGATATTTTTCAATCCTATGATAATCCCATCCTCACACATCACATAAAAAAGATTTTAGAATTGGATGTTTATTTACCATACAGCTCCACATTCTTTTGTATTACCAACACGCAAAACCTGACTTTTGAGTTTATTAGTAAGAACATGAGTTCTTGTATAGGTTTAAATAAGGACACCTTGTTAAAAGAAGGCATGCGTCATTTTTGGAAGCGGATACATCCAGAAGATATCGAGTTATGGTTAAAAGCGTTAAACGACTTAATGGTGTATACTTTAGAAGAAATTCCGGCAGAGCAAAGACACAGGATGAACTATACCTGGAATTACCGTCTTAAAAATGCTGAAGGTGTTTACGTGAACATCATTCAAAACACTTCTCCAATAGAACTCGATTCAGACATGAAGCCTATTATTGGTTTGGCTCATTATACGGTATTGGATTCAAAAATTAAAATGCCAATCACTGGGACAGCAAAACTTTTAAACGAAAATAATGCCTACGAAACTAAATATTTCAATAATTTTTCCCAAAAACAATTAACTGGTGGTTTAAGTCATCGAGAACGAGATGTTATTAGATTGTTAACCATTAATAAATCGAGCAAGGAAATTGCAGAACGCTTAAATATTAGCCCAAATACAGTAGATACACATAGAAGGAACATTCTTAAAAAATTAAATATTTCTTCAACGGGAGAGCTTATTGGGATGCTTAAAATAAATAAAAGTCTGATTTAGTTTTTTAAAAATTACTCAAATTGAGTATTGCGAGGAAAACTAAAAATCCCCAACTTTGTAGGGCTATTAATTAGTTCTTAGGGAGAATTAACGATAAACTGGGGCGGCCTAACTATTTTGTTAGAGTTGTCCTTGTTTTGTTTAACAGGAAATAGCCTAATTAAGAACTTACTTTTTTATTGCCTTCCCGCAAAACATTTGTACTTTTGTATTCGTTTTAACACAACTCGATAAAAATACTTATATGAATTCATACGATGTGGCCATTATTGGCTCTGGTCCTGGAGGTTATGTAGCAGCTATTCGTTGCGCACAACTAGGAATGAAAACTGCAATTATAGAAAAATATCCAATTCTTGGAGGAACTTGCTTAAATGTGGGCTGTATTCCAAGTAAAGCACTACTAGATTCTTCGCATCATTATGAAGATGCTATCAAACATTTTGAAGAACACGGAATTGATATTTCTGGTGAAATAAAAGTGAATTTAAAACAAATGATTGCCAGAAAACAATCTGTTGTAGATACAACTACAGGTGGGATCGATTTCTTGATGAAGAAAAACAAAATTGATGTTTATCAAGGTTTAGGAAGTTTTAAAGATGCGACCCATATTATCATTAAAGGTGAAGAAACTACTGAAATTGAAGCGAAGAACACCATTATTGCTACAGGATCAAAACCATCAAACCTACCTTTTATCACTCTTGATAAAGAAAGAATTATTACTTCAACCGAAGCTTTAAAATTAACTGAAATCCCTAAACACCTAATTGTAATTGGGGGAGGTGTTATTGGCTTGGAGCTTGGACAGGTTTACAAGCGTTTAGGTGCAGAAGTTTCTGTTATTGAATATATGGACCGGATTATTCCAACCATGGATGCTAGTTTGTCTAGAGAATTAAATAAGGTTTTAAAGAAACAAAAATTCAAAATCAATACCTCTCATAAAGTAAAATCTGTTGAAAGAAAAGGAAATGAAATCATCGTTAAAGCAGATAATAAAAAAGGAGAGGAAGTTGAGTTTAAAGGCGATTACTGCTTGGTATCTGTTGGACGTCGTCCGTATACAGATGGTTTAAATGCCGATGCTGCAGGCGTTAAATTAAACGAGAAAGGGCAAGTTGAAGTCAATGAACATTTACAAACCTCGGCAAAAAACATTTATGCTATTGGAGATGTTATTAAAGGTGCCATGTTAGCACATAAGGCATCGGAAGAAGGTGTATTAGTTGCTGAAATAATAGCAGGACAAAAACCACATATTAATTACAATTTGATTCCAGGAGTGGTTTACACTTGGCCAGAAGTTGCTTCGGTTGGAAAAACAGAAGAGCAACTTCAAGAAGCTGGAGTTGAATATAAAGCTGGACAATTTCCAATGCGTGCTTTAGGTAGAAGTAGAGCGAGTATGGATTTAGACGGTTTTGTAAAAGTGCTTGCAGACAAAAATACAGACGAAATTTTAGGTGTACATATGGTAGGCGCACGTGCAGCAGACATGATTGCCGAAGCTGTTGTAGCTATGGAATTTAGAGCTTCTGCCGAAGATGTTTCTAGAATGTCCCATGCACATCCAACGTATACAGAAGCTATCAAGGAAGCTGCTTTAGCGGCTACTGAAGATAGAGCTTTACATATCTAAACAATTTCTGCGTAAGTAGGAATCTCGTTCTAACATGGATCGAGTTTTAGGTTCAGAAGAAGGGTCGCATCATCTTATTAAAGATGTTTCGACCCTTTTTTCTTGTTGAAAGGAAAATAATACAATAACGACTCATTAGGTTACAAAACGTAATTCAAATGAGGTTGCTTTTCGTTTTCACACTAAATTATTTAGTTTATATGAAATTTATAGTTAAAGATGTTTTATTAACCAATGAATATTTAGAATAGAATAAAAGCAACTGCTTGAATGCTTTTACTAAATGATTTAAAGTTTTGTGAGAAACATATTTCATATATTTAAAGGCATACAAATTCGTAAGATATAATGGAAAAAAACTACAAATTATCGGATATTCTTAAATATATAAGAAAGTACACATTCCATATTTTAGATAAAAAAACACATCCATTAGAATTTCCTTATTGATCTGACAATTGCCGTAATATCTCAATTAATCTTAAAATTGCTCAAATAGTAAGCTATGCAACATTCAAAATATGGATTTTTAATTGTTTTCTTCGCGTTTATTTCTTGTGCTACTTTCGAAAAACAAATTTTACCAGGCACCAATCACATAGAGCCTGTATCTAAGGAAATAGCACATCGTTTTTATTTAATAGGCGATTCTGGAAATGCGATGTTAGATAGTACAACGGTTGCCTTAAAAAATTTAAGGAACACATTAAGTAAAGATACGAATGAAGCAACAGTTTTATTTTTAGGAGATAATATTTATCCAAAAGGGCTGCCTGAAAAGGAAAGTAAAGCTCGAAAACTTGCTGAACATCGTTTAAACATACAAATTGAAAGTGTTACAGATACTGAAGCAAAGAGCATTTTTATTCCGGGAAATCACGATTGGTATAACCAAGGCGTGGTTGGACTAAAAAGACAGCAAGAGTATGTAGAAAAACATTTAGGCAAAAACAGTTTTTTACCTAAAGATGGTTGTTCTATAAAACGAATAAATATTTCTGAAGACATCGTGTTAATTATTGTAGATTCCCAATGGTATATTACCAATTGGGATTTGTATCCAACTATAAATGACAATTGCGAACTTAAAACACGCGACTTATTTTTAGAGGAATTTAGAGATGAAATTAAAAAGGCGAGGGGCAAAACCACTATAGTAGCCATCCATCATCCCATGTTTTCAAACGGGCCACATGGTGAGCAATACTCACTTAAGGATCACTTATCACCTGTTCCTGTTTTAGGAACTGTTAAAAACATCCTCAGGGAATCGACTGGAATTGTTAATGCAGATTTAACCAATAAGTTTTACAACGAATTGAAAAAAAATCTAGTAACTGCAGCAAAACAAAACGACAAGGTCATTTTCGTATCCGGTCATGAACATAGCATGCAATATCTTGTGGAAGATCAAATTCCACAAATAATTAGTGGTTCTGGATCTAAAATAACAGCCACTAGAAACGTTAGAGGCGGTCAGTTTTCATACGCCAAAAATGGTTTTGCTGTTTTGGATGTTTATAAAGATGGCTCTTCAAATGTTCGATTTATTTCAGCTAAAGAGAATAAAACAGAATTTCAAACGCAAGTACTTAAGCCCGACAATATTAATGTTGCTATAGATTATCCAATTATCTTACAAGATTCTATTAATAAATCCATAATGACTGAAGAGGAAACTACTAAAAGTAAAACCTATAAGTTTCTTTGGGGAAAACGTTTTAGAGAAGAGTATAGCACGCCAGTTACAACAAAAGTCGTTTATTTAGATACACTTCTTGGTGGTTTAACGCCTATCAGAAAAGGAGGTGGAACACAATCTAAAACCTTGCATTTAAGAGCTCCAGATGGAAAGCGTTATGTAATGAGAGCTATGAAAAAACAAGCTGTTCAACTTATTCAAACGGCCTTGTTCAAGGATCAATATGTAGAAGACCAATTTGATGGTACGTATTCTGAAGATTTAATTCAAGATATCTTTACAGGCGCTTATCCTTATAGCCCATTGGTAATGGGAATTTTATCGGATGCCATTGGTTTGGCTCATTTAAATCCGAGATTATATTACATTCCAAAACAAAAAGCCTTAGGCAAGTTTAATGACGAATATGGAGATGAATTATACATGTTTGAAGAGCATGCGTCATCCGATCATTTAGAATTGGGAACTGGAAATTTTACAGGAAAAATTTTAAGTACTATGGATATGTTTCGTGAAATTAACAAAGACGAATCCATAAAAATTGATGAAGAAGCATATATAAAAGCGCGCTTGTTCGATATGCTTATTGGTGATTTTGATAGACATCAGGATCAATGGAGATGGTTACAGTATCAAGAAAACGGAAAAACTATTTACAAACCTTTACCTCGAGATAGAGATCAGCCTTTTTCAAAAATGTCCGATGGATTTATTGGTGAAACGGCTGTTGCTTTAATCCCTAATGCGCGATCTTTTCGAAAATATAATCCAGAATTGAAAGATGTTAAAGGTTTTACCCGAAATACCTATGCTTTGGACAAGGCCATTATAACCAAATCCAATAAAGCTGTTTGGGACAAGCAAGTTCAATTTATCCAAACCCATATTACCGATCAGGTTATTGAGGACGCTTTAAGTATTCTTCCAAAAGAAGTAAATGACTCAACCGTTACAGACATTAAAAACTTATTAAAAGCTAGAAAGAATCATCTTCAAAACACTTCAGATAGATACTTCAAACTAATTAATAAATATGCAGTTATTAGAGGAACCAATAAAAACGATTATATAAAAATTGAAGGCCATGATGGAGGCGAAGTAAGCGTTCAGATGTTAAGAAAAAAGAAAAGCGGGATTAAAAACGAATTCTTTAGTAGAACTTATAATCCGGAACAAACCAAGGAAATTTGGGTGTATGGACTAGATGGCGATGACAGTTTTGAGGTTGTAGGAAAAAGTGAAAAAATAAAAATTCGACTTATTGGAGGTCACAACAATGACGATTTTGTAGTTAAAAATGGTAGAAATATAATTGTTTACGATTATAAATCGTTGCCAAACGATGTTTCCCAGGCGCAAAATGCCACGATAAAACTACAAGACAAGTATCTGACTAATGTTTACGACTATAAAAAATTAAAACATAATACCAATCAACTTTTGCCTTTGCTAGGAGCAAACCCAGACGATGGTCTAAAAATAGGAGCAACCAATACTTATACAACTTATGGTTTTGAGCGGAATCCGTTTACCACTCAGCACAAATTTCAAGGCGCTTATTATTTCGCCACAAATGGCTTCGAACTAAATTATAAAGGTGAATTTGCCAACGTCATTAGAAGTTTTAATTTAATGGTGGAAGGACAATTTAATAGTCCAAATTTTAGTTTGAACTTTTTTGGATATGGCAACGAAACTCAAAATATGGAAGATGATTTTGGAATGAACTACAACCGTGTTAAAGTGAGCGAATTAAGTTTTGCACCTTCTTTAGTGTGGAAAGCTTATGGCGGAAGTTTGGTAAGCTTAGGGGTTAAATATGAAGCCATTGAAGTGTCTGAAACACCAAACCGTTTTGTGGAAAACAACCTAGAACTACCTAAATATATTTTTGATAGAAATCAATTTGCTAGCATTAATACCAAGTTTCAATTTGAAAATTTCGATAATAAAGCATACCCAACCATTGGAATGACAACCTTTATAGAACTTGGTTATAAATCGAGTTTAGATGAAACCAACAAAAATTTCATGTATTTAATTCCTGAAATGAGCTTTGCACATAACATAGACCCTTCAGGAAATTTGGTATTTGCCACCAAATTAAAAGGTCGCCTGAATTTCAATAATAATTTTGAGTTTTATCAAGCAGCATCTATCGGAGGAACCGATGGATTAAGAGGTTTTAGAAACCAACGCTTTACAGGTAAGCAATCATTTTATCAAAACACGGATTTAAGATATAGTTTCAATACGTTAAAAACAGGACTTTTACCAGTTAGATTAGGCCTTTATGGTAGTTTCGATTATGGACGGGTTTGGTTAGATCAAGAAGACTCGAACAAATGGCACAATACATATGGAGGAGGATTTTTTATTAATGGGGCAGAACTACTTTCGGCTAATTTGGGCGTCTTTAATTCGGCAGATGGCCTAAGAGTAGCTTTTAGTCTTGGATTTGGGTTTTAGAGTGTTTTTGCAAATAGAATTAATCTTTAAAACTTTTCTAACATCTCCAAAACCTCCATTTTATTACTTCTACTGATAGTTAAGGTCTGACCATGGATTATAATATGCTCGTTGGTAAAATAAGAAATGTGTACCAATGCAAAACATCATTAATACTATTTAGGCTAGTAGTTTTCCTTTTGTTATTCTATCTACAACCAAAGCAATAGCGCCATCTCCTGTAACATTACATGCCGTACCAAAACTGTCCATTGCTATATATAAAGCAATCATAAGGCCTAGCATCTCTTCATTAAAGCCTAACATAGATTGCAAAATTCCCACAGCAGCCATAATTGCACCTCCAGGCACTCCTGGTGCTGCAACCATAGCGATACCTAGCATGAAAATAAATCCTGCGAAGAGTGTGAAACTAAAGGGCATCCCTTCTAAAATCATTAATGCCATGGCACAAGCGGTAATTTTCATAATACTACCAGATAAATGAATAGTAGCACATAAAGGAATGACAAAGCCAGCAATTTTTTCTGAAACTCCATTTTTCATTGTTTGCTTTAAGGTAACTGGAATAGTGGCTGCAGAAGACTGTGTGCCTAATGCCGTAAAGTAAGCAGGCATCATGGTTGCTAATAACTTAATAGGATTCTTCTTAGTTAAAGCGCCAGCAATCGTGTATTGAAGTAATAGTAGTAAAATGTGTAAAACAAAAATAATTCCAATAATACTAACAAACACCGAAAGTATAGAGAATGCTTTTCCGTTAAAGGACATACTTGCGAATATGCCTAAAATAAAAAGTGGTAATAGAGGAACAATAACATTCTCTATTAATTGCATAACAATATTTTGAAAGTCTTTAACCACTAACTTTAAATTGGATTTTTCCTGAAATGATAGTCCTAAACCAATAACAAATGCAAGAACCAAAGAAGACATAACATCCAATACGGGTGGGATTACAATGCTGAAATAAGGAGTTAATTCTCTACCTGAATCAGAAATTTTAGCAGCATTATTGACATGAGACTCTAAAAGTTGTGGAAAAATACTCGATGTTGTAAAATAGGTCATAAATCCTGAAAACAGTGTCGAACCATAAGCAATAGCAGCAGTAAGCAACAATAATTTTCCAGCTCCCTTTCCTAGATCGGAAATAGCTGGCATGATTAGTCCCATGATAATTAGCGGAATGGAGAAATTTAAAAATTGTCCAAAAAACGCATTGAACGTAGTAAATATTCTATTTATAGATTCGGGCAAATAGAGTCCGAAAACAGTACCTAAAACGATGGCTAGAAAAACCTTGAATAATAAATTCGAAAATAAACGTTTCATAATAGTTGCTAATTAGTAAAAGACCTAAACGCCTTTCGTCGATTATTTTTTAAGTTTGCTAATATACAGCCATTGTTGTAAAGGAACTTATTAAGACTTTTGTTTTTTATAATTAACATGTGCAATATGTTGTTAGCATTGTGTACTTTTCGAGCTAAACTGGTTTTGAAAGTCCTTTCTGGTTGCTACCACACCTTTTTTCAGTAACTTAGTTATACGCAATGCTTTTGAACTTAAAAAAACAAATATGCCCATAGAAAATATTCCTGAAATTTATTTAGATAACAAAAAGGAAAAACCAGATTTATTTGTTTACGATTTCAAAATGACCAGCAATGTGGTAAAAAGCAAGGTCAATCTTGGGATGAATATGTTCAGTTTTTTGCAAGTGGGGAAAAAGCAAGTCCATTTTGCAGGGACAGCCGTTGCGGTAAATAAAGATCAATCATTATTACTTAAAAAAGGGAATTGGCTTTGGACAGAGTTACTAGACACCGAAGCCATTTATTATTGTAAGCTCTTCTTTTTTTCAGAAAAACGACTTCTCGAATTTTTAGAAAAACACACTGAAAATAAAGTCGTAGTAACGAACGAAGAACCTTATTTTATTATAAGAAATGACGCGTATATTACATCATACCTAAATTCATTATCAACAATTAGTGATGCTCCAGCAGTTTTTATGGAGAATCTGTTGTCCGTAAAATTTGAAGAATTGATGCTGTATCTTATTCAAAAATATGGTAAAAAGTTCGAATTGTATTTATATTCCTTAATAATTAGCGAGGGTTCGGCTTTCAAGAAAACGGTTGAGAGTAAAATACATTCAAATTTAAAATTGGAGGAAATTGCCTTTTTATGCCATATGAGTTTATCAACTTTTAAAAGGAATTTCATTAAGGAATATAAAACCTCTCCGGGAAAATGGTTGCAGGACAAACGGCTTCAAAAAGCAAAAAGACTTTTAGAAGAGGGAATTTGTAAACCATCTGAGTTATATATGGAATTTGGGTATAACAATCTTTCAAACTTTAGTATTGCCTTCAAAAATAAGTTTGGAATCAGTCCAAACCAAGTCTGACCATAAGTTTTGTTTTCTTGTATTTTAAATACTACCAGTGAGATACCCTCTTTCGTATTCTTAAAACTTTCCCAACCACTTGAAGTTTGGACTTTTTTCATAAGTGATTTTCATTAAATTAAGGTTATATTGCATAATATTCAATTATTTAATTGAAGTTTTACATTAATCTCAATAAACAAGAACATTATGTGCAAAAATCACGGAGTCTCCTATATAGGACCAGGACAAGTAGAAGTATTAGAAATAGACTATCCCAAACTAGCCTTGGGAGACCGAAAGTGTGAACACGGTGTAATTCTAAAGATTGTTGCTACAAATATTTGTGGTTCAGATCAACACATGGTAAGAGGCAGAACCACCGCTGAAAAGGGGTTGGTGCTAGGACATGAAATCACAGGAGAAGTTATTGAATTAGGACGAGACGTTGAGTTTATCAAAATAGGAGATTTGGTTTCAGTACCATTTAACATAGCCTGTGGGCGTTGTCCAAACTGTAAAAAGGGTTTAACAGGAATCTGTTTAAATGTAAACGGAGATCGCCCAGGTGCAGCTTATGGATATGTTGATATGGGAGGTTGGATCGGAGGCCAAGCGGAATACGTAATGGTGCCTTATGCCGATTTTAACTTATTAAAATTTCCCGATAAGGATCAAGCCATGGAAAAAATATTGGACCTTACTATGCTTTCCGACATTCTCCCAACTGGATTTCATGGAGCAGTAATGGCAGGTGTGACTGCAGGTTCAGTTGTGTATATTGCTGGTGCAGGACCAGTAGGACTAGCCGCTGCAGCAAGCTGCCAATTATTAGGCGCAGCAGTAGTTATAGTAGGCGACTTAAATGAAGAGCGACTGGCTCATGCCAGAACTTTTGGTTGTGAAACTATTAATTTGACCAACGGTATTCCAGTACAAGAACAAATTGCTATGATTGTTGGTATTCCAGAAGTTGATTGTTTTATTGATTGTGTAGGGTTTGAAGCTAGTGGACATGGTGACAGTGCTGGAAAAGAAATGCCCGCCATTGTATTGAATCAGGCTATGGCAATTACAAGAGCTGGTGGTCAGATTAGTATTCCAGGTCTATACGTGACTGAAGACCCAGGAGCTCAAGACGAAGCTGCAAAACAAGGAAGTCTGAAAATTCGTTTTGGATTAGGTTGGGCAAAATCCCATTCATTCCATACAGGACAAACTCCCGTTATGAAATATCACAAGCAATTGATGAACGCTATATTATTCGATAAAATTGATATTGCAAAAGCAGTAAATGTGGAAGTAATAAGTCTGCAAGATGCAGCAAAAGGATATGCCGCTTTTGATTCTGGAGTAGCCAAAAAGTTTGTTATAGACCCACACGGTCTAATAGTATAACGATTTGAACTCTTTTCATAAGTTATTGAACTTTTTTAGTAACTTAAAGAGAGATTTCCCGCCGTATATTTGTACAATAATAATAACACTAAAAATAGAAAATTATGAATATTACATTAGCACAAGCAGAAAAAGCAATTGTAGCAGCAAAAGAAAAGGCTAAAGCAATAGACACTAAAATGAACATTGCAGTTGTAGATGCAGGAGCAAATTTAGTAGCTTTCGGACGTATGGACGGAGCTTGGTTAGGTTCACTTGACATCTCAATCAAAAAAGCTAAAACAGCTCGTTATTTCGATATGAATACTGGAATTGTAGGTGAGTTATCACAACCAGGAGGTTCTTTATATAATATTGAACACTCTAACGGAGGATTAATTACTTTTCCAGGTGGTGTGCCAATTAAAAATGCAAACGGGGAAATAATAGGGGCCATTGGTGTAAGTGGAAGTGCTGTAGAAAATGATCACGCAGTAGCAGAAGCCGGAGCTAAAGCAGTTTAAAACATAATATTTTAATACTAAAAGAGGATAATTGAATTTAATTATCCTCTTTTTTATTTTAAAAAGCCGGTAAACTTAAGGAAATATGTTTTTGAGTTCCATTTGGCCAATTTAAAGTCCTTTTAGTACAAGTGTCAATAAGCCAAATGTAAAGTTGATTTTTGTTGTTTTTTCAGACATAACTGATATGTATCATTCCCAAACACAAAAAATAATCTTATCTTTGGATAGAAGCATAAAACATGAAACGGGCATGTTAATGGCGTTACCACTCAAAAGGAATCATTAACAGCAAATAGGCCCCGACACTTCGAAAATCATTAAAAACCATAAAAACAAATACATGAAAAATTTAGTAGGAATAGAGAGAAAAAAAGCAGAGAAACTGGTTGTAGAACTGAATATTTTATTGGCAGATTATGAAATATTTTACCAAAATTTAAGAGGGTTCCATTGGAATATTAAAGGAAGGGAGTTCTTCGAGTTGCACGATAAATTTGAAGAATTATACAATGATGCCTTTGTGAAAATAGATGAAATAGCAGAGCGTATTTTAACACTTGAGGGCGAACCTTTACACACGTATACGGACTATCTTAAAACAACCGAAATTTCAGAAGCAAAAAGTGTTACAGATGGAAAAAAATGTGTGGAAATTGTCGTTAAAAACTTTTCTACTTTAATAACAAAAGAGCGCCTTATTTTATCTCTTGCGGCAGATGCCGAAGATGAGGGCACGGTGAGCCTGATGAGCGACTACATTTCTGAAACCGAAAAAACGCTTTGGATGCTTAATTCATATTTGAAATAGTTTTAATATTCTAAAAACACAAAGCACGAATATTAGATTGTTGTGCAAAAAATTGGACTGTTAAATAGATTAATTTAAATATCATGAAATTACTTAAAAGTATCTTAGTTGCAGTTGACTTTACGGAGTCTTCAGAAAATATTTTAGAAAATTCAATAAATTTTGCTAAAACTTTTAAATCTAAAATCACGCTTATACATATTTTACCAGATGATATTAACAATGAAAAAGTGAGTCTTCTGGTTGAAAAAGCTGTAACCACAAAGCTGAAAGAGGCTAATGATAGAATTGCCAATGAAGGCCTTGAAACAGGGTCTCCAATTTTAGAGTACGGAAACTATTGCGATAAAATTGTTAGTGCTTCAGAAAAAATAATCGCTAATTTAGTTATCGTTGGCTCAGGTAATAAGTCATCGGATGAGGCTTTTCAATTAGGTAGTACAGCAGAAAAAATTGTCAAAAAGAGTAACAAACCTGTATTTGTTATAAAAAATGGACGAGCACTAAATATTAAAAATATAATTTGTCCAGTAGATTTTTCTAGAGAATCCAGTCGCGCATTAAATAGTGCAATTATAATATCACGAATGGTTGATGCGAAGCTGGTTATCCTAAGTGTGTATTCACACTTTAAGCATAGTTTTGCAAAGCTTGACGCCACACCAATAAACGAATTAAGACACTTAGAACATGAAAAAGAGTTTCGTTCATTTTTAGAAGGATTCAATTTAATAGATTTAAACTTCGAAAAGGAAATTGTGGGAGGCGAACCCTCTGAAGAAATTCTTAAATACATAAAGAAAAATAAATCGGACTTACTTATTATGGGTGCCACAGGAAGGTCTGGTATCAGTAAGATATTAATGGGCAGTGTTACCGAAAAAGTAATTAGAGAAGTTCCATGTTCATTTATTACTTTAAAAAATGAAGATGTGGTTGCTTTGGAAATAGAATCTAAAATCCAAGATATTGAAAATCATTATATGCTGGCCCAAAAACTTTTTGAAAACGGATTTTTTGAAGAATCTATCCAACAATATAAAATATGTCTGAATATTAATTTTATGCATATACCTTCTTTAAGGGGCATTGCAGAAGTTTATGAAAAGATAGGTGATATAGACAATTCGAAAAAACATAAAGAAATGGCAGAGCGTGTTTTAGAGAGAATGGAGAACATGAAAATTGAAAAAGAGGTACGTGAACAAAGAAAGCATTAATCGGTATCTTAGCACAAACTTAATAAAATGAGTTTATTATAAAACCCCGGACTCACCGGGGTTTTTTTGTTTAAATTTCAAGGTTTCATTTCAAGTTTCGCCCCATTTATTAATTTAAAAAGGCTGTTTTAAGTACTTCAGCCTATTGGTTGGATGGTAGGGGTCTATTCGCATTTAGGTTCGGTTTTTTTATTGATAAAGTATATATTTTAAGGATGTTCTAAATGCCATGCTTTATATGAATAAGGGTTAGCCATGGGAAAATAGTCATTAAAACAAAGTGAATTATGAGTAGAGGATTTGTAAAGGAAGATGATCAGGAAGAAATTCCAATGGTGCCACCAAGAGCCGATTTGCCCGTAGATGTAATCAACTACGTTACTCAGGTTGGAATGGACGAACTTTTAAAGGAAAAACAGACACTTATGAATGAACGAGACCATTTGGATATTTCAAGTGATAAGGATAGACGTATTGCAGTAAATTTTATAAATGCAAAATTACAATTGTTGAACGACCGAATTGTTACAGCAAAAATAATAGATTTAGGCAAACAGCCACAAAACGAAGTGCGTTTTGGAGCCTTGGTCACCCTTAAAATTGGAGATGCCACAAAACTACAAAGTTATCAAATTGTTGGTGTTGACGAAGCGGATATTTCTAAAGGAAAAATCTCATTTATTTCCCCCATAGCCAGAATATTGACAGACAAGAAAGTGGGAGATAAGGCCGTATTGAAATTGGCAAAAACAGATAGAATATTTGAAATTGTGGCGTTAAGGTATTGACTTGCATCAACTTACTGAAATAATGAGAATGATGAGCATGATATCATTTGCAGTATGTATTAAAGGAGAAAAAACAATCTTTCTAGAAACTTAATTACATTTTAATTTCATAAAATGACTTAGAAGATTCAATTATTTTTTAAAAAAACTTTATCAATTCCTTGATTAATCGTAATATTGCAATGAAGTAATTAATGAGAAATGAAGTTGGCCGAAATAGATATCTTGGTTTATAGTTAAAATCTTAAAAACCAGCTATATATAGTTCATTTAAAACTTTGAAATTAGTTTGCTTAAAAAAGAAATCTTTAATCACAATAAATTAAAAAAATGAAAAAAGAACAAGAATTAAAAGACATTGTGAAAGAACGCTATGCCAAAATAGCTGAACAAGGAAAGGAAGAAAACGCCTCTTCTTGTTGTGGAGCAACAACACCAACCAATAAAGTCTATAATATTATGATGGACGATTATTCGGAAACTTCAGGCTATGTAGCCGATGCAGATTTAGGTTTAGGTTGTGGCCTTCCAACCCAGTTTGCACAAATTAAACAAGGAGATACAGTAATCGATTTAGGTTCTGGAGCAGGAAATGATTGTTTTGTTGCTAGACACGAAACCGGAAGCGAAGGAAAAGTAATTGGAATTGATTTTACACCAATTATGATTGAAAAAGCACGGAATAATGCGGAAAAACTCGGATATAATAACGTGGAGTTTAGAGAAGGAGATATTGATACTATGCCAGTGAACGATGATGTTGCAGATGTAGTAGTAAGTAACTGCGTATTAAATCTAGTTCCCAACAAGGAAAAAGTTATTTCAGAAATTCATCGGGTTTTGAAACCAGGAGGACACTTTAGTATTTCTGATATTGTTTTGGTAGGTGAACTACCTGAAGCTTTAAAAGAAGATGCTGAAATGTATGCTGGCTGTGTGGCCGGAGCCATCCAAAAGGGAGCCTATCTAAAAATAATAGAAGATAGAGGATTTCAAAATATTAAAGTTCAAAAAGAAAAAACCATAAGTATTCCAGATGATATTCTTAGTAAATATCTTTCTCCCGAAGAATTAAATTCTTTCAAAAAAGGTGCAACAGGAATTTTTAGTATCACAGTTTACGCTGAAAAGGAGGGAATTAAACAAGAGAAACCAAAACTAGAACTTTCAAAAATAGAAGCTTCAGATTGTTGTAAGCCAACAAGTGGCTGTTGCTAAATTCCTGTTCCTGCCTCTTGGTAGATAGGAAAGTAGGAATCTTAATTATAAAAAAAATCCCTTTTCATTTCTGAAAAGGGATTTTTTGTTATTTTAAATTACTTATTCTTATTGCGCTTATTATAGTTTTTATCACCCCGAGTTTTAGGTTTCTTATACTTCTGGGCAATTTTAAATTTATAAGAACCTCCTAGATTTTCTTTTTGGTTCTTTTCAGATTTTTCATGGAAAGCAGTTCCAACATCTTCACCTTTTCTAAGTCTTAATGGATTGTTTCGTTCTTTAATAACTTCACGTTCTTCTTCAATTAATTCTTTAGAAATTACAACGTTTTCTGGTATTTCTAAAGAAGGAATTTCCATGAGCATTAAGGCTTCAATCCTTTCAAGAGACTCTTGTTCTTTTTCAGTTGAAAGAATAATGGATTTTCCTTCGCGTTCTGCACGCCCAGTTCTACCAATTCTATGCATGTAGTTTTCGGGAAAATCTGGGGTATCGAAATTAATTACATGAGAAACATTATCTATATCCAAACCACGAGCCATGACATCTGTTGCCACTAGAATTCTATTAAAACCTTCTCTAAATTGTTCAATGTTTCGCAATCTATAATTCTGTGTTTTGTTAGAGTGGATAACACATAATTCGTCATGAAAGAATTCGTCTAGAGCTTCGAACAATCTATCGGCCATTTTTTTATTACCCACAAAAATCAGCACTTTGTTAAATTCTTCCGAATCACTTAACAAGTGTTTTAACAAATTCAACTTGGTGTAAAAGTTGGGAACACTGTATTTTGTTTGAGTTATATTCTCTAACGGAGTTCCGGAAACAGCAATAGAAACGCGCTCAGGAGCGATGAAAAAGTCATAAATTAAATCGTCAACATCTTGTGTCATCGTAGCAGAAAACATGATGTTTTGTCTTCGTTCTGGAAGAATATCAAAAATATTTAAAAGTTGATGTCTAAAGCCTAAATCAAGCATAACGTCCACCTCGTCAATAACCACTTTTTGAATGGATTTTAGCTGCAATACGCGACTTACAGCCAAATCGTATAGTCGTCCAGGAGTTGCTACAATAATATCCAAACCTTGGGCAACAGCATGTTTTTGAGTATTAATATTCACACCACCATAAACTCCCAATACACGAATGTTGATGTATTTAGCCAGTTTTTCTATTTCATCGACCACTTGTACAACCAATTCACGAGTAGGAACCAATACTAAAACTCTTGGGTTTTCTTGATTAGAAAACTTTAAGTTTTTTAGAATAGGCAACATATAGGCAAAGGTTTTTCCAGTTCCGGTCTGTGCAATACCAACTACATCTTTCCCTGAAGCTACCACATTAAAGGCTTCTTCTTGAATTGGAGTAGGTTGGGTAAACCCCAAATCGTTTAGGGCGTTGTATAAAGGCGTATTTAAATTTAAATCTTGAAATGTACTCATGGTTGTTTTAATATATTGCAAAGATAGATTTTTAAAAGGATTCTACATTCCTGCAAAAGCAGGAATCTCAGAATTAGTAATTTATAGAATATTAGAAGATTTTTTACCACGAATACACGAAAAAAAACATATTCTCACTGTTGTGTGAGTTGGGTTTTTAATGATAGTTTTTGAGATTGAAAATAATAAGAGAATATAAGTAAGAAAATAATTCGTGACTAATATTTTTATCAAACTAAAAGCACTTCAATTTCCAAATCCGTATTAATTTTCGGTAATTTGTAATATTGAGAACAACACATCTACATAAACCGGAATCCATAGAAATCTTTAAAAAGCAATTGCTTGGATGGAGTCAGCAATTTCATGAGGTGGTTTGGATGGATTCTAATGAATATCATCAAACATACACTAGTTTTGATTCATTGTTGGCTGTAGACGCCATAACCTCTATTCAAACAGATTATCACGAAGCTTTTTTAAAGTTGAAGGAATATCAAAGTATTACTAAGGACTGGCTTTTTGGATATCTCACGTACGATTTAAAAAATGCGGTCGAAGATTTAAAATCGAAAAATTTTGACGGCTTAAATTTTCCGGAATTGTATTTTTTTCAACCAAAAAAGATGTTTTTATTTAAAGGAGATTCGGTTGAAATGCACTATTTAAATATGGTTTCAGATGAATTTGAAACCGATTTAAAAACGATTATAAACCAGAAATCTTTTGATTCCACTCACCAGAACTGTGTAATCAACATAAAACCGAGAATCCACAAAGAAGCTTATTTGGCTAAAGCAAATATCATGTTAGGGCAAATTCAACGTGGAGATATTTATGAAGCTAATTTCTGTCAGGAATTTTACGCTGAAAACGCAAGTATTTGCCCTTTGGATATCTATTGGCAACTCAATGATATTTCAAAACCACCTTTTGCAACCTATATGAAGCTTGGTGATAAATATGTTTTATCTGCTTCGCCAGAACGTTATTTAATGAAAACTGGAAATAAAATTATTTCGCAACCCATTAAAGGAACAGCTAGACGTTCTAAAGATGAGACCGAGGACAAAAAGCTTAAAGAGCAGTTGGCCGTGGATGAAAAGGAGCGAAGTGAAAACATAATGATAGTTGATTTGGTCCGCAACGATTTATCAAAAACAGCAAGAAAAGGAAGTGTTAACGTAGAAGAATTATGCCAAGTTTATACCTTTCCTCAAGTGCATCAAATGATTTCGACCATAACATCAGTGCTAGAAGATTTAACCCATCCCGTAGATGTAATAGAATCTACTTTTCCTATGGGAAGTATGACAGGAGCTCCCAAAATTTCTGCCATGAAAATCATTGAAACCTTAGAAGAAACCAAGCGGGGCGTTTATTCTGGAGCTATTGGGTATTTTACTCCAAACAACAATTTCGATTTTAATGTGGTTATACGAAGCATTTTGTACAACGAAACAAATAAATATCTGTCTTTTTCGGTTGGTAGTGCTATTACCGCAAAAAGCGAACCTTTAAAAGAATATGAAGAGTGTTTAGTTAAAGCCAAAGCCATGCGTGAGGTTCTCGAAAATAAGGAATCCTAATCTTAAAAAGTACTCTGCTAATAACCGCATAATTCATAAAAGAACTTATATTTGAAGAACTTTTGAATTCCCATCAGAATCATGTTCAACCATTTCAAAAACCATATTGATAAAAACCTTAGTTTTTTAAAGGAAAGTAAGCTTCTTATAGCTATTTCAGGAGGTTTGGATAGTGTAGTGCTAACTCATTTATGTTATAAATTGGGTTTAAAAATAAGTTTATCGCATTGTAATTTTAATTTAAGAGGAACTGAAAGTGATGAGGATGAAGATTTCGTTTTAGAATTAGCAGAAGATTTAGAACTAGAAGTTTTTATTGAAAATTTCGATACCCAAGCATTTGCACAAGACCACAAATTATCCACCCAAATGGCAGCTCGTACGCTACGTTATCATTGGTTTGAAGAATTAGCACAACAATTACATTTCGATTATATTTTAACTGCACATCATGCAGACGACAACCTAGAAACCTTTTTAATAAATCTCTCCAGAGGAACGGGATTGGATGGTTTGCTAGGGATTCCAGAAAAAAACGGCAAGCTTGTTAGACCTTTATTAGGTTTTTCTAGAGAAGAATTGGAAAAATATGCCTTGGCAAATAACTTGTCATGGCGTGAAGACAAAAGTAATGCCTCTACCAAATATTTAAGAAACAAGTTGCGCCATGATGTTATTCCTACTTTAAAAGAGATTAACCCACAACTTCTTCAAAATTTTCAAAAAACATTAAACCATTTACAGGATAGTAAAATTGTTTTAAACGACAGTATAGAGGAAATATATAAGAAAGTTGTTTCTAAAATTTCTGAAGATGAAATTCATTTTAGTATAGAAAAACTTAAAAGTTTATCACAATTAAGACCTTATTTGTATGAAATTTTAAAAGAATATCATTTTACCGAATGGCAGGATATCACTGATTTGTTAGATGCTCAAACTGGAAAGCAGGTTTTTTCTAAAACACATCGTTTGTTAAAAAATAGGGGTGAACTAATTTTATCTCGTATTACTATTGAAAAACATCCAGAATCTATAATCGTTTCAGATCAAGAAAATATAATTCATACAGATATTGGGAATTTAATTCTTGAAACAGTAGAAACCTTAGGAACTTCAAATAAGTCCTGTATTTATGTTGATAAAGATTTGTTAAATTACCCTTTAACCGTAAGGAAATGGGAAAAAGGAGACTATTTTTACCCTTTTGGAATGGAAAGCAAAAAGAAACTGAGTAAGTTTTTTAAGGATGAAAAACTTTCCAT
>NZ_DATGNO010000134.1:0-3778 GCF_035306705.1 Xanthomarina sp.
CACATAACACAGCATTGCCGCTTCGGGCCGCGGAAAAGTTAACTCATGATGTCGGACAAGCAAGTTAAATCATGTAGCGGACGCGACCACATCGATTTGCTAACCGAGTCGGCGGGGAGGGCTGAATCCGGAGTAGAATTCACGCCTTGTAAGCTCATCGACGTCGGCAATGCCAAACGTTAAACGCCATAACCCTAACGTTAAGTCAAAAAATAGTTAACAGGCAGAACTAGAAGATTCGAGATGCAATGGAGAATGATGGGATGAAAAAAACAGCATTAATAGTCGGAAATGCAAATTACCTTGGAGCTAGTAAATTAAAAAATCCCTTGAATGATGCCAACTCAATGTCGATGGTTTTAAAAAGTTCCGGTTTTAAAACTATATGCTTACATGATTTAGGGTACGTAGATTTTAAAAAAAATATAGATGATTTTGGGAAATTGATTGCGAAGTGCGATGCAAGTCTATTTTTTTATGCTGGTCACGGACTTCAAATTAATGGAGTGAATTATTTGATTCCCATTGATGCGGTTTTAGAAGAAGAATGTCAAGTGGAATACCATTGTATAAGAGTTGACCAAGTATTAACCTGGATGTATCAAAACATAAAAAAGACTAACATTATAATTCTTGATGCATGTAGAGATAATCCATTTGTTAGGAATTGGAATCGTGGAAATGTCGCTTTAGGTTTAGCCACCATGGACGCACCTCAAGGCACATTAATTGCATATTCAACAAGTCCAGGAAAAACAGCGTCAGACGGAAAAGGTAATAATGGACTCTATACTGAAAGCTTAATAAAGCATATAACAACTCCTAACCTTGAGATTGAAAAAGTGTTTAAGATGGTTAGAAAAGAAGTGCTGGAAAAATCAAATAGTAAACAAATACCTTGGGAAACCACATCACTAATAGGTGAATTCTATGTTTATGAGGGTATGCATAGTTTAAAAAAGGCTTCTCTCGAACAAGAGATATATGATTATATGGAAAGTATTTGGGAACAATTTGAAGCAATTTATGATGATGATAAAGCAGAAGCACTTGTATTCATAAAGACATCAGAGCATTTTTCCATTCCATTAATTCAGGTTGTAAGAAGTTATATGATTGTATCGGGTGAAAAATATGGTTCAAGATTAAGTGATGAAGAATACGACGCAATTATGGTTGAAAGGTTAAAGACAATAGGATTTGAAGAAAGAAACCACAGATGGTATTTTGAAGAAAAACCTATTCGTATTGGCGAAATTTTACCCATACCTGAAATAATGGAATTTCGTCATCCAGAAAAAGGAAAAGAAATTATTGTTGATATTCAGTGTGAGTATCATTTTGTAGATAAAAAAATGTATATAAAAGGTTTTACAAATCTCCCGGATGGGATGGACTTAATGGTTTCATTATCTTCAAATAGCGATAAATATTATGCTCAGAGCAAAGTTTCTATTGATAAAAAATGCTTTACGACAGAAGGGTTTACCAAATCTGGGGAAAAGCTATCATCTGGAAATTACAAGATTGATATATCATCTCCAATTGCATCAATTCAAGGAATTGAGGTAAAAAAAGTCATAGGTGAGCGAGGAGAAAATCTAACTGGAGATTTAGTAAAATTTAATTTAATACATGGTAATAGAATAGTCTTTGAATATGATCTTTTAATAAATGATTAATGTACCTTGTTTATCTTAGGTAGAGTAAGGGTTACGGCGTTTAACAACGAGTTGCAGGCTCCGCGCCCTTGAAGTTAAAAATTTGAGTAAAATCAGGCGCTCCGACCCAAATCCGTCCGCCTAAGATAAGAGCTATCTAAGGCGGCCGGACTTCTGCAACTCGTGGACGTTATACAAAATACCAGGCCAAGTTAATTTTTCTGCATAGGGTTTGGGTATTAAAAAGAATGAATAATTATTACGGAGGATGATGTAATGGAAAAAAGGGATATTGCAATCACGAAGTTTTTAGAAGGTTATAATTGTGCCCAATCAGTATTTTATTCTTTTTGTGATTACTTAAATTTTGATAAAGAAACAGCATTAAAAGTATCTTGTGGATTTGGTGCTGGAATGGGTCGAAAAGAAGAAGTATGTGGGGCGGTAACAGGTGGGATTATGGTATTAGGTGTATTATATGGAAGAGGAGAAAATGAAGATAAATCATTAACAGAAAATACGTATAGAAAAACTAGAGATTTAATAGACAGTTTTGTAGATAAAAAAGATACTGTAATTTGTCGGGAATTACTTGAAGGTTGTGACTTATCAGATCCCATTGGGCAAAAAGAATTTAAAGAAAAAGATTTATTAAATAAAGTATGTAAAGAATGTGTTGGAACTGCAGTTGATATAGTAGAGAATATAATTGGTGAAAAAACAAAATAAATTAATTAATATTGGAAGTGGACACTGAAAGTAGTGGCCTGGTACATCGTATAACAAAATATTTCAGGTTCCATTCCTGACGTCATTTCACCCAAATTCCTTCGTTAAGGGCGGTCGCCCTAGAACTCAGGAACTTCTGAAATACGGATACGTTCTCCGCAATACCAGCCGGGCCGGCCCATCCATGGGCACGGCCATGTGAAATGGAGGGGGAAATAATTTGGAAGAAATAAATTTCGAAAGGCTCCAGAAGAAAATTATTGATTTTTTGAAAGCAAATAAACATATGGTTTTAGCAACATGTGCAGATAGCCATGTTACAGCAAGAACTATAAGTATAATAAATAATGGATTAAAGATATTTTTCCAGACTGATAGAGATTTTGTTAAGTACCAACAGATTAAACAAAATTACAATGTTGCGCTTTCTTATGGGAACATTCAAATTGAAGGAAAAGCTCAAATTACTAGTCATCCTTTAGATAACTGTTTTTTTAAGGATAATTATCAAAGGTATCACGAAGGTTCATTTCAAAAGTATTCACATTTAAAAGATGAAGTTATAATCGAAGTTGAGCCAACGCTTATAACACTTTGGAAGTATGATACTGAGAATAAACCATTTAGAGAATACTTGATGCTAGAACAAAAGAAAGCTTACCGAGAGTATTATAAAAAGACCATGTGAGTTATTGATGTATAAAATTGGGTTGACCAACCAGACTAGAACGTTTAAGAAAGGTTGTTTTGGATGAATAGGGAGGCTATCATTTCAAGTATTGCATACTGTGGTTTGGTCTGCAAGCTGTGTCATTTAGCCAACGAATGTGACGGATGTAAAGCAACAGGGTGTAACTGTTCAGCCAATTCTGAAAAAGAAAAGGGCTGTTACCATAGGAATTGTTGTATAGATAAAGTAATAAGCGGTTGTTGGGAGTGCGAAGATTTTCCTTGCGCAAATTCAATGTTTATTGGGCGAACAAGCGGTGAGATTAAAGGTTTTTGTAGATGTTTGAAAGACGACGGTGTTGATAAATTTATTGATTATATTTTGAAAAACCAAGAACGGGGTATACCTTATGGTCTTAAAGGCTATGGACAAATGACTGAGGAAGAAGTAGTACAAACATTAAGACAGTCCAAATAAGAAAAATCAATTGAAAGAAAAGTCAAGAAGGCTGCCAACTAACCATCCGTGGTTCAGTTGGCGTGAAAGCAGGACTGAGAGAAAGGCTGGTACTGCGGAGAACACAGCATTGCCGCTTCGGGTCGCGGGGGGCGTTTCATGAAGAGAAATCAAGAATGTTGGTCATGAAGAATTCGCGACCACATCGATTCGCTAACCGAGTCGGCGGGGAGGGCGGTTCGAAGAAGATAGCCCCGCCTTG
>NZ_DATGNO010000135.1:0-12901 GCF_035306705.1 Xanthomarina sp.
CTAATAGAAATCTCTGCTGGACATTCCACCTCACAAGCGCCCGTAAAGGTGCAACTGCCAAAGTTCTCCAATTCCATTTGAGCCGTCATTTCAAGGACGCGTTTATGGGCTTCTGGTTTGCCTTGTGGCAATTTATTCAGATGATTGATTTTGGCCGAAACAAATAAGGCGGCCGAGGCGTTTTTACAGGTCGCCACACAAGCACCGCAACCAATACAAGCGGCCATATCCATCGCACTATCTGCCATTTCTTTGGGTATAAGAATGGCATTTGCCTCTGCGGCCGTACCTGTTTTTGCAGTAATATAGGCACCTTGTTCTATAATCCGATCAAAAGCGGAACGATTTACCACCAAATCTTTCACAATTGGGAATGCCCCTGCTCGCCAAGGCTCTACCACAATGGTATCGCCATCTTTAAAACTCCGCATGTGCAATTGGCAGGTCGCCATATGATCGTGAGGGCCATGGGCCCGACCATTAATAAACACCCCACATTGTCCACAAATACCTTCTCGACAATCAGACTCAAACGCGATGACTTTTTCATTTTTTAAGACGAGTGTTTCGTTTAAATAATCCAAAGCCTCTAAAAAAGACATGTCTTCAAACAGCCCATCAATGTCATAGGCTTTTAGAATGCCTTTTACATCGGGGCCTTCTTGTCTCCATATTTTAAATGTTACTTTCATCGGGCTATCATTTATAACTTCTTACAGTTGGTTGTACATATTCAAATTCTAAGGCTTCCTTATGCAGTTTAAAATTCCCTGCATCGTACTCCCAAACAGATACATAGGAAAAATCTTTATCGTTGCGCATGGCTTCGCCTTCTTCGGTTTGATATTCTTCTCTAAAATAAGCACCACAGGATTCGTCGCGCTGTAGGGCATCGGTACACATCAGGATGGCTAATTCAATAAAATCTGCCAGTCGCAAGGCTTTTTCTAATTCAGGATTCATTTCATGGGCGCTTCCTGTAACCTTCACATCTTTCCAGAATTCTCTTTTAATGTGATTAATTTGTACAATCGCATGTTCCAGACCCAGCTTATTCCGACTCATGGCACATTCTTGCCACATTACTTTTCCTAACTCTCGGTGGAAATCGTCTGTAGTTCGAGTTCCTTTAATACTCAATATGTTATTGATTTGTGCTTGAACCTCAGCCTCTACTTTAGAAAATTCCGGATGGTCTACCCCAGGATGTCTTTCCCGTAACTCCCCTTCCAAATAATTATTAATGGTATTAGGCAATATAAAATAACCATCTATACTGGTTTGAAGTAAGGAATTCGCGCCTAATCGATTGGCCCCGTGATCGGAATAATTACATTCTCCAATGGCATAGAGCCCAGGAATGGTGGTCATTAATTCATAATCTACCCAAAGCCCACCCATAGAGAAATGTGCTGCTGGCGAGATCTTCATCGGTTCCTGATAGGCATTGATGCCAGTTATTTTTTCGTACATGGTAAAGAGATTCCCATATTTATCTTCAATAAGGTCCTTGCCCAATTTGTTTATGGCATGTTTAAAATCCAAATACACCGCATTTTTTAATGGTCCAACACCATAACCGCCATCTATACGCTCTTTCGCGGCACGGGAGGCAATATCTCTTGGGGCTAAATTTCCATAGCTCGGATACCGTCTTTCCAAGTAATAATCACGTGCCTCTTCAGGGATATCTCTTGCTTTTCTTGGGTCGTCTTTTTGCTTGGGAACCCAAATGCGCCCATCATTCCGAAGCGATTCCGACATTAAGGTCAGTTTGGATTGGGCATCACTAGTTTGCGGTAAAGCAGTGGGATGAATTTGAGTAAAACTAGGAGCTGCAAAGTATGCCCCGCGTTTATGCGCTTTCCAAATAGCACTTCCGTTGCAACCTATGGCCAAAGTGGACAATCTAAAAACGCGAGAATAGCCTCCGGTGGCGAGCACAAGGGCATCGGCGGCAAATCTTTTAATCGCGCCTGTTTCCAAATCCCGTACAATAACACCTTTTGCTTTCCCGTTTATAACCACCACATCCAACACGTCATGTCTAGGTAACATGGTAACTTTTTTAGCCCGAATCATCTTGGATAATTGAGAATATGCGGCTAATACAAGCTGTTGTCCCGTTTGTCCACGCGCATAAAACGTACGTTGTACCTGTACGCCACCAAAACTTCTATTGGCCAACACGCCACCATATTCTCGTGCAAAAGGAACGCCTTGTTGCACAAAATGATCTATTAAAGGTGCTGATAATTCCGCCAGTCTGTAGGTATTGGCTTCTCGAGACCTGAAATCGCCTCCTTTTATGGTATCATAAAACATGCGCCATACACTATCGCTGTCATGTTGATAGTTTTTAGCGGCATTAATGCCTCCTTGAGCTGCTACGGAATGGGCTCTTCGTGCGGAATCCTGATAACAAAAACATTGCACCTCATAGCCAGATTCTGCCAAGGTGGCGGCAGCTCCAGCACCAGCCAATCCAGAACCCACAACGATAATTTGGAGTTTCTTTTTATTGGCTGGGTTGATTAAATGCGATTTGGCTTGATAGTTTTTCCACTTATCTTCTAGACGGCCTTCCGGAATTTTTGAATCTAATGTCATGTTTTAGTTATTTGAAGTAAATAATTATAGGAATTATTCCAAAACCTACACTAATGATAAGGGCATATATAAGCGACACTCGAGCCAATACCTTAAGTCCCTTTTTATGATAAAAGCCCAATGTTTTAAAAGCCGATTTGAGTCCGTGATGCAAATGAAACCCTAAAGGAATCATTAAAACCGAATAAAAAAGCATGTAATAAATATTGTGGAATAAGGTGTAAGTCACTTCATAGACATCAATGTTTCCTGCGGCATCCAAGCCAACATCTTCACCAATGCCCAATTTTACGCGTGCCCAAAAATTCAAGAGATGAATCAGGATGAAAATCAAGATAAGAATACCTAATACACCCATATTTTGTGAAGCCCAAGAGCTCGTTTCACTTTTATGATTAACAAGATACCGCTCCCGTTTGGACCTGCGATTTCTATAGGTAATAATCCCCGCATAAACCACATGTAAAACAATAGATAGGTAAAGCAAGTAGGCCACCAAGGTAATCAGTGGACTTTCTCTTAAGATTGTTGAATAGGAATTATACAAGCCTCTAGCCATAGCTTCAGGCAGTAATAAAAGTGCATTTGCCGACAAATGAACAATAAGAAAAATACAAAGGAATAATCCAGTAGTGGCAACCATACTTTTTCTAAAAAACATGCTCATGATGGGATACTCTTTTATGGTGAAACATGAGAGTTGGTAGTCGGTATTTCATTTTAATTTCAGGTCTTTTGTTACTTGTTTTGGGGTCAATCGATAGGCATCAAAAGTGTTAAACAATCTGTGCATCCAATGGGCAACCCATGATGACAGGACTAATATAAGGATTTAAAAAGAGAATAAGTTTCAAAAACAGTGCATCATGTCATTCATATCTGGAATATGCGCCTGATGATCTGGAAACCCAATTCTTGACTCCTTTTCCCAAGATCATCCCGGCAAAACAATATAAATTTTCTTACTTCTATTTACAGGCACCTTTTATAGAACCTCGATTCGTTGGCGCCATAGAGCGTGCCCAAAATTAGTGTTCCATGGTATAAACTTTGAAAAATCACTTCTTCTTCAAAAATTATAAAATATTTAAGAATCTTCATTCTTTATTTCAGTATCTTGATTTTTTGAGTAAAAACGAACAAAATTAGACACTAAAAACAAATATCAATGATTTCTAAATCTATGAAAGCTACCGTTATATGTAGCATGGTTCTATTTGCAAGCTGTAAAGAAGACCCTAAAACCCCCGAAAAAACAATGAGCGACAACGTGCTAACCCAAGAATGGACGGGACCTTATGAAGGTGTTCCTGCTTTCGACAAAATGTCTGTAGACGCTATAAAATCTGCTGTAGAAGAAGGCATGGAACTGAATCTGGCTGAAATTGAATTGATTGCCAATAATACAGAAGCCCCAACTTTCGAAAACACCATTGCGGCCATGGAAAGTGCTGGAAAAACGCTCAAACGTGTTTTTGCATATTATGGGATTATGGGTAGCAATGTATCCTCCCCAGAATTTAGGGCGGTCCAAGCAGAATTGGCACCAAAGCTCTCGGATTTTAGATCTCAAATTTCTCAAAATGAGGCCTTATTCCAACGTATAAAAACCGTTTACGAAGCGTCTCTAGAAACCCCTTTGGAACCACAAGCTCAACGTGTGGTGGACTTAACTTATAAGCAATTTGAAATGGATGGCGCCAACCTGGATGCCGAAAAGAAAAAACGCTATGCCGAAATCAACAAAGAACTTTCTACGCTCTACACCGATTTTGCAAACAATGTGTTGCATGATGAGGAAAATTATATCACCTATTTAAATAAAGACCAACTGGGCGGTTTGGCTGATGGCTTTATAAAGTCGGCTGCAAAAATTGCAACAGACAAAGGACAGGATGGTAAATATGCCATTACCAATACACGTTCCTCCATGGACCCCTTCCTCACCTACTCTACAGAACGTGAATTGCGCAAGCAAGTCTGGGAAAACTATTACTCGAGAGGCGATAATAACGACGAATACGATAACAAAAAAATGATCGCAGAGATTTTAAAACTGCGTAAAGAACGTGTGGGTTTAATGGGTTATAACAATTTTGCGGAATGGCGTTTACAGGATCGTATGGCAAAAACTCCAGAAAACGCCATGGATTTAATGCTTAAAGTCTGGCCAGCGGCCACTGCAAGAGTCAAAGAAGAAGTAGCAGATATGCAAACAGTAGCAAATGAGTTGGGCGATAAAATAACCATTGAGCCTTGGGATTACAGATACTACGCTGAAAAAGTACGCAAAAAAACCTACGATTTAGATAGTGAAGAAGTGAAGCAATATCTACAATTGGACAAACTAACAGAAGCCATGTTCTTTACGGCAGGCGAATTGTTTAACTATAACTTCACACCGGTTCCAGAAGGTTCAGTTCCTGTGTTTCATGAAGATGTAAAGGTTTGGGAAGTCACCGACAAACAGTCTGGCAAACATATTGGCTTATGGTATTTAGACCCTTTTTCTCGAGAAGGCAAACGTTCTGGAGCCTGGGCAACAACGTATAGAAGTTATAGCTCTTTTGAAGGAGAAACCAATGTATTGGCTTCTAATAATTCCAACTTTGTAAAACCAGCACCAGGAGAAGCAGTTTTAGTTTCTTGGGATGATGCCATTACATTCTTTCATGAATTTGGTCATGCCTTACATTTCTTTTCTGCCAATGTAAAATACCCAACCTTAAATGGCGGTGTTAGAGATTACACCGAATTTCAATCGCAATTATTAGAGCGTTGGTTATCGACCGATAAAGTAATCAATCAATTTTTGGTACACTATAAAACAGGCGAACCGATTCCTGCTTCTTTAGTTGAAAAAATCAAAAATGCAGCAACTTTTAATCAAGGTTTTGGAACCACAGAATATTTGGCATCCGCTTTAATGGATATGAAATTACATTTAGCAGATCCAATAAATATCGACATCGCTACTTTTGAACGTGAAACCCTGGACGAATTGGGTATGCCAAAGGAGTTGCCAATGCGTCATAGAACGCCACAGTTTGGACATGTATTTTCTGGCGAAGGTTATGCCACCGCCTATTACGGATATATGTGGGCCGATGTGCTTACTGCCGATGCTTCTGAAGCTTTTAAAGAGGCTGAAGGTGGTTTTTACGATAAAGAAGTGGCAGATAAATTGGTGAAATATCTATTTGCTCCACGTAATGCCATGGATCCAGCGGAAGCATATAGAAAATTTAGAGGTCGCGATGCAAACATTGAAGCCCTGATGAGAGATCGTGGATTTCCTGTTACAAAGAGTTAAACCAAAGCAACAACTAGTTCAAACAAAAAAGCAAGCGTGAAAGCTTGCTTTTTTTGTTTGTAACAACAGAATAAAGGAAGCCGTTTTTAAAACACTTAAATTTAGAGCTTATCTTTCAGGGTATTTCTAAGAATAGACAGACTTTAAAATTAATTTTTTTTAGTCATACAAACCTCCTGAAAACAAAAAAAACTGAACAAGAATAACATCCCTGTTCAGCTTCAACCTTCTTCTCATGCAATGTCTCCCCTTTCAATATAAAACCTGATATTAAATGGTTCAAAAAAATCTTTAATTCCTCTATTTCTTTATAATTCTAAATGTATGTTCACCATCGTCAGTAAATAATTTCAACATATATGGACCAACTGGTAACGTAGATACATTTAACTCCAGTCGAGATGCGGTCGGTTCTTGCATCAAAACTTCTTGTCCAAGCATGTTGTAAACCTGAACCTTTTGAATGGCCGATTTATAAGCAATATTTAAAACATCTTGTGTTGGATTTGGATATATAGACAGCGCCTTTCTTTCAAAAGTATCCACTCCTAAGGTTTGTACGTTTAAGGTGAAATCTAGAGCTTGTCCAGCACTTGGCGATACGGTTTGTGTCATCCAATCATATTTTTTTAAGGCACAAGGATCTGTTATAACTACAGAAGTATCATCTATAGCTGTTTTTGTAATTCTAAAACGTGTACTTCCTAACATCGCGTTTGATGGTATCGAAAACTGCAAAGTCATATAGTTCCCATCGGATCCAGTAGAGTTGGTAATCGTTCCCATTTGCATCACATCCATAGGATCGTCTAAAATACCATTTTGATCCCAATCGATATAAGCAACAAATTCGTTATCGAAATTACCATGTGTATTTCCTTTAAATTCAAGAAATATAAATTGACCTGGATTTACATGTATAACGGTAGCTGTTTTGTCTATTATCTGAGATGTGGTATCCGAATTGGTTATGGTCGTACCAGCCATGCTAATGGAGGTTATTTCTTCAACTCCGGTAGTTGTAACATCACAGTACGGGTTTGGAAAGTTCTGAGCCTGTACTCCTAAAGATAATAACGCAAGTGCAAAAGTAATTTTTTTCATAATCGTTTTTTATTAATATAAGTTTTGAATTTATCCAACATATCATGTCAGTTATTCTTATATCAATTGAATTATAAAATTGTTACCCTCCTAATTGAAATCTTTTTAATTATAATTTATTATTGACGGTATAAAATAAGAAAACTGAACAAAATAATGATCTTGTTCAGTTTTTAATTTGAAGTGTTTAATAATTACATCCCATAAGAAGACTTAGAGACCTTGTAAGCGTTTATCGCTTTATAATTCTAAAATTATGCGCTCCTTCTTGGGTAAATAATTTCACAAGGTATGCTCCAGCGGCTAACGACGACAAGTCCAACTGCAATCGAGATGCCGTTGTATTTTGCAGATACACTTCTTGCCCTAATAGATTATAAATTTTCACTTGATTTAATTCCGATTTATAAGTTATATTCAATAGGTCCTTTACAGGATTTGGATAAACTGATAAAGCATTCGCATCAAATGTTTTTACGCTTAAAGCACCAATATTTAGAGAAAAATCCAAGGCCTGTCCATAACCTTCATAAGGGCCATAGCCAAAAGGATAAAACTCTATGGCACATGGATTTATTTCTGCTGGAGAATCTGGATCTTGATACGATTTGGTAATTCTAATTCGGGTCGTACCCACAACAGCATCCATTGGAACCGTAATATTAAAGATAACCGAGATGCCATCATTCCCCTCCGAATCGGTTAACGTTCCTAATTCATAGATTTCTCCGGCATCGTCCAAAACATTGTTTTGATTCCAATCAATAAAAGCAACAATATCATCATCGAAGGCACCATGGGTATTTCCTTCCACCTTGATAACATAAGTCTCTCCTGGAGTAACATTTACAACAGTCGCTGTGGCATCTATTAAAAGAATACTTGCATCCGAATTAGTGATTTCTGTTCCATCAAAATCGACCAAGGTAATTTCTTCAATAAGAGCGCCATTATCGGCCATGTCGCAATATGGAGCTGGAAAAGGCCCAGGATTAAATGCCTCAACTTCTAAAGTAAAATCCAAGGCCTGTCCATAACCTTCATAAGGGCCATAGCCAAAAGGATAAAACTCTATGGCACATGGATTTATTTCTGCTGGAGAATCTGGATCTTGATACGATTTGGTAATTCTAATTCGGGTCGTACCTAAAACAGCATCCGTTGGAACCGTAATATTAAAGATAACCGAGATGCCATCGTTCCCCTCCGAATCGGTTAACGTTCCTAATTCATAGATTTCTCCGGCATCGTCCAAAACATTGTTTTGGTTCCAATCAATAAAAGCAACAATATCATCATCGAAGGCACCATGGGTATTTCCTTCCACCTTGATTACATAAGTCTCTCCTGGATTGACAGTAACAACAGTGGCTGTGGCATCTATTAAAAGAATACTTGCATCCGAATTAGTGATTTCTGTTCCATCAAAATCGACCAAGGTTATTTCTTCAATAAGAGCACCATTATCGGCCATATCGCAATAAGGACTTGGGAACGTTTGGGCTTGCATGCCAAATGTCAATAAGGCAAGAACGAAAGTAATTTTTTTCATAAATTTTAAAATTTGATTATCTAACAAGATATAAAAATAAAACATAAAATCCTTCATGGTATTGATTATTAATAAAATAGAAAACAGAAGTTGTTTAGCAGGAAATAGAGTTCGATGTTAGTAGACAGAAAGGAGATCCAGCAAACCATGCCAACAAAAAAAAGCGCATCCTATAACAGATGCGCTTCTCAATTTTCCCACACTAATAAAATAAATTAATAGCTTGGCACAAATTTATCACCAAGAATTGTCATTTCCTTACTGTTTCCCGTAATCTGCTAAAAAAATTAAATAAGCCCTAAATCTTTTACAATGGCCACTAAATGGATCACATTGTTGGCTTTAAATTGAATGCGTAGTTTATTGAGGCGTTTTTCTATGGTACTCAAACTGTTGGGAAACAGATTATCGTTTCTTAATTGCTGACTAATCTGGTCCTGGCTAAGGCCTTCCGATAAATATTTAACAATTAAAATATCGAAATCGTCTATCTCTAAATGCGATTTTTTACTTAAAGCTGGAGCCACTTGTTCGGACACGTATAATTGGTTGGCGTACACCAAATTTATAGCTTCAGTTAATTCATCGAGTCCTCTTCTGCCCTTGCAGACATAGGCTTTTATACCATACTCCCTGATTAATTTTCGCGTGCGTTGTATGCGATCTTCTATAGAATAAACAATGATTTTCAAATCTGGGAATTCGTTGTGAATAGCCGCTACCAACTCTTCCCCTGAAGCATATTCTTGATCGCGATGGTCCTTTTTAAAGGATAGATCGGTTATAAGCAAATCGTAGGGCTGCTGATCTTGATAACTCTTCTTGATTTTTAAATAAGCGTCATCGCAATACTGCACAGAGAGCACATCCGCTACCTTTAAAGTCTTTAAAACACTTAGCATCCCGAGATTAATGCTTACCAAATCGTCTGCTACTATCACCTTTTTAAACATACTAAATAATTATTCCGGCCTGAAAGCCTTCGTTAATTTCCGATTGAAAGATAATAGAACCTTTTATGGTTTGAATACGGTTTTCCGTATTTTGAAGACCATTTTGAATTTTTAATTGACATCCCACGCCATTGTCCTTGTAATCGATATAAATTTTATGACCATTTTGCTTAAAACTTAAAACAACCAAACTGGCCTGACTGTGTTTTTTCATATTGGTCAACAATTCCTGAAGCACCCGGTAAATAGCCACTTTCTTATTGGTTTTAAGCAGCTTCCAATCTACTTTAGAAATGTCTTTGGTAATAATATTGACCTCCTTATTTTCATAGTACATAATTAAATCTGCTAAGACATCTTGAAAATCTTCTTCGACATTAATTTCTTGATGTTCTCTGGAAATATCTCTTGTTTTATTATATACGGCTTCCAAATGATCTAAAATAGCCTCGTTAGCCACATCTTCATGTTGCAGTTTGTTCATAATATGATATACTTCATTTGCCACCTCGTCGTGCACCTTTTTCGAGATGCGTAATTCGGTATTATAAACTTCTATTTGTTGTCTCTTTTGATGTTGGTGTTTTTGAAAAACAACCACGGTGACCCCTATTCCTAACGCGAGCAAAGCCAAAAATCCATAGAAATATTTAAAGAGTTTTTCTTTTTCAAGCTCTAAAAGCCTTTCGGCGGCCAAAGCTTCTTGTTTTTCCAAAGCATATTTCTTGGAAGCATACTTTCCTTCCACCAACCAATTGGCTGTTTGTATGCTATCTATCATAGCATCGTAGACAAGCACTTCTGCATCGTCTTTTAAACCTATTACAAGACTCAACGCATGTAGCATTTCATTCGGGTTCTTGGATTTTTGCGCCAATTTATAAGCTTCTTCAGCATAATATCTGGCTTCCTCCAAATTCCCTGCTTCTTTATAATATTCGGAGAGATCGTGATAACTGCCAAGAATATCGGAGTTGGTCCCTAAGGCCAAGCGGATATCCAAGGCCTTTTTAAGGTCTAAAACGGCACTTTTATCCTGCAATTTACCTTTTACCATCCCTAAGTTATTCAGGCTTCGCGCCAAGATAACCGAATCGTTTAAAATCTGACCTTCCTTATAAATAGCAGCAAACGCTTGTTGTGCCAAATCCAAATGGTTCTGTTTAAACTGGGCATAAGCAATATTATTTCGTAGAACCAATTCCTGGATCTTGCTTTCGGCTAAAGCCAAGGCTTTTTCGTAATAAAATATGGCATTGGCATAATCCTGCATTTCGCTATAAACTCGTCCCAAATGATTGTAAATACCAGTTCTAGACTCTTTGTTTCCTTGGGTTAACGGAAGGTTTTCTACAAGATGCAACGCTTCGATAGCAGAGGTTTCACTATCGTATAAAACACCTAGTTTCTTTTGAATAATGGCTAATTGCCTAAGGCTATAAATAGCATGTAACGTATCGGATGCCTTAAGACTTTCCTCCTTTTTGGTTCTATAGAACACAAAGGCTTGTAGTAAATCTGTTTTGGAATCCGACTTAAGAACTTTCTGGTAATAATATCCCGAGCTGTCCACAGGGGTTTGCTGAAGCACGCTGCTAAACACCTGATGGCAGGACACAAAGCTAAGTGCTAAAAGGATTAAGATGTTGATTTGGGTAGTCATGTATATCTTTGGTACAACTAAAAACAATTAAAACTCATGGCACGGTGTATAAAGGAAAAAATCTAAAGGAATTGAACTGCTCCAAACATATAAAAACATAGGCAATAACATCGTTTAAAAACGCGACATAGATGCCGGATATCCATCAAATTATTTTCCTATAACCATAAAAACAAGCTTACCACATAAGCAACCAATACAATTATTGGCCGATAATTCTAAATGGGTATCACCCTGTTTTTCCAAATAGCCAAAATACGTTTTTACTTGTAAATAAAAGCTGTTTTTTGCATATCTTCATAACAGTCCTCATCCAAAAAGTCGTTTTACCTATGGCAATCCTTATTGGCTACCCACAAAGAATTTGAAAGAGCTAGACTTTTAACCATTCCTTTTAAGCGATGCTCCGGATAAATTCCGGAACTTCCATGACATAGTATCTTCCATAAAATAAATTAAAAAAAAGGGCTCTACACTTCTGTAGAACCCTAACAATTAACCAAAAAAACTATTTGCTATCAATCAATCTTGGTATCCGTACTTCCAAGTACTTCTTAAAACATCTGCGCCACGACCAATTTCTTCTTTAGCAATTTACTGGGGCAAATGTACCATGCTTATTTTGATTGGTTTATGACGTTTCATGTCATAAGACAATTAAATTATAAAATTATAAGCGCATCATAAAGGGAGATATTATTGAAATCAGCTACAGAATTTTAGCATCTATAAATTCGCTTCCAGTCATTTTAGTTATCTTTGTAAGGCACTTAAAAAAATAGAAAACACCATGATTTTTATTGATAACGAAGGACACACAAATCCCAAATTAAATTTGGCCTTAGAGGAATATGCCTTAAGAAATTTTGACAGCTCAACAGATTACCTATTATTTTATATCAACGAACCTTCCATTATAATTGGTAGAAATCAGAATACTTTAGAGGAAATCAATCAGGAATATATTGAAGAGAACCAGATTCATGTGGTGCGAAGAATTTCGGGTGGTGGTGCCGTTTATCACGATTTGGGAAATTTAAACTTTAGTTTCATCACCAATCACGATGGGAAAAGCATTAGCAACTTCAAGAAATTTACAGCTCCAGTAATTCGTGTGCTTAACAACATGGGCGTTTCAGCCGAACTAAAGGGGCGAAATGATATTTTGGTCGACGACAAGAAAATCTCGGGTACCGCGCAATTTTCTACCGGAAAACGAATGATTAGTCACGGCACGCTTTTATTCGATACGGATATGAGCGAAGTGGTAAAAGCGCTTCAAGTAAAAATGAGTAAAATAGCCTCCAAAGGACATAAATCCGTAAGAAGTCGCGTGGCCAACATCAGCGAGTTTCTAAAAGCTCCCATGTCCATGGAGGTCTTTAAAAATCAAATTCTAACGGGTTTGTACGAAGCCAGTGAGCCGTTTGAAACTTACAAATTAACGGAAGCCGAATGGGAAGCCGTTCATCAACTCAAAGCCGAGAAATACGATTTATGGGACTGGAATTTTGGACGTTCGCCGAAGTTTAATATCCAACGCAACAAACGTTTTCCAATTGGGGAAATAGACCTTCGCATATTTGTAGAAAAAGGACTGATTACCGATTTTAAAGTCTTTGGCGACTTCTTTGGCGAAAAACCCGTAGGAGATATCGAAAGCCTGCTTCTTGGTGTGGCTTACGACAAACATGAAATTGATAAGC
>NZ_DATGNO010000136.1:0-2018 GCF_035306705.1 Xanthomarina sp.
AGTTCCATAAAGCTTACCATTTGAAGCTTGGATAACTTGCGATTTAGGTCTTTGTCCAGTCTGCTCATCAAAATCATGTAACTTTGTGTAGAGTGCAGTTATGATATTATAAGAAAAAAGTACGCCCATATTATTTACACCTCCTATATCTGTAGTTCCATATAAAACCCCATTTACATTACAAAGATTTCCATAACCAGGACGCATTCCATCTTCTGCGTTAAAATCATGAACTACCGTATAATTCTCGCCATTATTGTCCGTTTTAAAAATAACACCTTGATTATTTAAACCACCACTACTTGTAGTACCATAGAAGACCATGTTTTGCCCTTGGGCAACTGTAAGTATAACAATTTGCAAGATTAAAAATATTCCGTATTGCATGAGTTTTTTTAGTTTCATAATTTAGTTTTTAAGGAACTTGACAGGTCATCAGTACCGTTTTTAGTATGTGTGATTTGGAAAAGCGCAATAACCACAACCGTAAGAAAGAAAATAAAAAGGAATAAAGTATTCATGGTTTTAGTATTAAAGTTGTTAATGGCTTTCGATGTTTCATCTCAAAAACAAGACAAAAATTAGTTTTCATTTTGTTTTGATTTAGAATGATTTATCTTTAATGAAAGAAAAAAAACAGATGTTAACGCCTTGATGGAAAAAAAATTAAAAATTTCTACGGAAGCCTATTTGATAGATGCTTTAAAGCTTGGAGATAACAAGTCCATTAAAAAACTCTACAACAATTATAGAAACGAGTTTTTTGTGTTTTCAAGAAAATACAATATTTATGAGGATGATATTTCAGACATCTATCAAGAAGCTTTTATAGCCTTACGAAAACATGCCATCTCTGGAAGACTTTACTATATTAAAAGCAGTCTAAAAACCTATCTTTTTGGTATTGGAAAACATCTTATTTATAAAAAACTTAAAGATGCAGGTTCCAAACAAGTGTACGATGCCCAGTTACATAATTCGGCATCAGACTATGAAGAAATACACATGGAAATAACCGAAAGCTTAACACAGGAACAAGAAACATTACGCCTCTATTTTAAACAATTAGGAAAAAGTTGCCAGCAAATGTTAACATTGAGTTTTTATCGAGGACTAACTAATGATGAAATAGCAACCTTACAAGGATACGACAGTGAAGCTGTAGTGCGAAGTCAGAAATCACGCTGCTTGAAAACACTAAAAGACCTTATAAAAAATTCAACATTAAAATGAATAACAGCAAATTAATAGCATTATATTTTTCCAATAAACTTTCTGAAGACGAACTTTTGGAATTTAAAGATCTTTATGAAACCAATCCTGAATTTAAACTGGAAGTAGATTTTTTAGAAAATGTTAAATCGGTTTCAGAAAAAGAAGACGATGCCGAATTTAAAAAACAGTTAGCTCGTTTTGAAGCCGAGTTTATTAAAGCAGAAAAAAGTCCAGTGAGTAAATGGCTAAGACCTTTAATATCTGTAGCTGCTGTATTATTAATAGCTTTAAGTTTACAAATCTTTTATAACAGACCTTTAAATGAAGACAAATTATTTTTAAATTATTTTGAACCTTCAAAAAATGTTAGTGCGCCCATTGTAAGAGCAGAAAAAGATAAAACCACAACAAACCAAGCGTTTCTAGCTTATAGTGAAAGTAATTACAATCAAGCCATTCCATTATTTGAAAAAGCTTTTAAGGACACTGAAAATTCCGAATTATTATTTTATGAAGGAAACGCACTTTTAGCCACAGATCAAACAGAAAAAGCTATTGAAAAACTTGAAGAACATCTTACCTATTCCGATGTATTGACCAATCGAACCTATTGGTACTTGGCATTGGCCTACTTGAAGTCCAAAAACCTGGAGAAAGCAACACTAGAACTTAAAAACTTAATAAATTCAGAAGAAATTTTTAAAAGAGACGAAGCGCGCTCCTTACTTAAAAAATTGGAATAGTTTTTTTCTAAAAAAACCAACTGCTATTAAAGGTACAATTACAAGATAAAGCCATGAATT
>NZ_DATGNO010000137.1:0-29108 GCF_035306705.1 Xanthomarina sp.
TTTGATAGAAATTTACAAACGGGATAGCGAACTATATTTCGAAACTTTAAAAACCATAAATAAAGGGATTTTAAAAAACTATCAGGAAACCCAAGATTTCTGGGACAGTTATAAAAATCCGGCTGAACCTCTTTTTAAAAGCACTTATAACAGTTATTTAATTGCTAATAACCAAAAAGATGGCATGGAAAGTTATAGTTATGTTGTTGCTTTAATTGTGAATTATTTTGAAACAACAAGTCTATAAAACCATTCGTTTCAAATTCATTTGAAAAAGCTAATTTTACACATCATGACAAAACAAATAACAAGTAATCAAAACGCTTATATAAAAGAGCTCTTTCAACTTAAAGAAAAATCCAGAGAGCGCAAAAAAACTGGTTTATTTTTAATTGAAGGCGTCCGTGAAATTAGTTTAGCCATTAAAGGAGGCTATATAATTGATACCTTTTTATTCTATCCAGATTTATTTTCCGTAGAGCAGGTAAACAACTTAGGCACTACGCAGCACGGCTCTATAGAAATATCCAAAGAAGTATACCAAAAACTAGCATATAGAGAAACTACTGAAGGGATTATTGCCGTTGTAAAAGCTAAAGAATTTTCGCTTGAAAGCTTAAGTTTTAAAAACACAAATCCTTTAGTTTTGGTTGCCGAAGCTCCAGAAAAACCAGGAAATATTGGAGCGCTTTTACGTACTGCAGATGCTGCCAATATAGATGCTGTAATCATTGCCAATCCTAAAACAGATTTGTACAACCCGAATATCATTCGTTCTAGTGTAGGTTGTGTTTTTACAAACAAAATTGCAATAGGAACAACTTCAGAAATCATTCAGTTTTTGAAGCAAAACAACATTTCAATTTATTGCGCAGCTTTACAAGCAAGAGAAAATTATCATACACAAGATTATACCAAACCAACAGCTTTGGTTGTTGGTACGGAAGCCACCGGATTGAGTAAAGAATGGCTAGATAATGCTTTACAAAACATCATTATTCCTATGCAAGGAGAAATAGACTCTATGAATGTATCTGTTGCTGCTGGAATCCTTATTTTTGAAGCTAAAAGACAGCGAAATTTTCTATAAATATTTCGCAATAAACTAATAACAAAAACTTAAGATTTATGAATCTTGATTTTTAAACATTGAACCTAAAATATTCATGACAGCCACTACCCTATTCTACATCATTATTTCCATAATTATTATAAGCTTTATCATTGATAAAATTCTTGATGCTTTAAACGCAAAACATTTTAATGATGAAGTTCCACTAGAACTCCAAGATGTTTACGATGAAACGGAATACAAAAAATCGCAAGCCTACAAAAAGACCAATTATAAATTTGGATTACTTACTTCCACATTTTCAATTGTTTTAACGCTAGCTTTCTTAATTTTTGATGGTTTTGAATTAGTAGATAACTTAGCTAGAAATTTTTCTGAAAGTCCGATTTTAATCGCTCTTATTTTCTTTGGAATAATTATGATAGGAAGCGACATTCTTTCAACACCATTTTCATACTACAAAACCTTTGTAATTGAAGAGGATTTTGGTTTTAACAAAACCACGAAAAAGACTTTTATATTGGATAAAATAAAAGGCTGGCTCATGTTAGCCCTTGTAGGCGGAGGCATCTTGGCACTTATTATTTGGTTTTATCAATTTGCTGGCAACGATTTTTGGTTATATGCATGGGCTTTAATGACTGTTTTTACAGTGGTCATGAATATGTTTTATGCCAAGTTAATCGTTCCATTATTCAACAAACAAACCCCTTTAGAAGAGGGAGATTTACGCAACAAAATTTCTTCGTACGCAGAAACTGTAGGTTTTAAATTAGACAAGATTTTCGTGATCGACGGTTCCAAACGAAGTACCAAAGCCAATGCCTATTTTTCTGGATTTGGAAGTGAAAAACGGGTTACTCTTTACGATACCTTGATAAACGATTTAGACGATGAAGAAATTGTAGCTGTACTTGCTCATGAGGTGGGACACTATAAGAAAAAACACATCATTTTTAATTTAATTGCTTCTATATTATTAACGGGATTAACACTTTACATTTTATCTATTTTCATTTCAAACCCTTTGCTTTCAAATGCTTTGGGCGTTCAAATTCCAAGTTTTCATATTGGATTAATAGCTTTCGGATTGCTTTATGCACCCATTTCTGAAGTCACCAGTTTAATTATGAATTGTTTCTCGAGAACGTTCGAATATCAAGCAGATAATTACGCAAAAACTACTTACAAAGCTTTGCCATTAATAACATCTCTTAAAAAATTATCAAAAAATAGCTTAAGTAATTTAACCCCTCATAAAGCATATGTTTTTATGCATTATTCGCATCCAACCCTATTGGAAAGAATAAAAAATTTAAAATTATAAGGCGTCTTTCAGAATAAAAAAACTTTTTCTTGTTATTACGAACATAAAATGGGGAAACATCTTATATTTATATAAATATACACCCATTTTAAATCCTCATAACACCATCTATTTTAAGTAAAAGGGTTGTAAATTCATTTCGTTTATACTATTTTTAAATTTATGACAGAACTAGAGCTAGAAAAAGAAAATGTTGCAATTGCCAAAGCTTATAAAGAGTTACTTCGAGTAAGCTACAGAACACTTACGGACGATGATAAAAAGCTTATTCGAAAAGCTTTTGATGTGGCTGTGGATGCGCATAAAGACCAACGACGAAAATCTGGGGAAGCTTATATCTTCCATCCAATTGCTGTGGCTAAAATTGTTGCGCAAGGAATAGGAATGGACGCCACGTCTATTGCTGCTGCGCTGCTTCATGATGTAGTTGAAGACAACGAAAATTATTCCATCTCTGATATTGAACAGTTATTTGGCGAAACCGTTGCCAAAATTGTAGATGGTTTAACTAAGATTTCATCTATAGATACCGAAATGGACGTATCTCTTCAAGCTGAAAATTATCGGCGTATGCTTTTAACCCTGAATGATGATGTTAGGGTAATTATCATAAAAATTGCAGATAGACTTCATAACATGCAGACCATGGAATCCATGCGATCTGATAAACAGATTAAACTCGCTTCAGAAACCCTATATATTTATGCGCCTTTAGCACATAGAATTGGTCTTTATAATATAAAATCCGAGCTTGAAGATCTAGGTTTAAAATATACCGAACCGGAAGTTTACCACGATATCTTAACCAGTATAAAAGACAGTAAAGAAGAGCAAGATGCTTATATAAATGAATTTACAGGCGTAATAAAAACAACTTTAGACAAAGAGAGTTTAGATTATGAAATAAAGGGACGGCCAAAATCCATTTTTTCCATTCGTAAAAAAATGCAAACCCAAGGCGTTTCTTTCGATGAAGTTTACGATAAATTTGCAGTAAGAATTATCTACAAAAGCGAACCTGAAAATGAAAAATTTTTAGCTTGGAAAATTTATTCCATTGTAACCGATCATTTTAGACCCAATCCAACTAGGCTTCGCGATTGGATTTCTTCACCCAAATCCACTGGATATGAAGCTTTGCACATTACTGTTGTTGGTCCAAAAGGTCGATGGGTAGAAGTGCAAATTAGAAGTGAGCGCATGAACGAAGTGGCAGAAAAAGGATTTGCAGCACATTATAAATACAAAGAAGGAACTGAAAAAGATGACAATTTAGATGTCTGGATTTCACGACTTCAAGAAGCTCTAGAAAATCATGAAACCAACGCTGTAGACTTTGTAGAACAGTTTAAACTTAATTTATATTCCAAAGAAATATTTGTATTTACTCCAAAAGGCGAATTAAAATCTTTGCCTAAAGGTGCTACTCCCTTGGATTTTTCCTTTAGCATCCATACCGAAGTTGGAATGAAAACCCGTGGCGCAAAAGTAAACGGCAAATTAGTTCCTTTAAGTCATGTACTAAAAAGTGGAGATCGTGTGGATATTTTAACTTCAGATTCTGCAAAACCCAACTCCAACTGGTTAGATTATGCCACTACTGCCAAAGCTAGAAGCAAAATTAAATCTGCTCTCAAAGAAGACAAGAAAATAATTGCCGAAGATGGAAAAGAAATTCTTCGCAGAAAGCTAAAACAATTAAAAATTACCTTAAACGAAAAGTCAGTTAACGAATTGGTAAATCACTTTAAGTTAAAAACCAGTTTAGACTTATTTTATAGAGTGGGTATTGGAACCATTGATAATACCATGATCAAAGAGTTTGCCTCGTCCAGAAGCAATGCTTTTATGAGTTACATAAAAAATAAAATCTCTCGAAGACCTACACTTACCAAAGAAGATCTTGATAAAGATGAAATTACCTCCAAATACGATTTACTGGTTTTTGGAAAAGAAGGAGAAAAACTGGATTACAAATTTGCCAATTGCTGCAACCCAATTCCGGGCGATCCAGTATTTGGATTTTTAACAATAAATGATGGTTTAAAAGTACATAAACAAAACTGTCCAAACGCTGTAAGCCTACAATCAAATTATGCTTACAGAATTATGATAGCTAGGTGGATAGATTCCTCGCAACAAGAATTTGCAGCCCAAATCATTCTTTCTGGAATTGATAATTTAGGTTTGGTAAACGATATTACCAAGATTATTTCCTCCAACATGCATGTAAACATGAAAAGCTTGAGTTTTCAAAGCGACGACGGCATTTTTTCCGGCAAAATCAATGTAGTTGTGAAAAATAATACCTTACTTAAGAAACTCATGGATAACTTGAAAAAAATTAATGGTATCGATAAAGTATCTAGAGTTTAAAAATTAATGTAAATTTGCCACAGAATTATGAGTTTAAAAACAGATACAAAAAACCAAGAAATTGTAAAAAACGTGTTTACTGCTTTTTTAGAAGAAAACAAGCATCGTAAAACACCAGAGCGTTATGCCATTTTACAAGAGATTTATAATAGCGATGAACACTTCGATATCGAGTCTTTATATCTAAGTATGAAAAACAAAAAGTATCGTGTGTCTCGTGCTACGCTTTATAATACCATAGAAATATTATTGGATTGTGGTTTGGTTAGAAAACACCAATTTGGTCAAAATCAAGCGCATTACGAAAAATCTTATTTCGACAAACAACACGATCATGTTATTTTAACAGATACAGGAGAAGTTATCGAGTTTTGCGATCCACGAATTCAAAGTATCAAAAAAACAATTGAAGAAGTTTTTGACATCGAAATCAAAAACCATTCACTCTACTTTTACGGAAACAGAAAAACAACCAAATAATTTAATTTACAATGGCAGTAGATTTACTACTAGGACTACAATGGGGAGACGAAGGCAAAGGAAAAATTGTTGATGTTCTTACCTCCAAATACAATATTATTGCACGTTTTCAAGGAGGACCAAATGCTGGGCACACCCTTGAATTTGATGGCATAAAACATGTTTTAAGAACCATTCCATCTGGAATTTTTCATAAAGAATCCACCAACGTTATTGGTAATGGCGTTGTTATCGATCCTGTGGTTTTTGTTAAAGAATTAGAAGGTTTAGATCAATTTAAAATCGATTATAAAACCAACTTGATTATTTCCAGAAAAGCACACATCATTCTTCCAACACACAGGTTGTTGGATGCAGCAAGCGAAACTTCAAAAGGAAAAGCTAAAATTGGTTCCACCTTAAAAGGTATTGGTCCAACGTACATGGATAAAACTGGTAGAAATGGACTTCGTGTGGGCGATTTGGAACTATCCGATTGGAAAGAAAAATACCGCGCTTTAGCCAACAAGCATGAAGCCATGATTAACTTCTACAATGTAGACATTCAGTACAATTTAGAAGAAATGGAAGTGGAGTTTTTTGAAGCTGTTGAAGTTTTAAAATCTTTAAAATTCATTGATTCTGAAGAATATTTATACCAAGCACAAAAAGCTGGAAAAACCATTTTAGCTGAAGGTGCCCAAGGTTCTTTATTGGATATCGATTTTGGAACCTATCCGTTTGTTACTTCAAGTAATACAACTGCTGCCGGAGCCTGTACAGGTTTAGGTGTCGCTCCAAACCAAATTGGCGAAGTCTATGGTATTTTTAAAGCCTACACAACACGTGTTGGTTCTGGACCTTTTCCAACTGAGTTATTTGACGAAGTTGGCGCTAAAATGGCTAAAATAGGTAACGAATTTGGAGCAGTAACTGGTCGTGCTAGACGTTGTGGATGGTTAGATTTAATAGCTTTAAAATACGCCTGTCAAGTTAATGGCGTAACTAAATTAATGATGATGAAAGGCGATGTGCTTTCAGGATTTAAAGCCTTAAAAATATGTACCGCTTACAATTATAAAGGTGAAACCATTACGCATTTACCGTATAATATTGAACCAGAAAACCTAGAGCCTATTTACACAGATTTTAAAGGTTGGAAAGAAGATTTAACTAAAATGACAGAAGCGTCCCAATTCCCAAAAGAATTAAACGATTATATCGCTTTCTTAGAAAAAGAATTGGAAATTCCTATTCATTTGGTATCTGTTGGACCAGATAGAAAACAGACTATTTTTAGATAATTTTCTTATGAAATATAATATGAGACCTTTCAAGTTAAAAAACTCGAAAGGTCTTTTCTATTAAAAATATCTTAATGCCACTCAACACAAGATATTTATCATTATTTTTGCCAAAATTTAAGATGTTGCAACAACCAAGTCAGAACTTACTTAGCTTTTTCTTTTGTCTTTTATTCTTAGGCTTCTCTTTTGCCCAAGAACAAAAGCGCATAGAGATTAAATACTCCGGGTTTTTAGAATTTAAAGAAGAGGATGCTCCTGGCTTAAAAGTCATGACTCGGGACGATTCGCAACAAATCCATGTCGTACATGAAGGCGTAAACATGTATTGCGATCAAGCTTTACTTTATAGCAATGACGATTTTATAGAAGCTTACGGCAATGTAAAAATGATTCAGGGCGATACCATTAACATGACCGCCAAATATGTTGAATATAGTGGGAAAACAAAATTGGCTTTTGCCAGTGGCCATGTAGTTCTTACAGAGCCAAATTCCATCTTAACGACAGATACTTTGTATTTTGATCGTGTTAAACAACAATCCTTTTACAAAAGTGGCGGACAAGTTGTGCGCGATTCTTCAGGGACTATTACTAGTAAAATTGGACGCTATTACATGGACGCCAAAAAATACCAATTTGTAAACAATGTGGTTTTAACGCATCCCGATTATAAAATCAATACCAAACACCTGGATTTTTATTCAGAAAGTGGTTATGCTTATTTATACGGACCATCAACCATAGTAACGGACGAGAGTAAAACCTATTGTGAAAAAGGCTTTTACGATACCGAAAACAAAACAGGTTATGGTGTTAAAAAAACAAAGATTGAATACGACAATCGGGTCTTTGAAGGAGATAGTATGTATTTTGACAACAGCAGAAGTTTTGCCTCTGCAACCAACAATATAAAAGTTACAGATACTATAAATAAAAGTATTATTAAAGGGCATTATGCCGAAGTTTACAAAGCTAAAGATTCTGTTTTTATAACAAAAAGAGCCTTGGCCATATCTGTTCAGGAGAAAGATTCCATCTATATTCATGCGGACACCCTTATGATTACTGGAAAACCTGACAAGAGAATTACCAGAGCCTTTAGAAATACAAAGATGTACAAGTCGGACATGAGCGGAAAATCAGATTCTATCCATGTCGATCATTTCACGGGGTTAACGCAACTTATAAATATTTCTAAACTATCGTCCAAAGATGCCTTTGCAGTTAAGCGACGACCAGTTATTTGGAATTTAGAAAATCAAATTACTGGAGACACCATTCATATTAAATCGAATCCAGAAACCGAAAAACTGGATTCTTTAGTCGTTTTTTATGATGCATTTTTAATTAGCAAAGACACCATTAGTGAAGATGGTTATAATCAGATCTCGGGAAAAAGACTTATTGGCCTGTTTAATGAGGAAAACAAATTAAAGCAAGTAGATGTCATTAAAAATGCGGAATCTATTTTTTACGCCAGAAACGAAGAACAGGAACTTATTGGCATAGATAAAGCAAAGTCTGGAAGTATTACCATCTTTTTTACCGATGGAGAAATTGAGCAATACAACCGTTACAATCAAATTGATGCGAAGACTTATCCAGAATTGGAATTTCCAAAAAACGCCAGAAAATTAAGAGGTTTTGACTGGCGCGAAGAGGAACGCCCCAAAAGCGTAGAAGATCTATTTAGCGATGATCCGCCATTAAACCTACCAATTATAAAAGGCTTGGAAGATTATGTGCCACAAGAGGAGTTTTTCGACGAAAGCATGATTGGTCGTATTGAAAAAGCACAAAAAGCTGAAAGACCTTCAATCGAAGCCAATTCACAGGACGAAAAAGACAAAAACAAAAACTTTAAAGCTGGCAGACATGTTCCACAGAATATTATGGATAGTGTCAAGCTAAAAACAGAGAATAGAAAACCCATAAACAAAACTAAAAACGGCTTGATAAAGAAACCAAGCAAATAAAAATGGCCATAGATTTTTTAAAATACCAAGCGCAAACATCACCACATCCATTAGCTATGAAAGTTTCTCATGCTAAGGGTTCATACATTTATGATGTTAACAATAAAGCTTATCTAGATTTTGTAGCAGGGGTTTCCGCCTGTACTTTAGGTCATGGGCATCCAAAAGTAGTTTCGGCCATAAAAGAACAATTGGACAAGTATTTACATGTTATGGTTTATGGAGAATACATCCAAGAGCCTGCCGTAGAACTTGCCAAATTATTGGCTAAGCATTTACCAAACAGTCTAGAAAAAACCTATTTAACCAATTCTGGGACAGAGGCTATAGAAGGTGCTTTAAAATTGGCTAAACGCGCTACTGGCAGAAGTGGAATTGTTTCGGCAAAGTACGCTTATCATGGCAGCACCATGGGATCTATGAGTATTATGGGCTTTGAAGAACGTAAAAGAGCTTTCAGACCTTTATTGCCTGATGTATCTTTTATTGAATTTAATAACGAAGAAGATTTAACCAAAATAACAAAAAAAACAGCTTGTGTGGTTTTAGAAACCATCCAAGGTGGCGCTGGATTTATTGAGCCTAAAAATCAATATTTAGAAAAAGTAAGAGAACGCTGCAATAAAGCTGGAGCACTCTTAATTTTAGATGAAATTCAACCAGGAATCGGTAGAACCGGAAAACTATTTGGTTTTGAACATTATAATTGCGTACCAGATATTTTGGTAACTGGAAAAGGCTTAGGTGGTGGTATGCCAATTGGTGCCTTTACAGCCTCAACCGAGTTAATGGATCTATTACAGGACAATCCAAAATTAGGACATATAACAACCTTTGGTGGACATCCAGTAATTGCAGCGGCAGCTTTAGCCACTTTAAAAGAAGTAACAAAAAGTAATTTAATTGTACAAACCCTTGAAAAAGAGCAGCTGTTTAGAAAACATTTAGTACATCCATTAATTTTAAGTGTCCGTGGAAAAGGCCTCATGCTTGCTGCCATAACCCCTTCCGCAGATATAACAAACGAACTTATTTTGGCATGTCAAGACGAAGGGCTCATCCTGTTTTGGTTACTTTTCGAACCTAAAGCCATTAGAATAACACCTCCTTTAACCATTTCCAATGAAGAAATCGTGAAAGGATGTCAAATAATCCTGAAAGTTTTAGATAAAATACAGTTAAAACACAGCTAGCCAATCGACTGACAATCAGGCGATCAAGCGAATTAATTAAAAAGTGTTCATTACTTTGTTCAAAAGATTTGAACGATTTTATTATAAAAATCAAATAGTACGTTACATTTAGTACTATAAACCTTATAAATGTGCTTATGGAGTTTAGTCCCAATGACAATAATAATTTACCATTAACAAAATTTGAATCGATGTTAAAAACGAATCATATTTTGTTTTTCGACTCGGAAGAATTTGAGAATATCATTCATCATTATTTAACCTTGGGTAAAATTTCATTGGCAAAAAAGGCCATAAAATTAAGCTTGCAACAACATCCCGATTCGATCACGCTAAAACTCTTTAAAGTTGAAGTTTTAGTTTTTGAAGACAAACTAAATGAAGCAGATTTATTACTCAACGAGCTTTACGATTTAGAACCAAACAACGAAGAAATCTATATTCAAAAAGCAAATATCTTCTCAAAAAGAGACAATCATAAAAAAGCCATTCACGTTTTAAAACAAGCCTTAGAACTTACGGACGACGTTCAAGACATCTACTCGTTAATAGGTATGGAGTATTTATTCTTGGATCAATTTGAAGAAGCCAAGTACTATTTTATTAAATGTATGGAAGAAGATACTGAAGATTATTCTGCTTTATACAACTTAATTTATTGTTTTGAATTTCTAGACCAACAAGACGAGGCTATCGAATATTTAAATGAATTTTTAAATAGAAATCCTTACAGTGAAGTTGCTTGGCATCAATTAGGAAAACAATACTACGCCTTAAAGGCTTACGACAAGGCATTGACTGCATTTGATTTTGCTATTATTTCTGATGACACTTTTGTTGGCGCTTATTTAGAAAAAGGAAAGGTTTTGGAAAAACTAAAACGTTATGAAGATGCTTTAGAAGCTTATTCCTTTACATTAGAATTGGACGATGCTACCTCATTTGCTCTTTTACGAATTGGACATTGTTACGAAAAACTGGAGCAGGACAAATTGGCCATCCAGTATTATAAAAAAACAATAAAAGAAGATCCTTTACTAGACAAGGGTTGGATAGCCATTACAAAATATTATAATAAAAAAGGAAACTTTAAAAAATCACTTTATTACATCAATAAAGCCATAAATATCGATTCTGAAAATATGGCTTATTGGAAATTGTATGCCCAATTAAACTTTAGGCTCAATTTCTTGGAAGAAGCCGAACGAGGTTACAAAAAAGCTCTAGATCTAGGAAACTACGAATTAGAAACCTGGTTGGTAAGAGGCGACATTTTATTAAAGCTTGGCGAACCAGAAGCAGCCATCTTAAACTTTATACAAGCGTCTGAATTTTATCCTGAAAACGCCGAAATCGAATATCGTTTAGCTGGTTTATACTTTAGTCTAAACGAAATCGAAAAAGGAGAATATCACTTAAAAAACGGTTTGGATTTTAATATGGAATACGCCTTCATTATAGAAGAGCTTTTTCCGAAAGTTTATAAAAAACGACGAATTAAAAACTTGCTTAAATCCAAGTAATAGCAAAAACGTCTAACTTAAATTATATACCTTTGGTTTTCTATTTTCAAACTAAACATGCAAAGACGTTTTAAAGATTATTTTCTCATCACATTAAAAGGGGTCGCCATGGGTGCGGCCGATGCCGTTCCAGGAGTATCTGGAGGAACCATTGCACTTATTTCCGGCATTTATCAAGAGCTTATTTCCACAATAAGCAACATTAACATATCCTTGTTGAAAACGCTTCGTACTCATGGATTTAAAGCGTTTTGGAAAGAATTAAACGGCAATTTTATTCTGGCACTTTTAATAGGAATTTTAACAAGTTTCGTAACGTTTATGCGTTTGGCCAAGTATTTAATTGAAACACATCCTGTTTTAATTTGGTCTTTCTTTTTTGGATTAATCATAGCTAGTATTTTCTTTGTAGCCAAACAAATCGACAAATGGAATGTGGCAACATTTATTGCTTTAATTCTTGGTGCTTTTATAGCTTATTACATAACCACTTTGCCTTCTATGGCTAGCAATAGCAATCCTCTATTTTTATTTATAGCTGGAGCCATAGCCATTTGCGCCATGATTTTGCCTGGAATTTCAGGATCCTTCATTTTAGTTATTCTTGGCGCCTATAAAACTTTAAGCGATGCCATAAACGATTGGGATTTTAAGCGAATTGCTATTTTTGGAGCTGGAGCCGTCGTTGGTTTATTGAGTTTTAGTAGGGTTTTAAAATGGCTGTTTAAACATTATCAAAACACCACTTTGGCCTTGTTAACAGGTTTTATTTTTGGTTCATTAAATAAAATTTGGCCTTGGAAAAAATCGATTTCCGTTTTAAATGATATTACTGGTGAAGCTCAGTCCTTATCTAAGATAACCGATTTAGGAACTCTAGCCGTATACCAGCAACAAATCAATAATTTTGAATCGTATAAGGTTGTTACCGAAGAAAGTGTGTCGCCTTTTGTTTATACGTCTATAAATAATGGGGTAAGTTCTCAATTAATCCCAGCCTTAACTCTAATAATTGTCGGATTTTTAACTATTTTTATTCTAGAGAAGATAGGTAATAAAAAAGCATAATGCAGAGTACAAGGACATTTACTGATAAATTATTCCTGGTTTTAAAAGGGCTTGGAATGGGAGCTGCAAATAAAGTTCCTGGTGTATCTGGCGGTGTTGTGGCTTTTGTAGCTGGATTTTACGAAGAATTTATTTATTCCTTGCAAAAAGTAAATGGAAAAGCTTTTAAACTTCTAATTAATGGTCGTTTTAAAAGCTTTTATCAATATATAAATGGTCGTTTCTTAAGCTTGCTGTTCTTTGGAATGATAGTTAGCTATTTTAGTATTTCAAAATTATTGGATTATTTAATTAAACATTACGAACTCTACGTTTGGAGCGTTTTTTTTGGAATGATTATTGGCTCAATTTATTATATAAGTAAAGATTTTGAAGATTGGAATTATAAAACCTATACCTCATTAAGTATCGGAATTATTTTAGGTTTAAGCATTAGTTTTTTAGATCCAGCAACGGAAAACGACAATCTCTTCTTTGTTTTCTTTTGCGGGATTATTAGTGTTTCTGGAATGACACTTCCAGGCTTTTCAGGGTCTTTTATTCTCATAATTCTAGGAAATTATGTATTACTCTTAGTCGACTCGGTAAACGCCTTGTACGATACCTTTGCCGAAATGATAACTGGCGATTTTAGTTTTATCCACAATCAGGAACGATTAAGAATGATAAAGGTTCTGGCTGTATTTACAATTGGTTCTGTGGTTGGCTTAGTAACTTTTTCGCATATTTTAAACTATATTTTAAAACATTACAAAAGTATTACTATATCAGCAATAATAGGTTTTATTGTAGGATCGCTTGGTGTGGTTTGGCCTTGGAAAAAAACAATTTTTAAAATGAATACTGAGGGACAATATATATTAGACTCTTCAGGCCGTACCATTATTGAAAATTACACACGCTACATTCCTGAACTTCATACAGACACATATTTTGCGATAGCATATATTATTTTAGGTATTTTAATAGTTCTTGCGCTAGAAAGATATGGACGAAAAACCCGTCAAACCAATGGATAAATTTGGTCTTATAGGAAAAAATATTTCGTATTCCTTCTCAAAGGAGTTTTTTAGGAATAAATTTCAAGATGAAGGTATTTTAAATGCTTCTTATGAGAATTTCGATATTCAAAATATAGAGGAATTTTTAGAAATATTAAAAATCCATCCCAATTTAAAAGGTTTAAATGTAACCATTCCTTATAAAGAATCCATTATACCATTCTTAGATGAAATGGATGAAAAAGCTGCAAAAATTGGAGCAGTAAATACCATTAAGATACTTGAAGACGGAAAATTAAAAGGGTACAACACCGATTATTACGGGTTTTCAAAATCCTTGGAACCGCATTTAAAACCAATACATAAAAAAGCATTGATTTTAGGCACAGGTGGTGCCAGCAAAGCTATTAAATATGCTTTGGAAGAACTCCAAATAGAAAGTGCTTTTGTTTCTAGAAATCCTTCAAAAGAAACAGTTTTCACATACAATTCCTTAACCGAAAGCATTATAGAAAAACATCAAATAATCATCAATTGCACACCCTTAGGAACCTATCCAAATATAGATGAATGTCCTTATATTCCTTACCAAGCTATTTCCAATTCACACATACTATTCGACCTAATCTACAATCCAAAAGAAACAAAATTTTTACAGTTAGGGAAAACTGAAAATGCCATTTGCTTAAATGGTTTAAACATGCTTATCTATCAGGCAAATAAAGCTTGGGAAATTTGGAACGTATAAACCCTTCTGGGAAATAAATAAAATCGGTAAGCCTTTGTAAATATTACAGTTGTTAGTATCTTTAACGCTATAGTATTTTTACGAACCATAACATTTTAAAAATGTCAGAGCAAGATAACCTGCATGAAGCAGACGGAAAGAAAGAATTAGCAGTTTCAGTTGAAAACCAAGAAGATTCTACAACAAAACAAGAAGTTACACCAGAAATTGAAGAGACAGAAAACGACGATAAAGTAATTTCTGAAATTGAAGAATCAAATGCTGAAGACGCTGAAGATGAAGGCAGTATAGACAGACATAGCATAGACAAAAAAGACTATGAAAAAATGTCTCTTGAAGCTTTGGCAGACGAGTTGGAGCAGTTGGTGAAAAATCAAAAAGTTCAAGCTATAAAAACTCATGTTGAAGAGATAAGAAGCGAATTTAAATCGAAATTCAGCACACTTTTAGACGAAAAGAAAGAAGAGTTTTTAAACGAAGGCGGAAATGAAATTGATTTTTACTACTCCAACCCTACTCAAAATCGTTATAAAGATGCCATTAAAGAGTATCGTTCAAAACTAAATACACATTATAAGAGTTTGGAAAAAAGTTTAAAGGAAAACTTGACCGAACGTTTGGAAATAATTGAAGAAATTAAAGGTTTAATTAATGTTGAAGAAAACATAAATACCACCTACAAATACTTCAAAGACTTACAAGAAAGATGGCGTCATGCTGGACCAATTCCAAGAGACAAATACAATAATGCTTGGAACACGTACCACCATCATGTAGAGATTTTTTATGATTTCTTACATTTAAATCGCGATTTACGCGACTTGGATTTCAAGCATAATTTAGAACAAAAAACCAAAATAATTGAACGTGCTGAAGAATTAACACAGGAAGACGATTTAAACAGAGCCTTTAGAGAGTTACAAGTTTTACACAAAATGTGGAAAGAAGAACTTGGACCAGTTGACAAAGAATATAGAGAAGATATTTGGAAACGTTTTAAGGCAGCAACCAAAAAAATTCACGACAAACGCCAGGTATATTTTGATCAACTTGATCAGGAATACGAAAAAAATCTAGACACCAAAAAAGCCATTATAGAAAAAATAAAAGTGTTAGGGGAAAAAGGTGCTAAAACCCACAACGAATGGCAGAAGAAAATTAAAGAAATAGATGTTTTAAGAAACGAATTCTTCGAAGTAGGAAAAGTTCCAATTAAAGTAAATGAAGCTACTTGGGCATCCTTTAAAACGGCTGTTAGAAACTTTAATAAAAAGAAAAACTCCTTCTATAAGGATCTGAAAAAAGATCAATACGACAATCTTCAGAAAAAACTGGATTTAATAAAAATTGCTGAAGACAATAAAGACAGCGACGATTTCGAAGTAACTACCCCTTTGATGAAAATGATTCAAAGCGATTGGAAAAAAATTGGTCATGTACCAAGAAAAAACAGCGACAAAATCTGGAATCAGTTTAAAGCAGCTTGTAACCATTATTTTGATAAAATAAATGAAGCTAAAAACGAAGCCAATAAAGAAGAAATAGAAGCTTACGAAGCCAAAGTTAAGTTATTGGAGGAAATAAAGAATCTAGAACTCTCTGGCAATAAGGAAACCGATTTAGAAACTATAAAGAAACATATAGATCATTGGAAAACCATTGGAAATGTACCTTCCAACAAAAGGTATATTGAAGGGAAATTAAATAAAACACTTGACGCTTATTTTAAAAGTTTAAAATTAAACAAAACCGAAGCCGAACTTATCAAATTCGATAACAAATTGGAGGTTTTAAATAATTCTGAAGATTCCAGACATCTAGATAATGAACGCTCATTTATAAGTAAAAAAATTAATGAGGTTAAAGCTGAAATAAATCAGTTGGAAAATAATCTACAGTTCTTTACCAACGTAGACGAAAACAATCCTGTGGTTAAAGAAGTTCTAGACACTATTAAAAAACACAAGGACACGTTAGCACTTTGGAAAACAAAACTTAGAAAGATTAAGGAGTTGTATTAAAATATACAAATAGCTTTAAAATATTAAATCCTATTTATTGAATGAAGTATAAACTTCTTCGTAAATAGGATTTAATCTAACTAAACTAACTAAACAGTTACTTTTTTCCCAACTAAAAAATAACCTACTTATTTTATGAATGGCTCTTTAAAAGGTAAGAACTTAAGCTATTAATCTACTACTTATGAAAAGAAAATAGCCATTCAATTATTATATATACGCACAGAACATTCTTTTGGACTTCCAGATCTATAAAAAGCTTGAATTTTCTTTCATATTTTTAAAAAACAACAGTTTAAAATCTATGATTTTCAATTACTTTATGTTTTGAGACAACTTGGCTTCTTCCCAAAAAAAATCCATTTCACTCAAGGTCATGTCTTTTAAATCTTTGTTTAAAGATTTTGCCTTAGCTTCTAAATACTGAAAGCGTTTTGAGAATTTCTTATTGGTTCTTTCTAAAGCATTTTCAGGATTGATCTTTAAAAATCGGGCATAATTAACCAGAGAGAACAACACATCACCAAACTCATTTTCCATAGCATCCATATTGCCATTTTCAACTTCTTGTTTAAATTCGCTTAACTCCTCCTCTACTTTTTCCCAAACTTGATTTGGTTCTTCCCAATCAAAACCAACCCCAGCTACTTTATCTTGGATTCTACTAGCTTTCACCAATGCAGGCAAGCTTTTTGGGACGCCTTCCAACACACTGGACTTTCCTTCTTTTAGCTTTAATTTCTCCCAATTTCGTTTTACATCTTCTTCATTTTCAACAATTACATCGCTATAAATATGTGGATGCCTAGATATCAACTTATCGCAAATACTATTACACACATCCGCGATATCAAAATGTTTGGTTTCGCTTCCAATTTTAGAATAAAACACGATATGCAATAAAACATCGCCTAATTCTTTTTTCACTTCTTCCAAATCCTTATCCAAAATAGCATCGCCCAATTCGTAAGTTTCCTCAATGGTTAAATGTCTCAAACTTTCCATGGTTTGTTTTCTATCCCAAGGACATTGTTCGCGCAATTCGTCCATTATAGTTAATAAACGGTCAAAAGCTTTTAGTTGATTTTCTCTAGAGTTCATTTGTACTTTTTTTATAAAATTACACTTTTAATAGGATTGATTCCCGATATAAAACAAAAAAATCCAGCCATTTGAGCTAGATTTTTTGTGTTTTATTAAATGGAAAATATTTTATTCTTCTTCGTCAGAAACAGTTGCATCTACTTCAAAATCCAACATATCATGTTTTTGAAGTAAGTTATACCACTGAATTACCTTTTTTATATCGCTAGGATACACACGATCCTCATCATAATCTGGCAAAATTTCAAAGAAATATTCTTCTAAAACATCGTTATTGTCTTTATGACTAATAGGTGTTGCTTTTCCACTTTCTTTTTCTTTAATTTTACTAAGAACCTGGCGTAAAGGAACTTCTTCCGTTAAGGTATAAATTGCTATTTCGCTTAATACACTAACATTTTGATGAATGTTTACAGACAATCTTTTTTTATCTAATAGAGATTCTGCAATAAATCCACCACGAGTTTGTGTAATTAATTTATACAATCCCGGTTTTCCTGAAATGGCCAATACTTTTTCTAAACTCATAATTTCTTTTTAAGGAGCGCAAATATGCTACGTTTGTTATACTAAAACAAATATTATCGTTTCTTTTTTTGATTTGGAAAACGCATTCTATAATCGACGCTAATTTTTCCTTTGGAAATATTTATTAATTTACTTTTTATTAGGCGTTTTTTTAAGACAGAAAGTTTATCTGTAAATAAAACCCCTTCTATATGGTCGTATTCATGCTGAATAACACGAGCAATTAAACCGTCGAAATGCTCTGTGTGCTTTTCGAAATTTTCATCTTGATATTCTATGGTTATACTAGGTTTTCTAAACACATCTTCCCTAACGTCTGGAATGCTCAAACAACCCTCGTTAAAAGCCCATTCATCGCCCGCTTCATGAGTTACTTTCGCATTAATAAACGTACGCTTAAACCCTTTCAAGGCCGCTTGTTCTTCAGGAGTTAACTCTTCGTCTTCAGCAAATGGAGACGTATCCACGACAAATAATCTTATTGGCAAACCAATTTGAGGTGCTGCTAACCCAACACCAAAAGCGGCGTTCATGGTTTCGTACATGTTATCAATAAGTTCCGACAATTTCGGGTAGTCTTTGGTAATCTCCTCTCCAGATTTTTTTAAAACAGGATCGCCATAAGCTACAATAGGTAATATCATTTTGTTCTTTTTGAGAAATTCGTTGCAAAAATACAATCTTTAATTTAGATACATAAAAAAACTCCCCTTATATAAGGAGAGTTTTTATTAATATTTTTTTGAGACTTTAAACAGTTAACAGATTTTACTTTTATCTGCAACAAAAAACAAATCGACTTCGCCCTTTAGTTTAGCGTTGATTTTGGTGTTTAGAATATCTCTTTTCTTGGCAGCAAAATCTAAATTTGAACTTGGCATGCTTGTTATTAAAGTTTCTAAATGCGTATTGAAGTTAACTACTTCTGATTGCGCGTTCACTTGAAAACTCGACAAAAAAGCAATAAAGATTAAGGTTATAAATGATCTCATGTTAAATAGTATTAATTAATAGCAGGACAAATATAGCCGCACAAAACACTATAAAAAGAATAAACTTGTTGAAACCCAATGTAAAATCGTTAATATGACAAAGGCCTGTATTTCATCGATAAACGTACAGTCCTAAAACCTTTAAAAATGACTTTCTATCTAATAACAACGATCGCTACTCTCTGAAATAAAGTGTTTTAAGATGACATATTAATATTTAAAACTAAAAAGCATTAAGAAAGGAAGCTTTGAAATTCAGTTTTATAATCAAAAGCAAGAACCTCTAAACTTCATCCAGTTACTTGGAGAATAAGTAATTTTGAAGTATTAAGGTGGCACTAATCTGATCTACCAATGCCTTATTTTTACGTTTCTTTTTGGATAAACCACTATCTATCATGGTTTGAAACGCCATTTTTGAAGTAAACCTTTCGTCCACACGCTCGATGGGGATATTAGGAAAGGATATTTTTAATTTTTCTAAAAACGGAACAATAAGTGCTTCACTTTCCGAAGGCTCATTATTCATTTGTTTGGGTTCTCCAACAACAAATAGTTCTACATTTTCCAAAGCTATATATGCTTTTAAAAACGCTAATAAGTCAGATGTAGCAACCGTTTCAAGTCCTGATGCAATTATTTGCAACTCGTCTGTAACAGCAATTCCTGTTCTTATTTTTCCGAAATCTATAGCTAATATTCTTCCCATATTCATTTCCCGTACTAACGTGAATCTTATAATGCAAAGGTACTATATTTAAAAGAAAATACTTCCCAGCTAATTTCATTTTCAGAAACAAAAAACAACATGAATTTTGAATAATTAGCCCTGAAAGATTTCAATTATAGCTTTATCTTTGTGAATCGTATTATTAATTAACTTGAAATTACTCTTTCCTGTTTGACAACAGGCTAGCTTGAAAAAAATATTATGAAACAACTTCAACAAATTATAGAAAATGCTTGGGACGACCGAAGCCTTTTAACAGATAAAATTACCATAGACTGTATTAGAAATGTCATCGGCTTATTGGACGAAGGCACCTTACGAGTTGCAGAACCAACTCCTAAAGGCTGGCAAGTTAACGAATGGGTCAAGAAAGCTGTGGTTTTGTATTTTCCTATTCAAAAAATGGAAACTTTTGAAGTTGGTATTTTTGAATATCACGATAAGATTCCTTTAAAAACCGGATATGCAGATAAAGGCATTCGCGTGGTACCACATGCCGTAGCCAGATATGGTGCTTATATTTCTAAAGGTGTTATTTTAATGCCTAGTTATGTAAACATTGGTGCTTATGTAGATGAAGGAACTATGGTGGACACATGGGCAACCGTTGGTAGTTGTGCTCAAATTGGGAAAAACGTGCACTTATCTGGTGGAGTTGGAATTGGTGGTGTTTTAGAACCTTTACAGGCGGCCCCGGTTATTATTGAAGATGGTGCATTTATTGGTTCTAGATGTATTGTGGTAGAAGGTGTTCGTGTAGAAAAAGAAGCAGTTTTAGGGGCAAATGTTGTTTTAACCATGAGCACAAAAATTATAGATGTTACTGGAGATGAACCTGTAGAAATGAAAGGTGTTATCCCAGCGCGTTCTGTTGTAATTCCTGGCAGTTATACCAAAAAATTTCCTGCTGGAGAGTTTCAAGTGCCTTGTGCTTTAATTATTGGAAAACGTAAAGAAAGTACCAATAAAAAAACATCGCTTAACGATGCTTTACGTGAATATGATGTGGCAGTATAAGTTTAATACACTGACAAGTAATATCATTTAAAAAACTAAATTCCAGAATTCATTTAACTTAAAATGGATTTTGGAATTTTTTTATTCAGATTTGAATTTCATCTTTCTACCTGAACGTCTTAATTTCTTGCTATTTATTTTCTTTCGAAACCCTCGACTGTGTTTCAACATCAAACTATAAGTTTCTTCGTAAGATGTATTATATAACTTTGAATAGGTTTCGGACATAACCTTCACCATGGTTTTAGACAACCATAAACGTCTAAAATTATGCATGCGCTTATTAAAATCCATGGTTTCAAAACGCATCCGGTTTAAATCTATTAAGTAGAAATCGTATTTGTTTTCAGATTTTTTAACAATTAACGTGTTTCCTGGAGAATGATCTAAAAAGTTAATGTTGTTTTCATGTAACTTAAACGTGAAAGCTGTGAACTGTTGCAGAATCTCTTTTCTGTTAGGAAATTGAGGTTGGTGGATTAAATCCCGAAAGTCGAAATCGTAAGTAACATGTTTACTAATATAATAACTCGTTGTAAGTCCAAAAATATTCGTGTTTTCAATATATGCTATAGGAAAAGGGGTTAAAATATTGCAAGCAATTAGTTTATTAGCATACTCAAAAGACCGTTTAGCCTTTGATTTTCGGATATACTTATACACAAAACTATTAAAGACATTAGGCTTTTTAAACGATTTAACGTTGATGGCTTCGCCTTTTACTTCAAATTGCTTGATAACATTTCGTTGTCCAATAGTTACAGCTTCACCAGAAGTTTCAAAATCTTCGATAATAGATTGTAACTCTTTGTTTAATTGCTGATATTGAAAATGTAAATGTATGATTATATTTGCGTTTTGAGATTTCTCAAAGATATGTTAATTGATATTTTAATAAAAGTAGAAAATACAATACTTTGCAGTTAATATATTTTAAATAAAAAGAGATTCCTAGTTTTCTAGGAACTGCTATGGAAAAAATACTTGTTATACAAAATAAGCGAATTGGAGATGTTTTAATAGCTTCAGTTATTGCCCAAAATATGAAAAAAATCTTTCCAGAAAGTCAAATTGATTTTTTGGTCTACGATTATACCATTGGGGTTATTGAAAATCATCCAGATATTGATAATATTATTGAAATTAACGATAAGGAACTAAAAAAACTAGGCAATTTAAAACAGCTTATTCAAACCATAAGAAAGAGAGAATATGACATTATTTTCGACCCATATTCGAAACTTCAAAGCCGACTTGTTTGTTATTTTTCCAAAGCTCCAATTAGAATTGGTTTTCAAAAAAGAGGCAAAAACCCACCTCTAAAATTTTACACGCATAACATCCCGTTTTTAAAAGAAAAAACAAAAATTTGTGGAAAGGCTATTGAGGATCGTGTAAATATGGTGACATCGGTGTTTACCTTACCAGAAAAACAAATTGATTATGAGCCGAAAATTATTTTAACCGAGGCAGAACAGCAATACAATAAACTGGAAAAATACGATAAGCCCTTTATCATGCTCGGCATTTTGGGTAGTACACCTCAAAAATCTATGCCTTACGAATATATAGTTGATTTGATAGATTTTATTACCGATAATTATCAAGTAAATGTGCTTTTCAATTATGCGCCACATCAAAAAGATGATGCCTTAAGTATTTACAAGGATTGCAAAAACAAAGACAACATTATTATAGATATTTATGAAGATAGTATTCGCGGTTTTATCACACTAATGAATAAATGTGAACTTTTAATTGGAAATGAAGGTGGTATTGTACACATTTCAAAAGCTTTAAACAAACCTACTTTTACAATATTTTCACCCTATGTTATGAAAGATCATTGGGCTAGTTTTGAGGATGGCAAAAAACATGCTTCTATTCATTTATTAGAAGAAAAACCAGAACTATATAATGAAAACAGCGTGGAAAACAGACGTAAAATTGAAGCAGACCCAAGCTTTATGTACAAGCAATTAACACCAGAATTAATATTACCTAAACTAAAACAGTTTTTATTAATTAATCTAAAAAAATAAGGCATGAATATTTTAGATAAGTTTCATAATTGGAGAAGAAAACAACGTTGGGATAGGCAATATAAAAATGGCCGTTGGAATAGCTTGAAAAATCCAATTGAAGCATCTCGATATCATACTATTAAAGATTTTATAATTACTTATGGTAAAGACCAACCAAGCATTTTAGACTTAGGTTCTGGCGAAGGCGTTTTAAACGAATATTTAGAGTTAAATTCTTACGATTATTTTTTAGGAATGGATTTTTCTAAAGTTTCTATTGAAAAAGCCAAAACGAAAAAATTTCCAAATTCCGATTTTATAACAGCAGATATTCATAGTTATACTCCTAAAAGAAAATATGATGTTATAATATTTAATGAAGCCTTTTATTATGTTCAAGAATCTGAAAAAGAAAACGTTCTAAACCGCTTCCTTAGTTATTTAGAAGACAATGGCATTCTAATTGTTTCAATATATCGAGAAGGATCGACTTGCTGGGAATATTTTAATAATCTGCTACAACTAAATCATAAAGTTGTAACTACAAATCAAGAAAAAACCTATTGGAAAATAGGTGTATATAAAAAATAAGTTCTTGTTATTTTTTTACAATCCCGAAATCGGTCCAAGTTTTTTGCTTTGTTTTGGTCGTCTTTCTAATGGCTAAATTTTTATTAATGGACTCCTGATTTTTATAACCTCTAGGATGATCTAAATGAATACAAACAGCACTATATCTAATTTGTTTTCCTTTTAATCCCAAATTCATTAAGCGTTCACCCAATTCTCTATCTTGTCCACCATATTGCATGCGTTCGTCGAAACCATTAATTGCAATAATATCTTTTTTCCAACCAGAGGCATTATGTCCATTCCAACTTGCATTGGTTGGTGTAATAGCATTTAAAAACCAAGATTTAAACCCTTTAGCGGTTAATTTATTGTTTTTAAAAGATGGTTTTAAACCTTGGGATTTTAACCATTTTAAATTAAAACAATCCCCATTTAATATAGACTCTTTGGTAATAGCTTTAGAAATATCCATGGGCAACATAAAATAACCCCCAGATAAGAAATAACCTATTTCTCGTTCTCTAAAATGTATCTCAACAAAATCTTCTCTTGGAATACAATCGCCATCAGACATTAAAATATAATCTGCTTGACACTTTACAATGGCTTTATTTAAAATTTGTGATTTTTGAAATCCGTTATCCTCGTGCCAAACATGAGTAATGGGATAAAACATCTCTTTTTTAAAGGCCTCAATAAGATCTATGGTCTCTTTCTTAGAGCCATCGTCTGCAATAACAACCTCGAAGTTTTGATAAGTTTGATTGTTATATCCATGTAACACTTTCGCCAACCACTCAGGAGAATTATACGTACTAATTATTACAGAAATGGATATTTCGCTCATCAATTTATTGTTTTACAAAGCAAAGATAAACATAATTCGGGTATTTATTTTACGGGCGGTTTCACTATTTTTTTATAGATTTAAGACTCTTTAAAGTCTTAATTTAAAGTGATGAAAAGGATTTATAAAAACCTATAAAAGTTAAATACAAGCCTTTTTCCAAAATCAATTAAAAATCGTAATTTTGATGCTTTAACTCCTATGAAAAAACTATCTGTCATCATTCCAACTTACAATGAGGAAGCTTATTTAAAAAATGCGCTTCTTTCGGTTTCTTTTGCCGATGAAATTATTGTGATAGATTCTTTAAGCACAGATAAAACTGTAGAAATAGCCGAAGCCTTTGGTTGTAAAATTTTAAGTAGAAAATTTGATAACTTTTCCAATCAGAAAAACCATGCGCTCCAATATGCTACTGGAGAATGGGTTTTATTTATTGATGGAGACGAACGTATTACCTACAAGCTAAAGCAAGAAATTCTAGAAGCTATAGACTCTGGAAAACATGCTGGATACAAGCTTAACTTTCCGCATTTTTATATGAATCGGTTTTTATACCATCATAGCGATAACGTAACTAGATTAGTCCTTAGAGAAAAATGTCGATTTGAAGGTTCCGTTCACGAAAAACTCATTGCAGATGGTAGTATAGGAAAGCTTAAAAACCCCGTTTTGCATTTCACCTATAAAGGTTTGATGCATTATATAAGCAAAAAAGACAGTTATGCCTGGTTTCAAGCAGAACAACTTTTAAATAAAGGTAAGAAAGCTACCTATTTTCATTTAGTCTTTAAACCCTTCTATCGCTTTTTTAGTAGTTATATTTTACGTGGTGGATTTCTGGATGGCATTCCAGGATTGGCCGTTGCCAGCATTAATGCTTACGGCGTTTTTTCAAGATATGTCAAGTTAATGCTCCTTCAAAAAGGAATGAGATAAGCGTTTAGAAAAACAGTTTTCCAAACTTCAATTTTCGTTTAAAAGTAACCAAACTCATGTCTCCTTTTATATCCAAACGCTGAATTTCGTAATTATTTTTTAAAGGGAATCTATTCACTCTATTTCCAATTCGCAAGCCATAAGCTATCTTGTTTTTCTGCAATAAATCGAAAAACTGTACTTTCTCTTCTCCTTTTCTAGGAAATTTCCCATAAGGATAAGCCAAGGTATTATGCACTTCTAAATTATTTTCAGTTATAAATTCTTGGCATAAATCAAAATCTTCCTGAATGTCTTCAATCGACATTTCATGGTATTTTTTATGCGAAAAACTGTGTAAACCTAGTTCGATAACTTCAGAATCTAATGACTGTAATTGTGCAACAGACATGATTTTTTCGTTATTCTTGTTCCATGAGTCTGTTTCGTTTACATATTTAAATGGCACAAAAAAGCAGGCCTTTAAACCATATTTTTTCAACAAAGGATAAGCCAATTCCAATTGATTCACATAGACATCATCAAAAGTGATAATAACAGCTTTCTTCGGAAAATCTGTCGATTTCTTTATGTCTTGTAAATCTTTAAAATGAAGCGATTTATAGCCTTTTTCTTGTAAGTAAGCAAATTGTTCTTCCAATTTAGAAGCAGCAATAGTTAAGTCTTTACTTTCTCGAAGATTCGCGCTCACACTATGATACATTAAAATAGGAAGTTTTGGCATAGCTGTATATAATTAAATAAAATCTGAGTAAATTGATTACTTTTGAAACAAATATATAAAGGGATTAGCAATATATTTGATAAATCTGAAATTTTATAAATGATAAGCGCTTTAGCTATAACTTACAACGAAGAATCTAACATTGAAAGCTACATAAAAAGCTTGTCCTTTGCTGACGAAATTATCATTGTGGATTCTAATAGTACGGACAATACAGTTGCTTTGGCGAAAAAACACAAGGTTACAGTTGTTGAGCGGGCATTTGATAATTTTTCGAATCAAAAAAACCATGCTATTTCATTAGCTAAACACGACTGGGTTGTATTCTTCGATTTAGATGAAAAAATCTCTGAACCTCTAGCCAAAGAAATCGTTTCAATAGTAAATTCTGAAAATCCGTTAAAAGCATATAAGGTAAAGCGCAACTTTATATTTATGGGCAAACGCTTAAAATATAGTGGCTTCCAAACGGATGAAGTGATTAGGTTATTTAATAAGAATTACTGTAAATACAATGGAAATTCCGTGCATGAAACCATTCAAACTTCAGAAAAAACAGGACTTTTAAAAAACACCTCAGATCACGACACCTATAAAGGGTTTGATAATTATAATCAGAAATTAAGTCAGTACAGCAAATTACAAGCAGAGCAATTATTCAATAAAAATGTTCGCCCAAATATGTATCATTTTTTATTTAGACCTTGGTACAGATTTATGCATCAATATTTTTTAAGACTAGGTGTTTTAGATGGGAAAGAAGGTTTTATCTTAGCTTACATCAATGCCTTTTCGGTATTTAAACGTTATATTCAACTATGGTTGATGTATAGAAAAATTAATTGATTTATGAGGCTTTTACAAATTACAGCGTCGAATGTCTGGAGAGGACACGAACAACAAATAGTTTATTATTTTGATGAATTCAACCCTAAAATCGAGCATCAAGTCTTGCTTTGTCCAACCAACACGCGTTTAGCGGACATAGCCGAAGAAAAAAAATACACGTATTATAGTTTACCCTACAATTCCAAATCTAAAAAACTATGGATCAGCACCATAAACAAGATTGTAAAAGAGCATAAAATAGATGTTATTCTTATTCACAACAGTAAGGCACACACGCTTTGTATCATGCACTCGCTATTATATCGTTCAAAAATTCCAATGGTATTTTTTAGAACCTTAATTAAAAAAGTAGATACCAATCCACTTAGAAAATGGAAATACAATTACAAGCATCTTAAAAAATTGGTTTGTGTATCGCAAGCTGTTGTCGATGTATTAAAACCGGCAATTAAAGATCATTCTAGATTAAGTATAGTTGGGAGCGCAACAAATATTAATGAGTTTCCAAAAAAGAAAGCTACGGGGCTTTTATTACGTGAATTTAATTTGCCTGAAGACACTATTTTAATAGGAAATATTTCAGCTTTTGTGCCTTTTAAAGATCATTATACGTTTTTAAATGCGGCTAAGATTATAAAAGCCAAAAAGCCAAATGTAAAATTTGTACTTGTTGGAAAAGGTGAAATGGAAGATGAAATAAAAGGATATGCAAAACAATTAGGGCTTGAAAACGACATTATCTTTACAGGTTTTAGAAAAGATATTCCTGAGATTTTCCCAGAATTCGATGTTTTTATGTTTACTTCAAAATTAGAACCAACTGGAGGCGTTTTGCTAGAAGCCTATAATTGCCATGTACCAATTGTTGCAACTAATTATGGAGGTATTCCAGAAGTTGTAATACATAACGAAACCGGTATTTTATGCGAAAAAGAAAACGCTCAAGCTTTTGCAGAAGCTGCCCTAAAAATAATTGAAGACAAAGCTTTAGGAGAACAACTTGTAGCAAATGGAGAAAAGCACTTATTAGCTAATTTTACCAAAGAAATTATTGCGGAAAAAATGTTGAAGGAACTTCAAGAAGTTCTTAATTAGGCTTAATATTAAACACATTTTCTATCCAACCAGCTAAAGTATATTTATATAAAATATCGTTTGGAACCTCTTGATATGGAGTTTTGAAAAAAGCTTCTGGAATATGAATATTATTGACATCTACAACTATGATGTTATTAGGATTATAGAAATCGTAATTAACAACATCTTTGTTTGTTGTAATTAATTTTTTATGATAACCTAAAGATTCGAACACCCTAAAACTCAATCCATATTGGTTTTCTTTTTGAATATCCAGTAATACATCTGCATCTAAAAGATAATCCTTTACTTTATTAAGTGGCAAATACTCTTGGGTAAAGGTCACCAAATTTGAAGTTTCCTCCTTCTCTTTTCTTACAATTATGGTGTAATCTATATGCTTACTTTTAAAATAAGCCGCCATCTTTTCCAAAGCTCCATAACGTTCGTCGTAAGAGGATATATTGAATATTTTACATTCTGCATTTTCTTGTTTGGCAACTTCAAAATCGTAAATATAATTAGTATTAAATTTGAGATTGTGTTTTTCCACATCTTCCTTTTCATAACTAAACACCTTATCGAAATAAGGAATTAGACGTACTTTTTCAGGAAAATTAGAAATGGCATCGAAATAAAATGAATAATAGTTTTCCGTATATTCTTTTAAAGCTATTATAGTTTCCAATTCCAACTTATCTGGTCTAACAACTATTATAAAATCCTGTTTTCCCAACGCTTGCACTTGCTTGAGTGTTTCTTGGGATTTATAAATATCTTTAATATTCTTTTTGAAAAATATTTTTCTAAAAAGGTTCTGTATTTTATCAAATACCGACTTGTATTTGTATTGAATATTTGAGTAATTAATATAAACAGCTTGAGTTTCTGGGTGAGATTGTAAGTCCTTCAAAAGAAAATCCAAGTATCCAAAGGATTGAGGAGCAATGATGGTTATTTTTTTCATTCAGCTGGATTATCGCTCGTGCAATTTAAAACTTTTAAAACTTGTTTTTCAATAGTGTTTATACAAAATGGCTCCAAAACTTCTTTGGAGGCCACACTAACTTCTTTCCATAAAGCATCGTCATGATATAGTTTAAGGATTTTATTTGCTAGACCTTGAGCTGTGTCGTCTATGACATGATCCTTACTTTTTCCAAAATTGAATCCTTCTGCCCCAACAGAAGTTGTTACAACTGGCAAACCATATTCCAGACTTTGTCCAATTTTACCTTTTATTCCAGCCCCAAAACGTAAAGGAGCCACAAAAACCCTTGAAGAATTAAAATAATTTGAAATATTCTCTACATAACCCAATACAGCAAAACGCTCGGAATGAAGAGCTAACATTTCTTGAGTTGGATAACTTCCCACTATAGTTACTTTAATGCTTTTATCCATTTCCCAAACCAAAGGCATCACTTCTTCGTAAAGGAAAGTAACGGCATCCTCATTTGGTTTATGACAAAAACCTCCAACAAAAAACAAACCTTCTCTTTGCTCCATAGGTGTTTTATCTACATCCAAAAACTGATGAATATTACCAATGGTTATCATCTTTTCTTCCTTGGAATAAAAGGCTGTTAAAGCTTCTCTATCCTGATTTGAAATCGTTATGATTTTATCTGCA
>NZ_DATGNO010000138.1:0-2565 GCF_035306705.1 Xanthomarina sp.
CTCCAAGAACCTCAGTCAAACCAGAAGCATGGTCACCATCAGGGTGAGTACATACAACTAAGTCAATTGTATTTGTATGATAAGTACTTTTAATTAACGTGCATAGTTCTTTTCCTGATTCTTTTGTCCCGCCATCTATAACGATAACTTTTTGTTTATTAGGATCAGTAAAATCACCATATCTAAAAGCAATTGCATCACCACTTTTTTCCCCGTTTCCTACTGCTAAAAAATCTATTTCAAGGCTTTTATTCATATGTTTTTATTTAATGTACCACAACGTTTTGCAAATAGGCACAGGCAGGGAGTTTACCCACTAAATTTGCTACGAAAAGCTCAATTTCCATTTTAGCACTTTCCTGTCCTACGAAGCACAAAACCCCTGCTTGAGCTTATTTGCGGTTATGGGCTGGTTTTCTTGTTTACATTGATTTCGGTTCAAAGATTCATTTTTTTTACTTCTGATGATTTAATGTTGAAAAAGCAGTTAATATTATGTCGCTTAATATCAAAACCTTCTAAGAACATAGCATAAATTAACTCACCATTAGTCACATATTGACCAATTTTTTTTTCTACGATATGCTTTAAACCGTATGAGGAATGGCTTTTATTTATTGTTTTTGTTTTTGAAAGATTTTCAGATAACAATGGTCGAATAAGGTCAACTGTTCTATTATTTAAAAATGGTGTCTCATCAAATGAGTCGTGTTCATTATCAAAGCCATTAAGTTTAAGACCTTTTAGAATGCTTTTATCCATAGTCATTTATAATTATTTATAGAAATACAGCCTTTCATTATAAAAAACGAAAGGTTGATAATTAACTAAAAGTTGTGAGCCTCGGCAACAGCTTCGAAGTCCGTATAGTCAATATTCGGCTTCATTTGAGAGGAAGGTATAATTTTCAAATAAACATAAACATCTGATGAAGGAGAAGATAATGAAGACGTACCATCGTAATATGTAATCATTATTTTATTATCAAATGTTGCATCTACTAAACCATAGGTAATACCAGTATTGGCGTCATAGAAAGGTAATGCTTGTTTTCCTTGTCCATTCATTACATATCCTACCAAAACACCGTCATTTATAAAACCATGTGAACGTGTGTATTCCCAAGTGTTATAAAGATTATTCCATGTCCATTCATATGATTTTATCGTGATGTCAATATTTTCAATAACTGTGTTTTGAACGTCTTCCTTCTTTGCGTATTCAGACATATCTTCTTTTTTACAACTTGAAAGCAAGGTAGTACCTGCTATCATAAGACCTAAGGTTAAAAGTTTTATTTTTTTCATTTTTCATTTTTTTTTAAATATCCTACTCATTTGGCTTTTCGGCACCGCCCCGTTTTTTTTGTCTCTGGTCTCAAATGTTCTTTCTGTCATTGTAGGTGGTTAGCCTTTTTCGAACCGCTATATTGTTTAACTTGCCCATAACGTTTTATATATCCAGCCAAACTGTATTAAGCATTTTTGAAATATATTTATTGTACAGTTTTACCGGTTTTTATTACCATAAAACTAATAAATAAAACCATATTTAAAAATTATCGAATAGGCTTTCAAACATAATACCTACTCCCTCCATCTCCCCCAAATCCATTTCAGTCCCTTTGTCACTAAAAAACTAACTGTTGCGCCTATAGCTGCGAGAATAATTGTTTTGATTATGTCTTGAATATCAAAAGTAGCGAGGATACTTAATATCGTTCCTGAAACCGTTCCAATGATTGTTGTATTGTCATTTGTATATTCCATAATTTCTAATTTTTATAATTAAAAAAGCCACCAGGCATTACTGCTTGGTGGCCTATTACCTGAATCTTTAACTTACGCTTACACGCAAGTTTTCTCAGTCAACCGAATAGAGATCTTGATAATCTCAGCTTCTTCGGTTACGTCTTTAATCGAATCAACATCAACCATATTCACGGAATTTGCTAATTCTGTTCCTGCTTTGAACTTTGGTCGTCTCTTTGAAACGTTTACCAACAATTCTTCATTTAAACACTTTTCTTCAGACATATTTCTAAATTTTGTGGTCCGCTTTAAATTTTGAAGCAGACCGATTAAACATTCTACTTTTTTTAGGGGCCTCCAGATCACATTCATCTTCACTCACTGCAGTTTGACTTACAGCGGTGATAACTGTTCCGCCAAGTAGCACATAGCCACCTATCGTTACAGCAATCGCGGGAAGTGCAATTGGTGCGGCAACAATCGATGTTCCGATTGCGGCCAATATTAAACCTGTTGTGCGTAGCTTCTTGAAGAAGGGAGGTGTTTCTTTTTTACATCGCTTTCCTGCGGATGCTAACTTGTCTTGTTTTCTCTTTTCCATGATCAATAGATTTTAGACAACATCAACGATGTTCAAGGCATTGTAGCCTCCATCATTTAAGCTGTATTGTGTACCATTAACTTCTTGGAAAAACTCTACAAGTAAGATGAACACATCCGTTCCTGTTCCTCCTGGTGCTGTAGGAGGTGTTGCGGTAACAGTTGTTTGTGCACTATCTATGGGTAGATTTACTGCTGGTGAGATAGATAAATC
>NZ_DATGNO010000139.1:0-33122 GCF_035306705.1 Xanthomarina sp.
ATCCATTATCTTTATTGGGTTGGTAGTAGGGTTGTTTCTTACACCTCTATTTCAGGACGTGATTAAATCTGATGGTTTATTCGCAGCAATTTTCTCATATAGAACGGACAATACTTTAGAACTTTTCAATGAAATATCATCATATAATTACAGTTATTTAATTGGTGCAATTGAATTACAACAAGTGAGATTAGAGTTGCAAATTTTAGACATTATTTTATTTTTCGGAATCATTGGATTATTAGGATATTTAGTTTTTTTCTATTTATTAAGCAAGAAATTAGTGAAAAGCAATACTTCAAAAGCATTTTTTATAACCATACTATCACTATCCATATTGAGTGGGAATCTTTTATATATTCCATTATCAACCATACTCATGTTTTTAATATTATTTGCACTTCATAAGGACAAAGACATTACGTACCCTGCATTTTAGATTATTAAACTAGTCTTTTATTAAATTACTTCCTTATTTTTGTTTTTTAAAGCATTTTAAATGAATATACAAAACATCTGCTGCATAGGTGCCGGATACGTTGGCGGACCTACCATGGCAGTCATTGCGCTAAAATGTCCACATATAAGAATTACTGTAGTAGACATCAATGAAGCACGAATTAATGCATGGAATAATGACGATTTAAATAAATTACCGGTTTTTGAGCCAGGATTAGATAACATTGTAAAAGAAACCAGGGGTAGAAATCTCTTTTTTTCAACCGATGTCGATAAAGCTATAGATGAAGCTGAAATGGTCTTTATTTCTGTAAACACGCCAACCAAAACGTATGGTAAAGGTAAAGGTATGGCTGCCGATTTAAAATATATCGAATTATGTGCTCGTCAAATAGCAAGAGTTGCAAAACAGGACAAAATTATAGTTGAAAAATCGACGCTTCCAGTACGTACAGCTTCTGCAATAAAAAGTATATTAGACAATACAGGTAACAATGTGGCGTTTCAAATTTTATCAAATCCTGAGTTTTTAGCAGAAGGTACTGCTGTTAAAGATCTTTTAAACCCAGATAGAGTTCTTATCGGTGGCGATACAACTCCTGAAGGCGAAAAAGCCATTCAAGTATTGGTTGATATTTATGCCAATTGGGTTCCTAAAGAACGTATAATAACAACCAATGTGTGGTCGTCTGAGTTATCTAAACTTACAGCAAACGCATTTTTAGCCCAACGTGTATCTTCAATCAATGCCATGTCCGAACTTTGTGAAAAAACCGGAGCAGATGTTAATGAAGTATCCAAAGCTATAGGTATGGATAGTAGAATTGGTCCAAAATTCCTAAAGGCCTCTGTTGGTTTTGGAGGTTCTTGTTTTCAAAAAGACATTCTCAATCTTGTATATATTGCAAAAAGCTATGGCTTAAATGAAGTTGCAGATTATTGGGAACAAGTCATACTAATGAATGAACATCAAAAACAACGATTTTCAGATAATATTGTAAAAACACTCTACAATACAGTATCTGGTAAAAAGATTGCGTTTTTAGGTTGGGCCTTTAAAAAGGACACCAATGATACACGGGAATCTGCGGCAATTAGAGTGGCCGATAATTTATTAAATGAACAAGCTGAAATAGCAGTTTTTGATCCAAAGGTCGTTGAAGAACGAATTTATGCAGATTTAGAGTTTTTAGACACTAGATCTATCCAGGAAAATAGAAAACTTTTAAAAGTAAAAAAGGATCCTTATGAAGCTTGTGAGAACGCACATGCTATTGCTGTGTTAACGGAGTGGGACGAGTTTAAAACTTACGATTGGAATAAAATTTACAAGAGTATGCAAAAACCCGCTTTTATTTTTGACGGGAGAGGGATTCTAAACAAAACGGATTTAGAAAATATTGGGTTTGTATATTATAAAATAGGAACTGGTAATTAAATGACATATAAGGATGAAAAAAGTATTAATTACGGGTGCTGCTGGTTTTTTAGGCTCACATTTATGTGATAAATTTATTAATGAAGGATTCCAAGTTATTGGAATGGACAATTTTATTACAGGCGATAAAAAAAATATCAGTCATTTATTTAATCATCCTAATTTTCAATTTATTGAGCACGATGTTACCGAGTTTATTAAAATTGAAGATGATTTGGATTACATCCTTCATTTTGCTTCTCCTGCCAGTCCAATCGATTATTTGAAAATACCTATCCAAACCTTAAAAGTGGGGTCTTTAGGAACCCATAATTTATTAGGTCTTGCCAAAGCAAAGGAGGCCAGGATTTTAATAGCTTCTACGTCAGAGGTTTATGGCGACCCTTTAGTTCATCCACAAACCGAAGAGTATTATGGCAATGTCAACACCATTGGACCAAGAGGAGTTTATGATGAAGCTAAGCGCTTCCAAGAATCGATTACCATGGCATACCATAGATTTCATGGTTTAGAAACACGAATTGTTCGCATTTTTAATACCTATGGCCCGAGAATGAGACTTAATGATGGACGTGTTATCCCTGCTTTTATGGGGCAAGCTTTAAGAGGAGAAGATTTAACTGTTTTCGGTAATGGTTTACAAACTAGATCCTTTTGTTATGTTACGGATTTGGTTGAAGGAATTTATAAATTACTGTTTAGTAACTACTCTTATCCCGTAAACATTGGAAATCCTCACGAAATTACGATCAAGGATTTTGCCGAGGAAATTATTAAACTTACAGGTACCAATCAGAAAATTGTTTATAAGGAACTTCCTAAAGACGACCCTTTACAAAGACAGCCAGATATATCATTAGCAAATAAACTCCTAAATTGGGAACCTAAGGTAGGAAGGGAAGAGGGTATGCTTAAAACCTTTAATTATTTTAAAGGCTTAACTGAAGATGAGTTATACAAAAGCGAGCATAAAGATTTTTCTAAGCATATAAAGAAATAGTGACGACATTTAAACAAGGGAGATATTCGGGATATTTAAAGCACATTTCTTACTTAATAGATTTAAGTATAATTAATGGCTTGGCTTTGCTATATTTTTTTAAAGAAGTAAACTCATTAAAATTTGTTTTGTTAATTTCGACAGCATGGGTCGTATTATCTATATATTCTAAATTTTATGAAGTTTACAGGTATTCTAGAGAAATAAATATTGCCGCCTTACTCTTAAAACAATTTGCGTTATTTACTTTGTTAATGTTCGCATTCTCAGGCTTTAATCACGACCTGGATATACAACCCCTTACAGTTTTTAAATATACATTATTAACACTTTTTTTAATAGGTCTTTCTAAGTTTGCTTTGTACTATCTACTTCAAAAATATCGGACTGTTTTTGGAGGAAACTATAGAATAACGGTTATAATAGGTAAAAATAGACAAACAGCTGTACTAGAAAGTTTCTTTAACAACAATCCAGAATATGGATATATACATAAAAAGACTTTTAATGCTAAGGACAAGGAGAAATTCAGCCTGGAGGCTTGTTTTAATTTTATTGATAAAGAATCTATAGACGAAATATACTGTTCTATTTCCGAACTGTCCAACTCACAAATTCATAAAATAATAGATTTTGCAGATAACAATCTTAAAATCCTCAAATTTTTACCGGATAATAAAGACATTCATTCTAAAAAACTGAAGTATGAATACTACGACTATATTCCTATTTTATCTTTAAGAAACATTCCTTTAGAAGACTCTGTAAACCAGTTTGTAAAAAGATCTTTTGATATTTTATTTTCATCCTTGGTCATTATTTTTCTATTATCCTGGTTAACCCCAATAATTGCTATTTTAATAAAACTGGAGTCTAAAGGTCCTGTGTTTTTTAAACAATCGAGAAATGGATTTAATTACAAAGAATTCGATTGTTATAAGTTCCGCTCCATGATGCCCAATAAGGATGCGCATTTATATCAAGCAACTAAAGGAGATCAACGAGTTACTAAGGTCGGAAGATTTATTAGAAAAACTAGTATCGATGAGTTGCCACAGTTCTTTAATGTTCTTTTTGGAGACATGTCCGTAGTTGGTCCAAGACCGCACATGGTCAGCCATACTTATATGTATGCCAAAAGAATAGATAAGTTTATGGTAAGGCATTTTGTAAAACCTGGAATTACTGGACTAGCCCAAATTACAGGATATAGAGGGGAAGTAGAAACAGATAAAGATATTATTGGGCGAGTTAAATACGACATATTTTATATCGAAAACTGGTCGCTTTTATTAGATCTTAAAATAATTGTTAAAACCTTTTTTAATGCTGTTAAAGGCGAGGAAAAAGCTTATTAAATATAAAGCTTTAATTCTTTTAACTGTTTATTAAAATCGAACTGCTCCAAAGCTAGAGTTCTAATTCGTTGTTTGTTTTCAAAAGTTAAATATTGTTTGTCAATAGTAGCTATTAATTCATTTAAAGCCTGATAATTCCCTGCTGGAGCTGTCCAACCTAAATTATAGGTTTTGACCAAATCCTCGCCTTCACCACCTCCAAAATAGAGCATAGGAAGGCCTAATCTTGCATATTCAAATATTTTAGATGGTACAGAACCATAAATTCTGTTGAACAATGGAATAACAGTGATATCGTATTTTAATAATTCTTTGTGAAGTTCATCTCTGGTAACCTCGCCATGATAAGTTATTGGTAATTCCGGGTTTTTAACAATAAAATTTTCAATTTTGCTTTTCTCTGCTCCATTTCCATAAATATGAAATTCCAATCTTGAATAATCAAGCTGTTCACATAGTTTATAAATTCCTTGAGCCATGCCTAACAAACCGGCATAAACCAATGTTATTTTTCCTTCAGAAGGAAGTTTATCTATTATTTTAGGTGGCTCAAAATCTGGATAATTTCTATATAATTGAATAATAGTATCTGGATAAAGTGTCGATATATGTGTAATAATCTCTTCACTTTGACCTAAAACTACATCGGCATTTCTATAATTGAAACGCTCTATTTTTTCTAACATCCTATAACTTAAATTCTTTTTAAAAGCTCCAAGCTCTAAACCAGCCATGGGCCATAAATCGCTAACATTTAAAATGAGCTTTCTTTTTTTTGAACGCAAAAAAAACATGTTAGTAAAAGCAACTAATAAGGGTGGAGATTGTACAATAACCGTTTCGGGAATCTTGTTCCACATAAAAAACCAAATCAGACTAAAACTATAAGAAAACATGGCAAATAAACGCAGGAATTTATTTTTAGAATTGCTAGCATAAAACCATAGTCTATAAATAGTAATCTTGTTTTCAACACGTTTATACTTAAATTTCCCTTTGTACTCCTGAAAAATTTTTCCTGTGGGATAGTTGGGCATAGGCGTTATAACGGACACCTTATAATCTAAGGTTTGCAGCCCCTTAGCTAAGTGAAACATTCTGTTGGATGCCGCCCCAATTTCTGGTGGGAAATAACTGGTAATTATTAAAATGTCCTTCACTATAAACTATAAATTTCTAAAAGATGAGATTTCATATCTTTTGCAATCTTTACATTCCAATTCTGTGGAATCTGTTCTTTTCTTAGGTTGCTAGAGTTTGATGTTTTTTGTATAATCATCCCAATAGTGGGAGTAATTTCCATGGACTGTGGTCGTATGCCTGCAACTATTGTCATAATCATTCAGCTTCTTTTAATAGGGATGAAAACTGCTTCAATTTACCACTTTTGGAACGTTGTAACCTATTTTGTCTTTCAAAATGAATATAGAGCCCTTTTTCTAAATAACGCTCCATTTCATTGGAAATCAGCGATATTTTTTCAGGAGAAAGTGTTTCATTGCTAACATATTTTATAATAAACGTATCTTTTTTATGCTGTTCTATTATAAATTCCTTCACATTTCCATCGGCTTCAATAATACTTTTGGTAATATAGTAAAAGGTTAGACCTGAAGCTTTTTTTCCACTTGGTAAAATAGCCATATCGTTGGTTCTTCCAATGAGTTTTTCTAAAATGGGCTTTTTAACTGTGCTCTGTTTAGAAAGTATCCCAATATCTCCAATATCATATCTAATAAACGGGTGTGCCTTGTTGTAAAAAGAGGTGATAACTATGCGACCTTCTTCACCATTTTGTAAAACCTGATTATTTTCGTCTAAAATTTCCACGAAGAGGGTTTCACTAGTAACTTGCCATTCATTTTCGGGATTTTGAAAGGCTATAATATCTAGTTCTGAAGCACCATATTCATTAATCACAGGAATACCAAACTGCGATTCCATAAGTTTTTTATCGTCATCGAAGAGCATTTCAGAAGTGACCACACAAGCCTTTAAACTAGAGCAAACCTTATTTAATTGTATGTTTTCTTTCTGAAGATACTTGGCAAATTGTACAATAGAACTCGTGTATCCATTGATGTAATCGAATTTAACCGATTTAAATTTCTCTAAACAAACACCAAGAGCTTCATCGCTTAAATCGAATACCGAAAATCGATAACGTTTGCTTAAGGCATCTTTAAAACGCTCTTTATAATAGCCTTTTTTGTCTAAGGGAATGCCATAGAATCGTGCTTGTTTGGAATTGTTAAAATCTAAACCATACCAACCAAACCTATCTTTAATAAGGGCCCATGTTAAGGCATGACAAAACTTGTCTTTGGCAAAAATAAATGGATTCCCAGACGAGCCAGAGGTTTTATTGATATACACATTTTTAGGAGAAAAGTTTGTGGATAATCTGTTGTTTAAAGGTTGTTGTAAATCACTTTTGGTCATAATTGGAATGGAATTCCAATCCATAGGATCTGCCTTATTTGCTAAGTTTTTATAAAAAGGAGTCTGTTTTAGATGATGTTTAACAATAGCTTGTTTCTTCTCCTCGATATAAGCTTCAAAATCTGTTTCAGTTTTATTCTGGATATCCCGAAGAACGAGTTCAGCCTTCTTAATAGGAAAGCCACTTAGTTTTAAAGAGAGATCAAATAAATTCAAAATAGATAAACATATTTTATGTAAAGTAAACAAAAATAATTCGTGTATTCGAAGCATTAGTTTTATTTTTGCGCCAAACAACTCATAACATGAACATTTTAATTCTTGGCTCTGGTGGTAGAGAGCATACATTTGCTTGGAAAATGGCTCAAAGCCCTTTGTGTAATTCACTTTATGTAGCTCCTGGAAATTCTGGAACAGCTGAAATTGCAACAAATTTAGAAATTAAGGTAACAGATTTTCAAGCCATTAAAAAGGCTGTTCTGGAGCATGACATAAGTATGGTTGTTGTTGGACCAGAAGATCCATTGGTATTAGGAGTCCATGATTTCTTTTTAAACGATGATGAAATTAAACATGTATCGGTTATTGGACCTCAAAAGGCAGCTGCCGAATTAGAAGGAAGTAAAGAGTTTGCTAAAGAATTTTTAGTACGTCATAATATTCCAACAGCCGCTTATAAAAGTTTTAATGCATCAAATGTTGAAGAAGGTTATGCGTTTTTAGAAACTTTAAATCCGCCATACGTACTAAAAGCAGATGGTTTGGCCGCCGGAAAAGGAGTGTTGATTTTAAACGATTTAAACGAAGCTAAAACCGAACTAAAAAGCATGTTGGTAGATGCTAAATTTGGTGAAGCCAGCAACAAAGTGGTTATTGAAGAGTTTTTAAATGGTATTGAATTAAGTTGTTTTGTATTATCAGATGGGAAAAATTATAAAATATTGCCTACTGCAAAAGACTACAAAAGAATTGGCGACGGTGATACAGGTTTAAATACGGGAGGTATGGGAGCTGTTTCTCCAGTACCTTTTGCTACTGACACTTTTTTAAATAAAATTGAAGAGCGCATAGTAAAACCAACCATTGAAGGTTTAAAAAAGGATAAGCTTCCTTATAAAGGTTTTGTATTTATTGGACTTATTAAAGTAGGAGAAGACCCAAAAGTGATTGAGTATAATGTAAGAATGGGAGATCCTGAAACGGAAGTGGTTTTGCCTAGATTAAAAAATGATTTAGTTGAAATCTTTCAAGCCATAGCTAATCAAACTTTAGATAAAATAGAAATTGAGATAGACCCTCGTGCGGCAACAACTGTAATGTTGGTATCAGGTGGTTATCCAGAAGCCTATGAAAAAGGCATGGAAATTACAGGTTTAAATCTGGTTACAGATTCTATTGCGTTTCATGCAGGAGCCATCAATAAAGATGGAAAGATTGTAACCTCTGGTGGACGTGTTATGGCCATAACTTCTTTTGGAGACACTTATCAAGAGGCCATAAAAAAATCTTATCAAAACATAGAAAAACTACATTTTGATAAGATGAATTATCGAAAAGATATTGGATTTGATTTATAGGTATGAATGCGATGTAATGCTTTTATCATCATCATTAATATCGTTATAGCCCTTTAATTGTTTCATCCAGTATAAAAATGCTACAAATCCAATAAGGATAAGTAACCATGAAACGATATTTGCGGCAAACCAACTATCAAGCTCTAAAGCTCTTAAGGCATCAAATGGAGTTAATAATACATTAGTAAATAAATCTCCAATGGCGTAAAAAAAGTCTTTCATTTTATATAAATTTTATACTCGTTAAGAGTGTATGAGGTATTATCAATATATTTACCTTACAAAATTACATATTTTTTCAATTTAAAGCGGAATAAATAGAAAAGAAAGTTAGTAATTTACTTTTAAATATGAATTTCAGAAGGAATGTTTAAACAAATCAATATATGATTTCTAGTTTTTTTAGTAAGGCAAAACCCATACATTTTGTAGTTGTTACGTTGTTATTATTTATTGCTTTTACTTTAACTAAAGTTTATAATATAAAGGAAACCGTTGATTTCTTTCTCATTGTCAAGCAAATTCTGCTTTTTGGAGTTTGTTTTTTTTCAATTTTCGTTTTCGATTTCCTATCCGGAAAAAACGATCTTACCAAAAGCAATAGCTACAAAATATTGTTTTTTAGTTTGTTTATGGTATTGATGCCACAAACGTTTATGGACTCGAAGTTATTAATAGCCAATTTATTTATTCTTTTTGCTTTAAGACGTATAATTAGTATCCGATCTAAAATATTTATCAATAAAAAAGTGTTTGATGCGGCCTTCTGGATAGGCATGGCCTCCCTGCTTTGTTTTTGGGCCTCTCTCTATTTTATTTTACTTTTTGCCGCACTTTTATTGTATGCTGTTGCAGATGTTAAAAACTGGATTATTCCGTTTGTAGGCGCCTTAACCGTAGTGGTCTTGACTGTTAGTTTTTTATTGCTTACAAACACAGATATTGAAACCTACCTTTCTAATATCAATACAGATATTAGTTTCGATTTTAGTCCCTTAAACGCCAATCAGATTATTGTCTCATCAACGGTTATTTTATCGTATTTTGTGTGGGCCGTCTTTTTTTATATTATCCGAATAAAATCTAAAACAAAAAGCTATAAACCTTCATATTTATTAGTGCTTTTGGCGGCATTAATAGCGATTGCCATTGTTGTTATTTCTCCACAAAAAACAGGGGCGGAATTTATATTTTTATTTGCTCCTATGTCAATTATTATGGCAAATTATTTAGAGATTATTTCTGAAAAATGGTTTAAGGAAATTTTAATTTGGTTACTTATTCTTGTACCGGTTATTAACTTAGTTCTGTAGTTTTTCGCCAAAGGCCAAATCTCCTGCATCACCTAAACCAGGGATGATATATCCTTTTTCGTTAAGTTTTTCATCTACAGTTGCAACCCATAAATGAGTGTCTTTTTCAAAGTGTTTTTTAACAAAATCGATTCCTTGTTGAGCAGCAATTACACTAACTAAATGGATGTTTTTAGGGGTTCCAAAAGGTTTTAACGCTTCAAAAGTAGCAACCATGGATTGTCCTGTTGCCAACATAGGATCTGCTAAAATTAAAGTCTTGTTTTCTAAATTTGGGCACGCTAAATATTCGACTATTATCTCAAAATTCTCGGGTTTTTCTTTATGATGTCTGTAGGCCGAAATAAAGGCGTTTTCAGCTTTATCAAAATAATTCAATAAACCATCGTGCAACGGGACTCCAGCTCTTAAAATAGAACAAAGTACAATATCATTATCTATTTTTTCAATCTCGCAAACTCCCAAAGGAGTTTTAATTGTTGTTGGTTTGTAATTCAATGTCTTGCTCAATTCGTAACCTAGAATTTCACCTATACGCTCTATGTTTCTTCGAAAGCGCATACTGTCCTTTTGAATGTTAACATCTCGCATTTCAGCGATGAAGGTATTTAAGATAGTTCGTTGATTGGAAAAGTTATGAATGTGCATAATGGACTTTATTGTTGAGGTGGTAAAGTTAATTAATTAGACTTATATTTACGTTTGTAATTTTATTTTAATAATAATGCAAATGTGAATCTACATTCCTTAGGCATTAAAACATATTTTGCTAAAAAATATGTAGGTTTGTGTTTTAAAAATAAATATCATGTTTACAGACAAAGCCAATAAAATCTTCCAAGATGTTATCGAAAAATATCATGTTATAAATACGGTCGATCAATCTTTTGATAATCCATATAACAAAGAGAAGAATTTACTAGAACATTTACTCTATAGAAAAAGTTGGATTGATACGGTTCAGTGGCATTACGAAGATATTATTCGTGATCCACAAATAGATCCTGTAGCTGCTTTAAAATTGAAACGTCAGATCGATGCTTCCAATCAGGATAGAACGGATATGGTTGAATATATTGATAGTTACTTTCTTGAGAAATATAAAAACATAACTCCAAAAGCGGATGCAACCATCAATACGGAAAGTCCTGCTTGGGGAATTGATAGATTGTCTATTTTAGCATTAAAAGTCTATCATATGAACGAAGAAGCAACACGCACAGACGCATCTGAGGCTCATTTGGTAGCTTGTAAAAAGAAATTAGATGTACTGTTAGAACAACGTGTGGACTTATCGACTGCGATTGATACTTTGTTAAGCGATATTGAAAAAGGCGAGAAGTACATGAAAGTCTACAAACAAATGAAAATGTACAACGACGACGAGTTGAATCCAGTACTTCGTTCGCAAAAATAATTTCTGCGTAGGCAGGAATCTCATCTTAGTTAAGGTGCCACAACCAAAACACATCCTAGTAATCCGTCTCTCAGCCATGGGAGACGTTGCTATGATGGTTCCCGTTTTAAAGGCATTTACCATGCAGCATCCCGAGGTGAAGCTAACCGTTTTAACTAGAGAGTTTTTTACACCATTTTTTAGAGATTTAAACAATGTAAGCGTTTTTCCGGCCGATTTAAAGGGAAGGCACAAAGGAGTTATAGGACTTTATAAACTCTCTAAAGAATTAAAGGAACTTCATATTGATGCCGTTTTAGATTTGCATAATGTGTTAAGAACGCGTATTTTAAAAATGTTCTTCAAAGAAAAACCCTTTTTCCAAATAGATAAAGGTAGAGCAGAAAAGAAAGCCTTGATTACAGGGAAATCTTTCCAACAACTTAAAACAACTCACGAACGCTATGCCGATGTTTTTAGAAAACTAGGTTTCCCTTTAGATGTATCAAATCCCTGTTTTCCAAAACGAGTTGAGTTAAACTCTAAAACTATTTCATATCTACAAACGGATTCAAAAAAGTGGATTGGAATTGCTCCTTTTGCAGCTCACGAGAGTAAAATGTATCCCTTGGATTTAATGGAGAAAGTGATAGAAATTCTTTCTAAAACCTATAAAATATTATTGTTTGGTGGAGGAGAGCATGAGATTGAAATCCTTGATAGAATTCAAAATAAATATAAAAACGTCGCCAATCTTGCTGGGAAATTAACTTTAACTGAAGAATTAGATGTTATTTCTAATTTGGACATCATGCTTTCCATGGATTCTGGAAATGCGCATATGGCAGCCATGTTGGGTGTTAAAGTACTTACTATTTGGGGAGTTACGCATCCGTTTGCTGGCTTTGCACCTTTTAACCAACCAGAGGATTTTGCTATTCTATCAAATCGAACCAAATTTCCATTAATTCCTACTTCCATTTATGGAAATAAATTCCCTAATGGCTACCAAGACGTATCAAGAAGTATAGATCCAAATCTGATTGTAGCAAAAATAGATTCCGTTTTAAACAGTTAATTAAAGTAGTAATTCACGTTAAACTTTCAATGAAAAATGCTTTCAACATTCGTTTTACTATTAAGAATTTAATAAAAAAATAAAATCTAAGATTTTGGGAACTAAAGAAAATTATTTACTTAAAATAAATATTAAATAGCTTTAGGTTGTAATTACACAAATTTCTATTATATTTAAATCCAGCTTTGGAATTTAAATTCCTAAGCTACCTAATAAAAATTGTTGAACTTACTATAAAAAAAACGGCATTTGCTAAAATAAAAAACAGATTAAATCTCATGTATCTCGCAATTTATCGATATTTATTGCGTTTTATAAGGGCCTTTGTCTTTTTTATTTTGACGCGTCACTTTTTTTTATACATTTACAAACTAATGAAGATACAAAACAAAAAAATGTTTGCCTCAATCTTATTTGTATTAATAAGTTTTGTTTGTGTTGCTCAAAGTGGAATGCCACCACCACCTGCGCCACCACCACCACCGGGGCTTCCTATTGATGGAGGAATCCTTGCAGGATTGTTTATCGGTATAGTTATAGGTGTAAAAAAATTATTGAAGCGTTAATTTAGGCTCATCAGTCTACTTACGTATTTTCCAATCACGTCAAATTCTAAATTTACTATAGTTCCCTGTTTAAAGTGTTTAAAGTTTGTGTGTTCATAAGTGTATGGAATAATCGCCACGCTAAAGCTGTCTTTTTTAGAATCTACCACAGTTAAACTTACGCCATTAACAGTTATTGAGCCTTTTTCAATAGTTATGTTGTTCCATTCGGAATCGTATTGAAAGGTGAATTTCCAACTCCCTTCTTCATTTTCAATATGGGTACAAATAGCGGTTTGATCCACATGTCCTTGAACTATATGTCCATCAAGTCGGTCTCCAAGTTTCATGCCTCGTTCCAAATTTACAGGATCGTTAATTTTGAGTTGGCTTAAATTTGTTTTCTTTAATGTTTCCTCAATGGCGGTTACAGTATATTCATTTCCTGTAATATCTACTACCGTTAAACAAACGCCGTTATGAGCCACACTTTGGTCTATTTTTAGCTCGTTCGTGAAATCGCAAGCCACAGTAATATGAAGGTTATTCAATTCTTTTTTTAAATCTTTAATTATTCCTTCACTTTCAATGATCCCGGTAAACATATTTGTCGAATATTTAGTTAAATTTGCAAGTGTAAAATTACGAACAAAAGTTATCTTATTTAATGAAGAACGAAGAAAATATAATTGTAGGGATATCTATAGGAGACTTAAATGGCATTGGTGGTGAAATAGTTTTGAAAACACTTGAAGACCCGAGAATGCTGGAGTTTTTTACACCTGTAATTTTTGCGTCGGTTAAAACCATTAGTTTTTTTAACAAGCATTTTGATCTTAAACTGAATTTTAATGGCATTAATAGTTTCAATCAAGTTATTCCAGGTAAATTAAATGTTTATAATGTTTGGAACGACAGATGTAATATTGAATTTGGCAAAGAAGACCCTGAAATCGGTCAATATGCCATAAAATCCTTACAAGCAGCTACGGCAGCTTTAAAAGATGGTTCTATAGATGTATTGGTAACGGCTCCAATAAACAAACATAACATCCAATCTGAAGAGTTTAATTTCCCGGGCCATACAGATTACTTGGCCAAAGAACTGGAAGGCACGAGTTTAATGTTTATGGTTTCTGATGATTTAAGGGTAGGATTGCTTACAGATCATGTGCCGGTAAAAGATGTTTCAGAACACATTACCAAAAAGTTAATTAAAGACAAACTGGAGATAATTTATACCTCTCTTGAAAAGGACTTTAAAATAAGAAAGCCTAAAGTAGCCGTTTTAGGAATCAATCCACATTCTGGTGACAATGGTGTTATTGGAAAAGAAGATGATGAAATTCTTAGACCAACGTTAGATGAAATCAGGAAAAAAGGAAAATTAGTTTATGGACCATATGCTGCAGATAGCTTTTTTGGATCTAAGAACTATAAAAACTTCGACGCTATCGTTGCTGCCTATCACGACCAAGGATTAATACCTTTTAAAACGCTTGCCTTTGGTAAAGGTGTAAATTTTACTGCTGGATTAAGTAAAATTAGAACCTCACCAGATCATGGCACAGCCTATGAAATTGCTGGAAAAGGTGAGGCTGATGAGAGCTCATTTAAAGAAGCTGTTTTTACAGCCATTCAAATCTATAAAAATAGAAAGGAATTTGAAGAACTAACCGAAAACATGCTAAAAACCAGGCAAAAAAAGATATAAACAAAAAAATGTTTATAAGTTGCTGTGTGTAAATAAATATTTGTTATATTTGCAGGCTTAAATTAAATGCGAAAATGAAGCAATTAAAAGAGTTTACAATTCCATTTGTAGGATTAAAACTAGGAAAGCATCATTTTGAGTATCAAATTAATAAAGCGTTCTTTGAACATTTTGAGTACGAGGAGTTTAATAATTCTTCGGTAAATGTTGAAGTTATTCTGGACAAAAAATCAACCTTGTTAGAATTGGATTTCAATATTTCAGGATCGGTAAATATTAATTGTGATTTAACAAATGAAGCGTTCGATCAAGAAATTACAAACCACTTTAACCTGGTAGTAAATTTTGGAGACGAATATAATGATGAAGAGATTGATATATTAATTTTGCCTCATGGCGATTATGAAATTAATATTCAACAATATATTTATGAGCTTATCGTACTTTCTGTACCAACCAAAAGAGTGCATCCAGGTGTTGAAGACGGAACATTAAACTCAGAAATACTCAAAAAACTAGAAGAATTAAGCCCAAAGCTTAAAGAAAATAAAGAAACTGAAGAGGACATTGATCCTCGTTGGAATACATTAAAGAAACTATTAACGGATAAATAAAATATAAAAAATGGCACATCCTAAAAGAAAAATCTCAAAAACAAGAAGAGATAAAAGAAGAACACATTATAAAGCAACAGCACCTCAAATTGCTACGTGTCCTACAACAGGAGAAGCACACTTGTACCATAGAGCTCATTGGCATGAAGGTAAGTTATATTATAGAGGACAAGTTCTTATAGATAACTCAGAAGTGGAAGAAAATTTAGCATAAATACTATGCACGCATACAATAAAACGCTCACTTGTGAGCGTTTTTTTTGTTTTAAATTTTTATAGAAGTCAAAAACGACTTAATTTGCATTAAATTAATCCATAATGAATAGTTTTTATACTTTTTTAGAAAATTTGATTCATTTTGTAATAATTTTGGAATCAAATAACTTTATAAACTATGAGTAAAATCTCAGCTGCAATTACAGCTGTCGGTGGGTATGTTCCAGATTACGTGTTAACCAATAAAATGTTAGAAGACATGGTTGAGACTAATGATGAATGGATTACCACGAGAACAGGGATAAGCGAACGAAGAATTCTTAAGGAAGATGGGAAAGGCACTTCTTATTTAGCAATAAAGGCGGCCCAGAATCTTATTGACAAAAGTGGTGTTAACCCTAAGGATATAGAGTTGGTTATTGTTGCTACGGCAACACCAGATATGAAAGCCGCTTCAACTTCGGCTTATACTGCTACTCAAATAGGTGCAGTAAATGCATTTTCTTTCGACTTGGAGGCTGCATGTTCAAGTTTTCTTTACGGCATGTCTGTAGCTGCTAGGTATATTGAGTCTGGAAAATATAAAAAGGTACTTTTAATAGGAGCGGATAAAAACTCTTCTATGATTAATTATGCGGACAGAGCAACTTGCATTATTTTTGGTGATGGTGGCGGTGCTGTACTTTTTGAACCTAACGAAGAAAGCTTAGGCTTACAGGACGAATTTTTAAGAAGTGACGGTTCGGGAAGAGAGTTTTTACAAGCAACTTATGGTGGCTCGTCTTACCCTTCCACTCCAGAAGCTATTAAAGATAACAAACATCAGATTTTTCAAGATGGGAAAACTGTTTTTAAAAATGCAGTATTTAATATGGCCGACGTAGCTGTAAAAATATTGGATAGGAATAACTTAACAGTGAAAGATATTTCTTGGTTAGTTGCACATCAAGCAAATAAGCGTATTATTGATGCAACGGCTAATAGAATAGAATTAGAGGAAGAAAAAGTGATGATGAATATTCATAAATATGGAAACACGACATCCGCAACGATTCCTTTATTATTAAATGATTACGAATCTCAACTGAAAAAAGGCGATAAATTAATTTTCGCTGCTTTTGGAGGAGGATTCACTTGGGGCTCTATTTATTTAAAATGGGCTTATAACTCCTAACTAACTACTAATAAATTTTAATATCTAAAATTATGGATTTAAAGGACATTCAAAACTTAATTAAATTTGTTGCCAAATCAGGAGCAAGTGAAGTTAAATTGGAAACAGAAGACGTGAAAATCACTATCAAAACAGGAAGTGATGATAGACATGAAACTACAACTTATGTACAGCAAATACCTGTTGGTACAGCACCAGTTGCACAACAAGCACCAGTTGCCCAAGCGGGAGCTGCAGAAGCAGCTGCGGCTGAGGTGGCTGCTGAAGATTCAAAATATATAACAATAAAATCTCCTATAATAGGAACTTTATATCGTAAACCTTCTCCAGACAAACCAGTTTTTGTTGAAGTTGGCCAAATGATTAAAGAAGGAGATGTTCTATGTATTATTGAAGCCATGAAACTTTTTAATGAAATAGAATCTGAAATTTCAGGAAAAGTAGTAAAAGTGCTTGTGGACGATTCATCACCTGTAGAATTCGATCAGCCATTATTTTTAGTTGATCCATCATAACAATTTAATCCCAAATATTTCAGAAGCCAATGGCAGCCTGAAAATAGGAGGAATTAAATTCCATTATATGGATTTTAAACTCCGTCCTTATATATCGGGGTGAAATTTTAAAACCAAAAATGATGTTTAAAAAAATACTAATTGCCAATAGAGGGGAAATAGCCTTACGTGTTATTAGAACCTGTAAAGAAATGGGTATAAAAACAGTAGCTGTATATTCTACTGCCGATGCCGAAAGCTTACATGTTAAATTCGCGGACGAAGCTGTTTGTATTGGACCTCCACCAAGTAATTTATCTTATTTAAAAATGTCCAATATTATTGCAGCTGCAGAAATTACCAATGCAGATGCGATACATCCAGGATATGGTTTCTTGTCGGAAAACGCTAAGTTTTCTAAAATTTGCGAAGAACATAAAATTAAATTCATTGGCGCTTCAGCAGAAATGATCAATAAAATGGGGGACAAAGCTTCGGCTAAAGCTACCATGAAAGAGGCAGGAGTGCCTTGCGTTCCCGGAAGCGATGGAATTATTGAAAACTTCGAAGAATGCGTGAAAATAGCTAATGAAACCGGCTATCCTGTTATGCTTAAAGCTACTGCTGGAGGTGGTGGAAAGGGGATGAGAGCCATTTGGAAACCAGAAAAACTAAAAGAAGCTTGGGAATCTGCCAGACAAGAAGCTAAAGCGGCCTTTGGAAATGACGACATGTACATTGAAAAGCTTATTGAAGAACCAAGACATATTGAAATCCAAATTGTAGGAGATTCTAATGGAAAAGCATGTCATCTTTCAGAAAGAGATTGCTCCATTCAAAGAAGACACCAAAAACTTACAGAAGAAGTACCTTCCCCATTTATGACAACTGCTTTGCGTAAAAAAATGGGTGATGCTGCAGTTAAAGCTGCTGAATATATTAAGTACGAAGGGGCTGGAACCATTGAGTTTCTTGTTGATAAGCATAGAAACTTCTACTTCATGGAAATGAATACACGTATTCAAGTAGAACATCCAATTACAGAACAAGTAATCGATTTTGATTTAATTCGAGAGCAAATTCTTGTTGCGGCTGGCGTGCCAATTTCAGGTAAAAATTATACACCTAATTTACACTCTATAGAATGTCGAATTAATGCGGAAGACCCATATAACGATTTCCGTCCATCGCCAGGAAGGATAACAACCCTGCATGCTCCAGGTGGACATGGCGTGCGTTTAGACACACATGTGTACGCTGGATATGTTATTCCTCCATATTACGATTCAATGATCGCTAAGCTTATTACCACAGCTCAAACCCGTGGAGAAGCTATTAATAAAATGAAACGTGCTTTAGAAGAATTCGTGATTGAAGGTATTAAAACAACCATACCTTTCCATAGACAATTAATGGATCATCCAGATTATTTAGCTGGAAATTATACCACGAAGTTTATGGAAGATTTTGTAATGGAAAAACCGAAAGAAGATTAAAAATATTAAAAGCTCCTGCATAAGGAGCTTTTTTTATGACCTTTCCTTAATGGACGTGAGTACCTGTGGTACTTCATAAACTTTAAAGTCCAACTTATAGGTTTTCGAACCATCTGTATGAGATGAGATGTTAAGCACGCCTTCGTTTACATAAAAATAACCCGTTTCACCTCGACAAAAACAAAGCCTGCCATATAACACCTTTGCTTGTATAAGAGTTTCATTTTCTAAACTAAGTTCTTTTATGTTTGGATCAATTTCAGCATAAATAATTTCTGAATAGCCACCATCGACTGTATTAGGTATCTCATGTCGTTTGTATTCAAACTTAATAACAGTTTTTTTACCATCTAATAATTCAGGATACAGAGCACCAATTCCATCCGTCTTAATGTTTAAGGTTTTATTTGTAAATACTTCAAACGTACAAACGCCATCTTCCGGACAAAGAGTCGAATTTAATGAATTGTGTTTAGGTTGATTCACAGTAGTTTTGTTTGAGTGACATCCTAGAAAAAGGATTAAAATACTAAGTAAAGAGATATGTTTCATGGAGAATGTCTTGTAAACAAATATATTATAATTTAAAATCAATTAATAAAATGTTGTAAAGTTTAAAAATATCTAGGTAGATTTATGACCATAAATTTTTTAATAAGCAACTATGAAAAATAATTACTTAAAAAGTCCATTTCTTTTAATAACCATTGTGTTGTTTTCTATCATGGGTTTTTCGCAAAACAAATCTTCTTTTTGGAGTGAGGCCAATTCGAATAAGATTGACAAACAGGAAATTGTATTTCCAAAGACTTTACCAAAAATAGCAACTATTTTAACTTTAGATTTTGAAGGATTAAGTGCTGCTTTAACAGATGTTCCAAAAAGAGAAGATATCCATAGAGCTTCTAATCTTATTATAAACTTTCCAAATGCCGAAGGAGTTTTAGAAGCTTTTAGAATTAAGGAAGCTTCAGTAATGACACCAGAACTACAGGCACAATTTCCAAACATTAGATCTTTTGTTGGACAAGGAATAGATAATCCTAGAGCCATTGTTAGATTTAGTTTCTCGCCTGAAAAGGGTTTGAGCAGTATGATTTTATCTGATAAAAAAACGGTTTTTATTGAACCATATTCATCAGATTTAAGAACTTATATTTCTTTTATAAATTCAGAAATGGATGCGCGTAGCGAAGATTTTGTGTGTGAAACCGAATATGTAGAACAGGTATATAATATTTCAGACGAAGAATTTGAAGCCTTAAGAAACGCCAACGACGGACAACTAAGAACTTACAGATTGGCTTTAGCATGTACAGTAGAATACTCCTTGTTCCATGGAGGAACTTTAAATGGCGTTATGGCTGCCATGAATACCACCATGACACGTGTTAATGGTGTGTACGAAAGAGATATGTCTCTTACCATGGTTATGGTGCCAAATCAGACTATTATTTTCTTAGGTCCAAATGTGAATTCAGATCCTTATACCAATGCTAATGGTGGGGCTATGCTAGCTCAAAATCAAACAACTTGCGATACGAATATTGGAGTGGCTAATTACGATATTGGACATGTATTTAGTACAGGTGGAGGCGGAGTAGCCTATTTAAACTCGCCTTGTACAGGTATTAAAGCTGGAGGTGTTACAGGTAGAGGTGCACCAGTTGGAGATGCGTTTGATATAGATTATGTAGCGCATGAAATGGGTCATCAATATGGTGGAAACCATACTCAAAATAATAATTGCAATCGATCGAGTAAATCTGTTGAGCCAGGAAGTGCATCTACTATTATGGGATATGCAGGTATTTGTGCTCCAAACGTTCAAAATAATAGCGACGCTTATTTTAATGGCGATAACTTAAAAGAAATGTGGTTAAATATCTCGGTAGGAAATAGTACTTGTAGCGAGAATACATCAACAGGGAATATAGCACCTACGGCAAATGCTGGAGCAGATGTTTTTATTCCAAAATCTACTGCTTTTGTTTTAAGAGGAAGTTCCACAGATAGTAATTCAGACGCTTTAACGTATTGTTGGGAACAAAGTAATCCAAATCCAGCGCAAATGCCACCAGTCCCTACATCTACTGTAGGACCAGCATTTAGATCGCTTACTCCATCTGCTTCCCCAGATAGATATATGCCCGCTTTTAATACGGTACTTTCAGGTTCATTAGCTTCTACTTGGGAAGTAGTTCCTTCTGTTGCAAGAACTATGAATTTTTTACTTACAGTTAGAGATAATGCGGCTGTAGGTGGAAATACGGCGTCAGACAACGTTATTGTTACGGTTGTAGATGCTACTCCGTTTACGGTTTCTACCCCTCCAAGTTGGGCACAAAATAGTACACAAACAGTAAACTGGGCTGTAGGGCAATCCAATGTAGCACCAATTAACTCTCAAATAGTAAATATTTTATTTGCTGCTAACGGAATTGATTTCGATACGACTTTAGCATCTGGAGTTCCAAATACTGGTACTGCAAGTATTACGGTTCCAAATATTTCAAATTCAAATACAGCTAAAATCTTAGTGGAAGCAGCAGATAATATTTTTTATGCGGTTTCTAACGCGTTTTCAATTAATGGAAATTCAGATTTCAGTATTAGTAATGCATCAGGGAGTCAAACTATATGTAATGCCAATGAACTAAGTTACGACTTTACGTATGCTATTTCTAATGGATTTTCTGAAACAACTACTTTTTCAGCAGCGATATCACCGGCAATAACTGGAGTTAACTTTGCTTTTACACCTACTACATTAAATGCTGATGGTACTTTTACATTGAATGTTACTGGTCTTGCGGGTGCAAGCGCAGGAAATTACAACATAACTGTTACTGGAACATCGCCATCTATTGTTAGAACAGTTACAGCGGGTCTTACAGTATCTAATGGTCATTGTACATCTGCGGCAGAACCTACAGATCCAGACAGAATTACAGGAGTTATTTTTAATACCATAAATAACCTAAATCCAGCTGCAACTAATGCACCATACGAAGACTTCACATCTATTTCTACAGATGTGGAAAGAGGTTCTAGTCATGCTATTACAGTAAATGTAAATACAAATGGTAATTACCCGTATTTTATAAAAGTTTGGATTGATTGGAATCAGAATTGCACTTTCGACACAAATGAAGCCTATAGTTTAGGAACGGCAATAAATGTAGTTAATCAGGCAACAACGGGTTCTCCATTAACCATAACGGTACCTTCTGATGCTGTATTGGGAATGACTACCATGAGGGTGGTTATGAAAAACGAGAACACCGATAATTTGTTGCCTTGCGAAAATGGTTTCTATGGTCAAGTTGAAGATTATTCTGTAAATATTATAGCACCTTTAAGTGTTGATGAATTTGATGCTAATACCTTCAGCGTATATCCAAATCCAACACATGGAGAACTTTATATTAAATTAAATAATACGGATGATATTAATATCTCTATAATTGATATTAGAGGACGACGTGTTTATAACGAGTTTAATAACAACAAAACCTTAGTAAGAACATTGGATGTTAGCTCTTTAGCTTCAGGAATGTACTTGTTGAATATTGAAAGAAACGGAAGTAAAGCGACTAAGAAAATAATAATAGAATAGGTCCTTTTTAAACTTTTTTAAGAACTCCGAAAGCCATTTCGGAGTTTTTTTATGTTTCAAAAGTTCAAATAATTAGATTACTTTCGTTTTATGAATTTATCCTATTGGGAAATAAAATCGTGGCTAACCAACATCGATTATACCATTGTTGGAAGTGGTATTGTAGGCCTTAATTGTGCCTTGCAATTAAAACAGCGTTTTCCAAATTCCAATATTTTAATTTTAGAAAGGGGTATGTTACCACAAGGAGCAAGCACTAAAAATGCTGGCTTTGCTTGTTTTGGCAGTTTAAGCGAAATCTTGGACGATCTAAAAACACATTCTGAAGAAGAGGTTATTAATTTGATTAAAAAACGCTTGGATGGTTTGTTGCTTTTAAGACAGACTTTATCAGATCAAGCAATTTATTATCAACAATTAGGCGGTTATGAGTTGTTTTCAAATGAAGACTCACAGCTTTTTGAAACCTGTTTAACAAAAAGAGAAACGATCAATAAATTGCTAAAACCCATTTTTAAAGACGATGTTTTTCAGCTAAAAGAGAATATATTCAATTTTAAAAATATTCAAAAAACCTATCTATTTAATTCGTTTGAAGGACAGATAGATACAGGAAAAATGATGGAAGCCTTGCTTCAACAAGCACATTCCAAAGGCATTAAAATTTTAAACAACATTTTGGTCGAAGGTTATGTGGATCAATTAGATAGTGTAAAAGTAAAAACCAACAAGTTAGAGTTTCAAACCAAAAACCTCATTTTTACAACCAATGGATTTGCATCGCAACTAATATCTAAAAAAGTGAAACCAGCTAGAGCACAGGTTTTAATAACAAAGCCTATAAAAAACCTTCATATTAAAGGTACGTTTCATTTAGATAAAGGGTATTATTACTTTAGAAACATAGACGATAGAATCCTATTTGGAGGAGGTAGAAACCTCGATTTTGAAGGCGAGGAAACCACTGAATTTGGCCAAACGGAACGCATTCAAAATAAATTAAGGGAACTTCTAAAAACAGTAATTTTACCCGAAACAGATTTTGAGATAGACTATAGTTGGAGCGGTATTATGGGTGTTGGAACGAGTAAGGAGCCTATTGTAAAACAACTTTCAAATCGTGTATATTGTGGTGTTAGATTAGGCGGAATGGGTGTTGCCATTGGAAGTTTAATTGGTAGAGAAATAGTGGATTTAATCGAATAAGATGCTTAAAAGATTCTTCAAATTTATTTTTAAACTCATAGTTGGTGCAATTATCCTATCTATAGGCATGGTTATTTTGTACAAATGGGTGCCAGTTCCTATAACTCCTTTAATGCTTATTAGAGGGGTTGAAAACTATCAAAATGATAAACCTTTTTCTTGGGAACATGATTGGGTTTCGATAGATAAAATTTCTAAAAACATGCAATTGGCAGTTATTTGCAGCGAAGACCAAAATTTTTTAAACCACAAGGGATTCGATGTAAATGCAATAGAAAAGGCTTATGAAAACAACAAAAAAGGCAAACGCATTAAAGGAGCCAGCAGCATAAGTCAGCAAACAGCTAAAAATGTATTTTTATGGCCAGAACGCAGTTGGTTGCGAAAAGGTTTAGAAGTATATTTTACCTTCCTAATAGAAACTATTTGGTCTAAAGAGCGAATTATAGAAGTGTACTTAAACAGCATTGAAATGGGTCCTGGTATTTATGGAGCCGAGGCGGCCGCAACTTATTGGTATAATAAACCTGCCTCAAAATTAACTCCATATGAAGCGGCTTCTATTGCAGCTATTTTACCAAATCCGTTAAAATTTAAAGCTCGTCCTGCCACTAATTATATTGAACGTAGAAAAGCATGGATCGTGAGACAAATGGGCTATTTTGGAAAGCTGGATTACAATAAATCAGATGGAAAATAAATTAGGGGTAAAGCAGCAATTATTTTCTCAATGTGAGGCGTTTTGTAACTCCCGACTTAATAACATTCAAAAAACCATTGAGGAGATACAAGAGTCGCTAACTTCTGAAACCAAGAGTAGTGCTGGAGATAAGCATGAAACTGGAAGAGCCATGCTGCAAATTGAACGTGAAAAAGCAGGAAGCCAATTGGCTGAAATTCAAAAATTACAAGAATTGCTTTCTAAAATAGATGTGTCTAAAACGTCAGAATCAGTTTGTTTAGGATCTCTTGTAATAACGTCTTCCTCAAATTACTTTATTGCTATTAGTGCTGGGGAATTAAAAGTTTCAGATCAGATATTTTACGCGATTTCTCCAATAACTCCTATAGGAAAATTGTTGATGGGCAAACAGGTTGGAGCCTTGTTAAGTTTTAGGGAACAGAAATTTACAATTGTTGCTATTTTATAATCAAATAAATCTCTGTGTTTTTGTCGAGGTAATCTTTATGTTCAAGAAGAATGGTTTGTCCGTTTAAGTCTGCTTCAATCAAATAAAAAGGTCCTTTAAAATAGCTGGTTTTTACCGTTGCTTTTAAATTTGAATTTCCCACAACTTCTATTTGATGCGCATAAATAATCTTTCCGTCTATCACATTAAACTCGCCAAAGAAAGATGCTATTAGTGGCGACTCGGGATACTTGTACAAATGTTTTGGACTGTTGTTTGCCACAATTTTATGTTCGTTTAAAACAATCATTTTATCTGAATAAGGCAAAACATCTTCTTTATCGTGGGAAGCAACAATACACGCAATGTTATTTTCCTTTAAAAAATGGAATAAACGGCGTCTTAAACTTTGCTTCTTATAATTGTCTATATGACTAAATGGCTCGTCCAATAAAATAATTTCTGGAGCATTGGCCAATGCTCTTGCTAAGGCTACACGTTGTTTTTGTCCGCCACTTAAAAGTTTCACTTTAGTATCAGTAAATGGCGTTAGCTCAACCACTTCCAGAAGTTCTTTTATACGTGCTTGCTTTTCTTCGGGATAAAAATTAGATAAGTGTTTCCCAATATTTTCGGCCACCGTGGTATATGGCATTAAATCGAATTCCTGAGAGACATATTTCATAAAATCGTAACCAACAACCAAGTTATGCTTGGGGCCAAGAATTTCATTGTCTTTCCAAAATATACTTCCTTGATTGGCATCTAATTCCCCATAAAGTAATTTTAATAAAGTACTTTTTCCCGAACCACTTTCTCCAATAATAGAAAGGTGCTCTCCTGCATTTAGAACAAAATCTATGTCTTGGAGAACTGGTTTTTTCAGGTATTTAAAAGAGATGTTTTTTACTTGCAGCATCTTACAAAAATAACATAAAAAAAAGCCGTTTGAAATTTCAAACGACTTTAAATTTATAAGAGAAAATTTTAGCCTTTTACTGCTTCATCTATTTTTTTAGGTAAGGTTTTAAAGCCCATATTAAAAAGTGTAAAACCAAAAATATCAGCACTTTGTTCAATGGTTTTACTTACTGGGGTTCCTGCGCCATGACCTGCATCTGTTTCTATTCGGATAAGGGTTGGATTAGTTCCTGTTTGTTTACTTTGTAATTCTGCAGCAAATTTAAAGCTGTGCGCAGGAACCACTCGGTCGTCGTGATCGCCGGTAGTAATTAAAGTAGCAGGATACTCCACGCCTTCTTTAATATTATGTAAAGGCGAATAGTTTATTAAATAAGTAAACATGTCTTTATTGTCGTCAGCTGTACCATAATCGTAAGCCCAGCCAGCCCCTGCTGTAAAGGTATGGTAACGCAACATATCCAAAACACCAACGGCCGGTAAAGCTACTTGAAACAGGTCTGGACGTTGGGTCATAGCTGCACCAACTAAAAGACCTCCATTAGAACCACCTTTTATAGCTAGGTATTTTGAAGAAGTATATTTGTTATCTATTAAATATTGAGCAGCAGCAATAAAGTCGTCGAAAACATTTTGCTTTTGCATTTTGGTACCTGCGTCGTGCCATTTTTTACCATATTCTCCCCCACCACGTAAATTAGGAACCGCATAAATACCACCTTGTTCCATCCAAACCACATTGGCAATACTAAAAGCAGGAGTTAAACTAATATTAAAACCTCCATAGCCATAAAGAATGGTTGGGTTGTTTCCGTTTAATTCCAACCCTTTTTTATGCGTAATAATCATAGGTACTTTCGTACCATCTTTAGAGGTAAAAAACACTTGGTTGCTTTCGTAGTCATTTGGATTAAAAGCAATTTCTGGTTTACTATATAATGATGAAATTCCTGTTTCTATTTGATAGTTGTAAATATTTCCAGGAGTAATATAATTGGTAAAGGAATAATATAATTCAGTTTCATCCTTTTTAGCTGAAAAACCTCCAGCAGTTCCAAATCCCGGAAGTTCTACTTCGCGAACCTTAGTGCCATCGTAATTGTATTGATATACTTTTGAAACAGCATCTACCATATAAACGGCAAATAAATAATTACCTGCTTTTGAAGCCGATAAAACATGTTCGGTTTCTGGAATAACATCGACCCAATTCTCTGGAGTAGGGTTTGAAGCAGATACTTTTACCACGCGTTTATTTGGTGCGTTTAGATTAGTTAATAGGTAAAGAACATCACCTTTGTTGGTAATTACTCCCGTGTCGCTGTCTGTATCTCCTAAAATTTCAACAAAGGATGAGTTTGCTTTATTTAAGTCTTTTACATATAATTTATTTCCAGACGTGGACACTTTTGGATTTATAAATAAAAATTTATCATCTTCAGTAACATTTCCTGTAATATATCGATGTTTTTCTGTGTCTGTTCCTCCATAAATAAGCAGGTCGTCTTTTTGAGGCGTTCCTAATTTATGATAGAAAACTTTATGCTGATCGGTTTTTGCAGATAGTTCGCTTCCTTCAGGTTTGTCGTAGCTAGAGTAGTAGAAACCTTCGTTTTTATACCAAGAAACACCACTGAATTTGATGTCAACCAACGTGTCTTCAAGAATTTCTTTGGTTTCGGTATCAATAAGGATGACTTTTCTCCAATCGCTGCCGCCTTCGGAAATTGCATAAGCTAACAGTTTACTGTTTTTCGAGAAAAATAGCCCACCTAAGGAGGTGGTTCCATCTTTACTAAACGTATTTGGATCTAAAAAGACCTCCTCTTCAGTAGCATCTTTTTTCTTTCTATAAATAACCGATTGATTTTGAAGTCCATTGTTTTTATAATAATAATTATAGTCTCCCTCGGTTGAAGGTGCTCCAATTTTCTCGAAATTCCAAAGGGTTTCTAATCGATTCTTTAAACTGTCTTTATATGGAATGGTTTCCAAATAACCATAAGTTAATTCGTTTTCTGTTTTCACCCATGCAGCCGTTTCCGCACTTCTATCGTCTTCTAACCATCTATATGGATCTTTAACTTCTGTTCCAAAATATGTGGTAAAGGTGTCTACGGTTTTGGTTTTAGGATAGTTCAATGGCGCTTCTGGGTTTTTAGTGTTTGTCTCGCAACTTATAATAAGTGTTGCACATACACATGAAATAATAATTTTTTTCATAAGGATGTTATATAGATGAATTTAATACTTGACTTGAATAAAAACATAAGCTCCAAAAATAAGCAAAACCAATTAGTTTAATTCCAAAGGCTTTGTTAATTAATAAGATGCAAAAAGACCGCTTTCGAAAGGGAAAACGGTCTTTTAAAATTAACACTAATAGTTAAATATTATAAATCGAATTTAATGCCTTGGGCTAATGGCAATTCATCCGAATAGTTTACTGTATTTGTTTGACGACGCATATATACTTTCCAAGCATCAGATCCAGACTCACGTCCACCACCTGTTTCTTTTTCGCCTCCAAAAGCACCACCAATCTCAGCGCCTGAAGTTCCAATATTTACGTTTGCAATTCCACAATCTGACCCTGAAAATGATAAGAATTTTTCGGCTTCTTTCAATTCATTCGTCATAATAGCTGATGATAATCCTTGAACCACACCATTTTGTTGCTCGATAGCATTTTCAACTTCCCCTGAATATTTCATTAAATATAAAACAGGAGCAAAGGTTTCGTGCTGTACAATTTCAAAATGATTTTTGGCTTCAATAATAGCTGGTTTCACGTAGCATCCACTTTCGTAACCTTCACCTTCAAGTACACCACCTTCAACCAATACATTTCCACCTTCAGCTTTTGCTTTTTCAATAGCTGCTAAATATGTTTTTACGGCATCTTTGTCAATTAATGGTCCAATATGGTTTTTCTGATCTAGTGGATTTCCAATAGTTAATTGACCGTAAGCGCCTACAATAGCATCTCTTACTTTATCGTAAACCGATTCGTGAATGATTAAACGACGAGTTGATGTACAGCGCTGTCCAGCAGTTCCAACTGCTCCAAAAACAGCACCAGGAACAACTACTTTTAAATCGGCTGTAGGTGTAATAATAATGGCATTATTACCTCCTAATTCCAATAACGATTTTCCAAAACGCTCTGCTACGGTTACTCCAACAATTCTACCCATTCTTGTAGATCCTGTAGCAGAAATTAAAGCAGCACGTGGATCCTTAGTCATCATTTCACCAACTTTATAATCGCCAGTTATAATATTTGAAGTACCTTCTGGTAAGTTGTTTTCTTTTAAAATTCCAGCAATAATATTTTGACAGGCAATAGAACATAATGGTGTTTTTTCTGAAGCTTTCCAGATACAAACATCACCACAAACCCATGCTAGAGCTGTATTCCACGCCCAAACAGCTACTGGAAAGTTAAACGCCGAAATAATACCAACCACACCTAATGAGTGCCATTGCTCACGCATAACGTGACCCGGACGCTCAGATGGAATTGTTTGCCCGTTTAATTGTCTGGATAAACCAACGGCAAAATCACAGATATCGATCATTTCTTGAACTTCACCATAACCTTCTTGTAAAGATTTTCCCATTTCATAAGAAACCAATTTCCCTAAAGGTTCTTTCAATTCACGTAATTTATTTCCAAATTGACGTACAATTTCGCCACGTTGAGGTGCAGGTACAGTTCTCCAAGTTAAGAATGCTGATGTTGCAGCAGTCATTACTTTTTCATAATCTTCCTTTGAAGTTGTTTTTACTTTACCAATTAAATTCCCGTCAACAGGAGAATAACTCTCAATAATGTCGCCATTAGAAAAGTTTTTTGAACCTGTTGAAGTTCCTTCATTTATATCTTTAACTCCTAGTTGTTTTAGAGCTTCTTTAATCCCGAAATCGGTAGCAATTGCTTCCATATTTACTTGTTTTTTTTACTGATTATTAAATAGAAATACAAAGATAGGAATAAAAAGTCGTTTTAGCCTGAGATGGCTTTTCTAAATAATGTAACTTTAAGACTTCTATTTTAAGATGTATTATTATGAAAAGCTATATGTATTTTTTGTGCTTATGCTTCGTTTTTTTTAGTTGTAAAAATGAAGAAGAACTAAAGGTTTATTCAAAATCTAAAGCTATTGAGGCCACTGCAACACAAACCAATCAATTTGCTATTGTTATCCATGGAGGAGCAGGAACTATTTTAAAAGAAAATATGTCTAAGGAAGATGAAGCAGCTTATAAATTAAAACTGGAAGAAGCCATTCGTGTGGGCTATGAAATTTTAAAAAACGGAGGAAGTAGTTTGGATGCCGTTGAACAAACCATTCATGTTATGGAAAATTCTCCCTTGTTTAATGCTGGAAAAGGAGCTGTTTTTACCAATGCAGGAACCAATGAATTGGATGCGTCCATTATGGATGGAAAAACCTTGAATGCTGGAGCATCTGCAGGAACTAGAACTGTTAAAAACCCGATTAGTTTGGCAAGAGCCGTTATGGAGCATTCACCACATGTTATGTTGGCCGGATATGGAGCAGATGTGTTTGCCAAAGAACAAGGTTTGGAAATTGTAGATTCCATGTATTTTTATACTGAAGATAGAATGAACTCTTTAAAGCGTGTAAAAAGGTATGAAGATGAAAAAAAAGCAGACAATAAAACAGCTTTTTATGATGCCACTATTAAAGACTCCAAATTTGGAACCGTAGGATGTGCAGCTTTAGACAAGCATGGAAATTTGGCAGCAGGAACATCAACAGGTGGAATGACCAACAAACGTTGGGGACGGGTTGGCGATGCACCAATAATTGGAGCTGGAACTTATGCCAATAACAATACCTGTGCTGTTTCCAGTACCGGTTGGGGAGAGTTTTTTATTCGCGCCATGGTAGCTCATGATATTTCCGCACTCATGGATTACAAAGGATTCACACTTCAAGAGGCTGCTAAGGAAGTCATTCAGAAAAAAGTTCCTGAACTTGGAGGAGATGGCGGAATTATTGCAGTCGATAAAAATGGAAATATGGTTATGGAGTTCAATACGGAAGGAATGTATCGAGCTACTATGAACGATAAGGGCGAACTAACCATAGGTATTTATAAAGATATCGAAAACTAGCTGATTTTCGGCATGCCATAAACCAATCAAAGTACTTACTTTGTAACTAAATATTACTTTAATACTTTTATTTTTATTCAATGAAAAATCTCCAATCTATGTCTTTTAAAAAAGTCTTAACTCTTATTGTTATACTATCCGTTATTGCTTCGTGTAAAAAGAACGAAACGGAAACCGATAATATTTTTAAATTTCGGGAATATATAAGTTATACTACTTCGGGTTTAAGCTCCATTGCCGAGCCTATTCAAATAAATTTAGCCAAAGAAGTCGAAGGTTGGGAAGCAGAACAGGAATTAACAGATAATGTAGTTACTATTTCCCCACATGTGTCGGGTAAACTTATAGTAATTAATAAACACGCACTACTTTTTAAACCAGATGAAACCCTAGAACCTTCAACGGAATATACAGTTACGGTTAAACTTAATAAAATCTATAAGGATATTCCTAAAGAACTGGCAAACTACACCTTTCAGTTTAAAACCATCACCCCTAATTTTACGATTGTTACCAATAATTTACAATCCTATAGTAAGGAATGGCAGTATGTTGAAGCGGTTTTACGAACTTCGGATGTCATCTCGCTAAAACAAGCTAAACAATTGGTCGAAGCCTCGCAAAATGGTAAAAAACTAGCTATTGTTTTTAATGAATACAACGAAAAAGCGAAATTTTTCGATTTTAAAATTGACAGCATCCACAGGGAGATTGAAGATTCTGAAATTCTTGTAAAATGGCAAGGAAAAGCGATTAATGCTGAAAACACAGGCGAAAAGAAACTGAGCATTCCAGGTATTAACAATTATACAATCACTAAGGTCGAAGTTATCCAAACCCCAGATCAATACGTATCAATTAACTTTTCCGATCCATTAAAAAAACAACAAAATTTTGATGGTTTGATTACCATTGAAAACTCGAAAAACCCGAAATTTATCGTTGACGGAAATATTTTAAAAGTCTATCCTGAAAGTAAATTGGTAGGCGATATTCAAGTGGATATTTTCCCAGGAATTTCAAATATAGATGGGTTTAAATTGAAAAAATCTTTTTCAGAAAAAATTACCTTCGAAAACCTCAAACCACAAGTTCGATTAATTAGTAATGGCTCCATTCTGCCAAATTCTAAAGAACTAAAATTTAATTTTGAAGCAGTTAATTTAAAAGCTGTGGATGTTCGGGTTATTAAAATTTTTGAAGACAATATTCTCCAATATTTACAAGACAATTCTTTGAATAGTGATGATGATTATGCCGTTAAACGAGTGGGACGTCGTATTGCCAAACAAACCATAGAATTGCAAACCGAAGCCGAAAATACGGGAAAATGGCGTGCCTACAGTATCGATCTTTCAAAGTTTATTAATGCAGATCCAGGTGCTATTTATCGTGTGGAATTAAGTTTTAATAAAGACTATTCCCTGTACGATTGTACTGCAAATACAACAGCTTCCATAAGTGACGACGAATATGATGATTATTATTACGAAGACGATTACTATGGTAACGATTATTCTGAAGATGCCTATACCGAAGACGACGATTTAAGGGAAGAAGCTTATTGGGATAATTTAATTTATAGCTATAAAAACTATTCGCATAACTGGAACGAGCGCGAAAATCCGTGTCATGACGCATATTACAATGGCAATCGTGTGGTATCTCAAAATTTGCTGGCGTCCAATTTGGGTGTTATTGCCAAGCGAAGCGAGCATAATTCCTATTATTTTGCAGTAACTAATATTTTAACCACGAATCCAGAAGCCAATGCTTCCGTGACACTTTATAATTATCAACAACAGGAAATAGCCACGCTTTTTACAGATTCGGAAGGCCTAATCACGTTTGATATAGATAAATACGCAGCTTTTGCTATTGTTAGAAAAGGAAACAATACAAGCTATGTAAAACTAAACGATGGTAACTCGCTATCTCTAAGTAAATTTGATGTTTCCGGAAATAAATTACAACGTGGACTTAAAGGTTATTTATATGGAGAACGCGGAGTTTGGCGTCCTGGAGACACTTTGCATTTAACTTTTATGTTGAATGATAAAGCCAATCCACTTGCAAAAGGACATCCGGTAAAATTAGAAATTACAGATCCTAATGGAAAATTAACTTATAAAAACATTACCACAGACCATTTAAACAATTTTTACAAATTTACAGTTGCAACCAACACCGAAGACAAAACTGGAAATTACAGTGCAAAAGTATCTGTTGGTGGGGCTACCTTTCATAAAACCTTAAAAATTGAAATGGTAAAACCAAATCGTTTAAAAATTAAAATCGATTTTGAAAATGCCATTTTAACCAATAACGAACCTTTAAAAGGAACTTTGGATGTCGCATGGCTTCATGGTGCCCCTGGAAAAAATTTAAAAGCTGAAATTAAAGCAAAAATTAGCAGTTCGAATACCGGATTTAAAAACTATAAGAATTATGTTTTTTTCGATCCGACTTGTGAGTTTAATACGGAAGAATTAAATATTTTTGAAGGCCATGTCAATGCTGAGGGTATTGCTCAAATTAACAACAAACTAAAGGTTGGTAAAAATGCACCAGGCATGTTGAATGTGCAGTTTTTAGTTCGTGCTTTCGAAAATGGGGGCGATTTTTCTATGGATGCTTTTACCATGCCTTACGCACCTTACGAATCTTTTGTAGGTCTTCGCTCGCCTGAAGGTAATGCGTATGGTTCCTTTTTTACAGATGAAAATCAAAGCTTTGATGTGGTTGTGGTCGACAAAGATGGCAAACCCATACAACGAAATAAT
>NZ_DATGNO010000140.1:0-14289 GCF_035306705.1 Xanthomarina sp.
TGCGTCCTCATGTAGGTCTTCCCAGATATATCCAGTGACATTGAAGTTTTACATGAAGCTTTGTAGCTTACAGTTGCGGGAACAGTTCAAGAATTAATGAATTACGACGGACAAATTACGAATTTGAAAAAGCTTCAAAAATCGTAAATCTAAAATCAACAATCGTAAATCGTTGCACTTGATTCCCATTTAATCGACTAAATAAGTCGAACCAAATTTCTCTGCAAAAATAGATTAATTTAAATGATTAACTCCATAACTCTTAAAAGTTATTTTTTCTTATTGAGTTTATAGATGAGATAAATGAAGCCAACTAAAAAATGACATATTATGATTCCTGCTACTATATATATTGTTAAATTTGAACCGTCTCTCATGGCTTTGGTTTTTTACAAAACTAGAACCCTCAATATAATTGGACAGTTACAAATGTTACTTAAATTATGATTTTTAGATATTTTTTTATTTGTCTCTTTGTTTTTCTCTTTAATTGTAAGAATAAGGAAAATACTCCTATAGCTCAATTAGATGGAACTCCAATAAATTTATCTTATGCCAAAGGATTTGAAATTACGCATTTCGAAAATCATACCTTATTAACTATAAATAGTCCTTGGCCCAAAGCTGAAAAAACATTTAAATATGCTTTAGTAAATAAAGATATAGCGTCAAAAATTACATTAAACAATGCGGATTTTGATGGTGTAATTACTATTCCTATTCAAAAAATGGTAGTGACTTCAACCACACATATTCCTTCATTAGAACTTTTGAAAGTTGGGAACACACTTGTTGGATTTCCAGAAACAGATTATATTTCTTCAGAATTAACAAGAAGTAGAATAGATAGTGGCCATGTTAGGGACTTAGGAAAAAACGAAGGCATCAACACTGAGGTTTTATTGGAAATTAGACCAGAATTAGTGATTGGATTTGGAATGGATAACAACAACAAAACCTTTGATAACATAAAAAAAGCTGGTATTCCAGTAATTTATAATGGCGATTGGGTAGAACATTCCCCTTTAGCAAAAGCCGAATGGATTAAGTTTTTTGGTGTGCTTTACAATAAAGAAAAAGAAGCAGATTCCATTTTTAAATCTATTGAAAACAGCTATTTAGAAGCAAAATCCTTAGCCTTAAATGCTAAAAACAAACCGACCGTTTTAAGTGGAGCCATGCATAAGGACATTTGGTATCTACCTAATGGCACAAGTACAGAAGCTCAAATTTTGAAAGACGCCAATGTAAATTATTTATGGAGTGAAACAGAAGGTTCTGGAAGTTTATCCTTGAACTTTGAAGTAGTTCTTGATAAAGCTAAAAATGCTCAATTTTGGATAAATCCATCCTTTTACACATCTTACGAGGCTTTAGAAAAAGCCAATCCACATTACACAAAATTCGATGCCTTTAAAAATAAAAACATGTACACTATTGCTAATACAAAAGGATCAACTGGAGGCGTTTTGTACTACGAATTAGGCATCGCACGACCAGATTTGGTGTTAAAAGATATTATTAAAATCTGTCATCCAGAACTGCTAGAAAACTATACACCTTATTTTTTTAAATCTTTAGAATAGTTGCCAAAAACCAATACATATACCTTTTCATTCATTGCTTTAATCTTCTTATTGATTATATGCTTTTTCGTAAATATTAGTTTGGGCTCTGTTTCCATTCCAAACAAAGAAATCTTTAAAAGTTTCTTGGGAACTATCGAAAATGAAAATTGGCAATATATTATTCACGATTACAGATTGCCAAAAGCCATGACTGCCATCTTGGTTGGTTCTGGACTAGGAATTTCAGGTTTATTAATGCAAACACTTTTCAGAAACCCATTAGCTGGTCCATTTGTACTAGGAATTAGTTCTGGAGCAAGTCTAGGCGTTGCTTTGGTTATATTGGGAACTGGAATTTTTGGAGGTGTTTTCGCTTCCATATTAGCGTCTAAATGGAGTATTGTTATTGCTGCCAGCTTAGGAAGTTTTTTAGTGCTTCTTGCCGTTTTGATGGTTTCTTCCAAAGTAAAGGATACCATGGCCATACTTATTATCGGGCTCATGTTTGGAAGTATTACCGCAGCAGTTGTTAGTGTCCTCTCCTATTTTAGTTCTGCCGAGCAATTACAACAATACATTTTTTGGGGTTTTGGTAGTCTAGGGAATCTATCTTGGAGTGAACTTTTTATCTTTTTTACCATTTATTGTTTGGGAATTTTTTTAAGTGCTATTTCCATAAAGGGCTTAAACACGTTGTTATTAGGTGAAAATTATGCGAAAAGCTTAGGCCTAAACATCAAACAAAGTCGCTTTATTATTATAATTGCAACTAGTTTATTGGCTGGAACCATTACTGCTTTTGCCGGACCCATAGCCTTTATAGGTTTGGCTATTCCGCATATAACCAGACAGGTTTTTAACACCTCCAACCATAAAATATTATTACCAGCTGTGTTTTTGTTTGGGGCCATAATCATGCTAATTTGCGATAGTATTGCGCAAGTTCCGGCAAGTGATTATACCTTACCAATAAATGCTATTACCTCGTTAATTGGAGCGCCAGTAGTTATTTGGTTGTTGGTTAGAAAACGTAAAATGATATTTTAAAAGAGAAAAAATTAGTGTCTGAGCAAAACGAACATAGCGTCTTAAGAACCGAGAATCTTAAAATTGGTTACAAAACCAAAAAGGAAGAATCTGTAATTGCATTAAACATCCAAATTAAACTTCAAAAAGGGGAGCTTGTTGGTTTGGTTGGAGCTAACGGTATTGGAAAATCTACCCTGTTACGAACCTTAACAAACGTTCAAAACAGTTTAAATGGTCAGATTTTTATAAATGAGAAATTGCTCTCAGATTACAGTTCCGAAGACCTAGCAAAAACCATGAGTCTGGTTTTAACAGAACCAATTGCATCAAAAAACTTATCTGTTTTCGAATTGGTGGCCTTAGGAAGACATCCTTATACCAATTGGGTAGGAACCTTATCACCTGAAGATATAAATAAGGTTATTCAAGCTTTAAGCTTAACCAACATTGAAACTTTAAAGCACAAAAAATGTTATGAGTTAAGCGATGGACAACTTCAAAAAGTTCTAATTGCAAGAGCCTTGGCACAAGATACGGACCTGATTATTTTAGATGAGCCAACTACACATTTGGACATGTACCACAAAGCCTATATTTTAAAACTACTCCAGAATTTGGTAAAAGATACGGGCAAAACCATCCTGTTTTCTTCACACGAAATAGATTTGGCCATTCAACTTTGTGATAAGATGATTGTTATGACACCAAAAGAAGTGATTACGGACCAACCTTGTAACCTGATTTCAAAAGGGGTCTTTAATTCACTTTTTCCTAAAGATTTAATTATTTTCGATGAGCAAACCGGAAATTTCAAGATCAAAAAATAACTATTACTAATTTTAAGAAACTGTCTTAAATTAGATTCATACACTTCGGCCTATTCATCTATTTTTCAGGAAATAATTTCAATTATTACTATACTTGTAAGAAATTTAAGTATGTTTAATCCCTCAAATTAAATTAATTGTCATTTTAAAAACTGATTTAATATTCCATCTAATGTTAACCTTTAATTCTAAAAAACATATAGTTAGTAATTAATCTATATGGATCTAACTAATCTATACAATAACCAAATCTTATATTTCATGAAAAAACTATTACTCTTAACTTTTATTTCTTGTTATTCACTTTCGGTGTTCTCTCAATCAGAAACTAACGATTTAATTTATAGAAGAAGCTCCTTATATACCTTGATGGTTTCTGATGAAAACGAAGGACATGCTGAAGTTATCCAAAATTCATTCATTAATTATCCACTACCCGAAAAATTTAATTCACATATTGTAAAAGGACGCATTATTCCAAAAACAATTGATAATACCTTATCAAAAAAAGAAGTGAACTCTCTTCAAAAACAAGCTATCACAGATTTTTTAAACACAAACGATATTGCAAAATCCATGATTGCAAAATGGTTTAATAGAAGTGAAAAAGGCGGCTTTAATATGGAGCTTATTTCAGAAAGAGGCTATTATAATGCTTCGGATTTAGATGTTAAAATTGCAAATCAAACAGAACGTGGAAATGCAATGATCGCCGATGCAGGAGAAGAGCTTATAAACAACACTTTCGTGGTAATTAACAATTTTAAATATACCAATAAAGAGGAAGTTGCAAAAAAAACCAATAGTATTTTAGCTGCCGTATCCAGTGCTGCTGCCGAAGCAGGTAATAAAGACGTGAGCCTAATTGCTAATACAACTTCAGAAGGTGTGGATGTTTTAGGAAAAGGCTATGTTATTAAAACCGACTCTTATTTATATAAACTTGTTTGGAATGAAGAAATTGCATCCATTTTCTACAACGATCTATGGAATGAAGACGCCGATTTAGACCCTGAACGTGTGAAAGCTTTTGACGAAACAGACATTTTTTCATTAGAGTACATAGGAATGGAAAGCGCTTGGGCAGATTTACAAAGTACCAAATACACAAAACAAACCGATGAAGAATTAATAGCCACTGCAACCATAAAAGCATCGGATGCGGTAATAGCAAAACTTCAAAGAACTTACGAGGTATTTAGAACAAAAACTCCTTTGTTGAGTGGCGATCCTATTGCTGCAAAAATTGGCCTTAAGGAAGGTGTTGAAAAAGGAGACAAATATGGTGTTTTAGAACAAATTATAAACAAAGAAGGAAAAACAGAATACAAACAAATAGGAATTATAAGAGCCGAAAAAGACCTTATTTGGGATAACCGCTTTATGGCAACAGAAGAAACCGAAACAGAATTAGAATATACAACCTTTAAAGGGTCGAAAAACAAATATTACCCAGGAATGCTAATTAAACAAATCAATTAAATTAAAAATCATGAAACTAAAATTTAAACATTATTTTTTATTTGCATGCATGATAGGCTTTAGCTTTAATGCCAATGCACAGTGGAAGAAAAACAAAGCCAATGAAGATTCCAAAATTTTCAGATACGATCTAGAGTGTGAGGGAGTTGCTAAAAAAGGTGCCAAACTTGTAAAAGTATCTTCCTATTCAAAAAATCCAAAACACGCGATTTCACGAGGCATGAAAAATGCCGTTCATGGAATTATTTTTAAAGGATACGCAGGTGGTAGCCAAGGCTGTACCTCATTTAGTGCATTAGTTCCAGATGTAGAAGTAGCTATGGAGCACGAAGCCTTTTTTGATGCCTTTTTTGAAGATGGAGGCGATTATCTAAAATATGTATCTCAAGCCACCGATGGAAATATAGCAGCAGGAGATCGTTTAAAAGTAAGTAAACGAGAATATAAAATTGGAGTTATTGTAACTGTTCAAGTAGATCAATTGAGAAAACGCCTTGAAAAAGAAGGAATAGTAAGAGCTTTAAATGCTGGATTTTAAATCAAATTAAATTATGAAAAAAAATATTTTTATCACATTAGGGCTTATCTGTTTTGTTATTTCATTAGGATACTCACAAGCCAAAAAACCAACATTAATGGTGGTTCCTAGCGATGTTTGGTGCAACCAAAACGGATATATGTTAAGCTATAACGATCAAGGAACCACAGTAAAGATTCCAGATTACAAAAGAGCTTTTCAGGAAAATGCCGAAGTACTTCAAGTTATCAGCCAAATTAACGGATTGATGTCTGAACGTGGATTTCCATTAAAAAACATGGAATCTGCCATCAAAACCTTAGAGTCGAATTCTGCCGAAGATAATATGAGAACATCTAAAGATTCTGGGAGCGAAGTTAATGAAAGTCCCATAGATGCCTTAAAAAAAACTGCTAAGGCCGATATTATCATACAACTTACCTGGACCGTAAATAAAACGGGACCTAAAAAATCTATCTCATATAACCTTCAAGGTCTAGATGCTTATACCGACAAACAAATAGCAACGGCTGTTGGAACTGGAGACCCTTCATTCTCTGCTGAAACTTCCGTTTTGTTATCTGAAGCCGTATTGGCTCATATGGATGGATTTACCGAAACCTTACAAATGCATTTTGACGACATGTTTGAAAACGGTAGAGAAATTATTGTTAGAGTTCAAACTTGGGACGATTGGAACGGCGACTTAGAAACTGAATATGGAAATGATGGTGAGGAATTAGGTTTCATTATAGAAAATTGGTTGGAAGAGAATGCTGTAAAAGGGCGTTTCAGCACAACCGACATGACCGAAACCATGGCTTTATTTGAACAAGTTAGAATGCCACTTTTTAATGATAAAGGCCGAGCAATCGATGCCAGAAGATTTGTTAAAGAATTAAGCGATTACTTGAAAAACTCTCCATACAACATACCAAACAAACTTGTTATGAAAGGATTAGGACGAGCAACAATAATCTTAGGAGGAAAATAAACAATATTATGAGAAAAATTATAACCTTAATATCTTGTTTTGTAGCAACCATAATTGTTGCTCAAGACAATAATTACGACATCTCTTTAGGAGCTTATATTCCAAGCCAAATTGAAGGTATTCCGTCTAGTGCGCACGCCATGCTTAACAATAAACTTGGACAGATTATTACTAGTAATGGAATTAGTGATGATGTTAGAAACTCCAGATTTATCATTACGCCAAACATAACGGTCATGAGCAAAGATGTAGTTGGTACAGCTCCCGCAAAAGTAGCGCTTAACCTAGAAATGACCCTCTATATGGGAGATGGTGTTGCCGGAAATTTATTTTCAAGTGAATCGTTTCAGCTTAAAGGCGTAGGCACCAACGAAACAAAAGCTTATATGCAAGCAATTAAGCAATTAAAGCCAAATAATAAAAAAGTACAAGATTTTGTCGCAAACGGAAAAGCAAAAATAATTGATTACTATAACACAAATTGTAATCAAATTATTAAGGAATCTGAAGCTCTACAACGGGTAGATAATTATGACGAAGCCTTATTTCTTTTGGTTAGCGTACCTACTTCTAGTGAATGCTACGATCAAGTTAAAGATAAAATTGAAGGATTATTTAAAAAGGCCATCGATAAAGAGTGCTTAACAAAATACGGTGTTGCTCAGGCTATTTGGGCTGCAAATCAAGATATTTATGCTGCAAACGAAGCTGGAGCTATTTTGGCCTCCATTAATCCTAGATCAGCATGTTTTGGAGATGTAAAAAAACTATTCAGCAAAATTGAAGCACGCGTTGAAGATTTACAAGACAGAACCTGGAAACTGCAATTACATGAAGTAGATTTGCGTAAATCTGCCATAGAAGCAGCAAGACAAGTTGGTATAGCCTATGGAAATAATCAACCAAATACAGTGTATAATATTCGTGGTTGGTATTAAAACATTATTTATAACTCATTTCAAAAGCGCTCTATTAAGAGCGCTTTTTTTTTATCTTTACTTTTAAATAAATTTATTTTCAATTCATGAACGACAACCTTATTCTCATTCTATCCATATTACTTTCTGGTGGCATTGGTGCTTATCTTGGTATGACCTTTTCCAAATTAAAAAGTAAAGGTGAAAAAAGTACGCTTGAAGAACGACAAAATCAATTAAACAATACCATAATTGATTTGAAAGAGAATGTCTCCAAAATTGAAGATGAACGCAATGAGATTCGCAATGAGAAATACCTTTTAAATTCTGAATTAACCAGACGCAATACTGAATATAAAAATTTGGAGAAACAGCTTTTAAAACGCGATGAAGAAATTGTACTTCAACAAGAGCAACTGCGTAAGGATTTTGAATTATTGGCAACCAAAATACTAGATGAAAAGAGTGAAAAATTCACCCTTCAGAATAAAGAAAACATCAAACAAATATTACATCCTTTACAAGAAAAAATTCAACTATTTGAAAAGAAAGTCGAAGATACCCAAAAGGAAAGCATCAGTATGCACTCATCTCTAAAGGAGCAGCTATTAGGTTTAAAAGACTTAAATCAGCAAATGACCAAAGAGGCCACAAATCTTACTAGAGCTTTAAAAGGCGATAGTAAAATGCAAGGAAATTGGGGAGAATTGGTGTTGGAACGTGTTCTAGAGAAATCTGGCTTAGAAAAAGATCGTGAGTATTTTGTACAGCAACATTTCACTCGAGAGGATGGCAGTCGTGTCCTTCCAGATGTGGTGCTACATTTGCCTGATAATAAACGTATGATTATTGATAGCAAAGTATCTTTAACCGATTATGAACGCTTGGTAAATGCGGAAGATGACGATAGGCCATTATGGTTAAAAGCCCACGTGAATTCTATTAAAAAACACGTAGATCAACTTTCAGATAAGAAATATGAGGATTTATATGATATGGAATCTCCCGATTTTGTATTGATGTTTATTCCAATTGAACCTGCTTTTGCCGTAGCCATAAATGAAGATAATTCGTTATACAATAGGGCTTTTGAAAAAAACATCGTTATTGTTACGCCTACCACATTATTAGCTACCTTACGTACTATCGATTCCATGTGGAATAATGAAAAGCAACAACGCAATGCATTAGAAATTGCTAAACAAGCTGGTGCTCTTTATGATAAATTTGAAGGCTTAGTCATTGACTTAACTGGTGTTGGCAAAAAAATAGATGCAGCTAAAACAGATTATTCGGCAGCCATGAACAAACTCGTTGAAGGCAAAGGAAATATTATTGGACGTGTTGAAAAACTAAAAAAAATGGGAGCCAAAGCAAAAAAAGCACTTCCCGAAGCCATTATAAAACGCGCTCAAATTCAAAATGATGATGAAGAATAAAACTAACACCTTATGAAAAAATTTCTAATTAAATTTTTAATCGTATTTATTCTGGTTCTTGTAGGCTATGCTTTTTTTATTTATTTTGGAACCTATAGCAAAGGAGTCCGAGCAGGCGAATTAGTACAATTTAGCAGCAAAGGTGTGGTTATAAAAACTTGGGAAGGAGAAATAAGTCAAGGAGTTTCCGAAGGCCAGTTATTCAAATTTTCAGTACAAGACAAAGAAAAAGAAGTGATTCAAAATTTAAAGGATTTTCAAGGAAAATATGTGAAACTTCATTATTTTGAACGCTATAACAACATATTTTGGTTGGGAGACACAAAGTTTTTTATAACCAAAGTTGAAGAAGATACAGAACGCAATAACAGACGATTTTAAATGAGAGAGACCTATAAACCAGCATCACAATCCCGAATTTCTATTTCCGAATTAATGAAACCCTCCCACTCCAATTTTAATGGAAAAATTCATGGAGGCTACATTCTTAACTTAATGGATCAAATTGCTTTTGCATGTGCTTCAAAACATTCGGAAGCTTATTGTGTGACTGCTTCAGTAGACACGGTAGATTTTCTAAATCCCATAGAAATTGGTGAGTTAATTACCATGAAAGCGTCTATAAACTACGTTGGAAACACGTCTATGGTTGTTGGAATTCGAGTGATTTCGGAAAATATCATTACAGGAAAAATCAAACATTGTAATTCTTCCTATTTTACTATGGTTGCAAAAAATGAAGCCAATAAATCTGTAGTTGTTCCAGGTTTAATTTTAAATAATTCTGTTGAAATTAGACGTTTTTTAAAAGCCATTGAACTTATTAAAACAAAAAACACCAGACACAAGGAGCTAAACCACAAGTCCTTTTCAGCAGAAGATTATCTTCATATCTTAGAACCATACAAGGTTAAAGTGGAACTATAATCCTTTTATTTAACTGATTATCAGAGTGAATTAACATTTTAATCAGAATTTATTTTCATATTCCATAAAATAGTTTACCTTTATTATCACTTAATAACGTGATATCATGTATTATTACTTAATAACGTGATAATTTATATTACGCATTAATAAGGTGATATAAATAAATACCGATTAAACTAAATATGACAAGTGTAATAACGGGAGACATAATAAAATCTCGAAATATAAGCAACCCAGAACTATGGTTACAAACATTAAAAAAAGCTTTGACAACCATAGAAGCAGACAACTCCTTATGGGAAATTTACAGAGGAGATAGTTTTCAAATAGAAATAAAGGATGTTAAGCAAAGTTTTGAAGCAGCTATTTACCTTAAAGCTTGTATAAAAACCATTAAAGATTTGGATGTTAGGCTTGCCATAGGCATTGGGACCAAAACCTATACAGGCAAACACATTACTGAATCTCAAGGAGAAGCCTTTCAAAATTCTGGAGAAACCTTAGAAACCCTTAAAAAGGAAAAACAGAACCTTAAAATAAAAACATCCAATACACAATTAAACAAAGAGTTGAATCTATATTTTAGACTAGCCTTATTGAGCATGGATCGTTGGACCGTAAATTCGGCTGAAATTGTAAAGTTAAGCTTAGAAAACCCGAACGCCATTCAAGAAGAATTAGGCAAACTCTTAAGCATCAATCAAAATGCGATTAGCAGAAGACAAAAGCGAGCTAATTTGGAGGAGATTTTAGAATTGAATAGTATGTATCAACAAAAAATAATTCAGGAATTATGATACTTTTAATCAAACTTTTTTTGGCGCATCTTATTGGTGATTTTGTATTTCAAACTAAAAAATCCGTCAAACAAAAAAGGAAGAAGAAATTAAAATCTCCTACTCTTTATATTCATATTGCTGTCCATTTTGTCTTATTAATTTTTTTGCTTTGGGATATGTCACTTTGGCCAATTATCCTAACTATTACCATATCACATTTTATAATAGACGTTTTAAAACTCAAATTTCAGAAGAAAACAACAAAACGCTTGTGGTTCTTTCTAGACCAATTGCTTCATATTATTATGATTTTTATTACTTATTTCGTGTTTACAGATAATAACTTTAAACTCTCAACTGTTTTCACTGAAACTAATTTATTACTTATTACTTGTGTGCTTTTTCTAAGCCAGCCAGTTTCAATTATCATGATGACTATTTTTAGTAAGTGGAACATAGAAAAACTAACAAGTGGTAATGAATCTCTCGAGGATGCAGGTAGATATATTGGAATGCTGGAACGTTTGTTGGTGTTTATATTCATCATTTCAGATCATTGGGAAGCCGTTGGATTTTTAATAACAGCCAAATCGGTATTTAGGTTTGGCGATTTAAAAGAAGGCAAACAACGAAAACTAACCGAATACATTTTAATAGGAACGCTTATAAGCTTTGGAATAGCTATCCTTACAGGACTACTTTACCTTTATTTGATATAAATAAAAAACCACCAGAAATATTCTGATGGTTTTAAAATTTATAAAGAATAAGTTACTTATTTACTTAAATACATTTTACGTCTTGCGTATAAATTGTAAAATTCGTCGTCTTTTAAACTATCTATAAAAAGGATACTTTCTCCAGTACTTTTCATTTCCGGACCTAATTGCTTATTAACATTATGAAACTTATCAAAAGAGAAAACAGGTTGTTTGATAGCAAATCCTTTTAATTGTGGATTGAAGTTGAAGTCGGTCACCTTTTTCTCTCCTAGCATCACTTTGGTTGCATAGTTTACATAAGGTTCTCCATAAGCTTTAGAAATAAATGGTACTGTTCTAGAAGCTCTTGGATTGGCTTCAATGATGTAAACAACATCATCTTTTATAGCAAATTGGATATTTATTAAACCTACCGTATTTAAAGCTAAAGCAATTTTCTTGGTATGGTCTTTAATTTGTTGCATGACAAATTCTCCAATATTAAAAGGAGGTAAGGTTGCATTACTATCGCCCGAGTGAATTCCACAAGGTTCTATATGCTCCATAATTCCAATAATATATACATTTTCTCCGTCGCAAATAGCATCTGCTTCAGCTTCAATAGCTCCGTCTAAATAACGATCTAACAATAGTTGGTTTCCAGGCATTTGTCTTAACAAATCGACAACATGCTCTTCCAATTCTTGTTTATTAATGACAATTTTCATGCCTTGACCTCCTAACACATAAGATGGTCGAACTAAAATAGGGAAGTCTAAAACGTCGGCAATTGCAGCAGCTTCATCTGCCGTTGTTGCTATATCAAATTCAGGATAAGGAATGTTGTTTTCTTTAAGTAAGTTAGAAAACAGACCTCTATCTTCGGCCAAATCTAAAGATTGATAAGTGGTTCCAATTATCTTAATCCCATATCTATCTAGTTTTTCAGCAAGCTTTAAAGCTGTTTGTCCACCTAGTTGCACAATAACCCCCTCAGGCTTTTCGTGTTTGATGATATCGTAAATATGTTCCCAAAAAACAGGTTCAAAATACAACTTATCTGCTGTATCAAAATCGGTAGAAACCGTTTCTGGGTTACAGTTGATCATGATGGTTTCATAACCACATTCTGCTGCAGCCAAAACCCCATGAACACAACAATAATCAAATTCTATACCTTGTCCAATTCTATTTGGGCCAGAACCTAGAACAATAATTTTTTTCTTGTCTGAAACAACACTTTCGTTATCTGAATAGCGTGTTCCATCTGCCGTTTCCATTTCATTTTCGAAGGTGGAATAATAATAAGGCGTTTGGGCTTTAAATTCTGCCGCACAAGTGTCGACCAATTTATACACACGATTAACACCTAATTCTTCACGTTTTTTATAAACCTGACTTTCTAAGCAGTTTAACATGTGGGCAATTTGTCTGTCGCCATAACCTTTTTGTTTGGCTTCAAGTAATAAATCGCGTTCTAATGTGTCAATACTATACTTTGAGATTTCTTTTTCAAGATGATATAGTTCTTCATATTGTTTTAAGAACCACATATCTATTTTTGTAATTTCGTGAATTCTACTCAAAGGAATTCCCATTTGAATGGCATCGTAAATCACAAATACACGATCCCAACTAACATGAGTTAACTTGCTAATTATTTGATCATAATCTTTATATCCTTTTCCATCTGCTCCTAGCCCATTTCGTTTAATCTCTAAAGATTGTGTGGCTTTATGAAGCGCTTCTTGAAACGAACGTCCAATTCCCATAACCTCTCCAACAGATTTCATTTGAAGTCCTAAGGTTCGATCACTTCCTTCAAATTTATCAAAATTCCAACGTGGAATCTTAACAATAACATAGTCCAATGTTGGCTCAAATAAAGCAGACGTAGACTTTGTAATCTGGTTTTGCAATTCATCTAAATGATAACCAATAGCCAATTTAGCAGCTATTTTAGCAATAGGATAACCTGTAGCTTTAGATGCCAAAGCCGAAGAACGAGATACTCTTGGGTTAATTTCAATGGCTATAATATTTTCTTCATCGTCTGGACTTACGGCAAACTGTACATTACAACCACCAGCAAAATCCCCAATACTACGCATCATATGGATAGCCATATCACGCATTCTTTGGTAAGTTTTATCACTTAAAGTCATAGCTGGAGCCACTGTAATAGAATCTCCAGTATGGATACCCATCGGATCCATATTTTCTATAGAACAAATAATCACCACATTATCATTAGCATCGCGAAGTAATTCTAGCTCAAATTCCTTCCAGCCAATTAGTGCTTTATCGATCATAACTTCATGAATTGGAGAGATTTCCAATCCGCGAGTTAGTAATTCATCAAAGTCTTCTTCTTTATAAACAATAGAAGCTCCTGCTCCACCAAGTGTAAAAGAAGCTCTAATGACTAAGGGAAAACCAAATTCTTGTGCAATTTCTTTTCCTTTTAAATAAGAGGTTGCAGTAGCTTGAGGTGCCATTGGCACACCAATTTTAAGCATTAACTCTCTAAACTTCTCTCTGTCTTCTGTAATATTAATAGCGTCAATATCTACACCAATAATCTTTACATTAAAATCTTCCCAAATTCCTTTTTCATCTGCTTCAATACATAAATTTAAAGCTGTTTGTCCTCCCATTGTAGGTAGAACTGCATCAATTTGAGGATGTTCCTTTAATATTTTAACTAAGGATTTTGTATTTAAAGGCAACAAGTATACATGATCTGCCATAGAAGGATCTGTCATGATTGTTGCTGGGTTGGAGTTGATTAAAACAGTTTCAATTCCATCTTCTCTTAAAGATCTTAAAGCTTGTGTTCCCGAGTAATCGAATTCGCAAGCTTGACCAATAACTATCGGTCCAGATCCAATAATTAAGACAGACTTAAGGTTTGGATTTTTAGGCATTTTCTTGGTAATGTATTGTTTTTATAGTGTTTGCAAACATACTGAATAGTAGATATAAAAAAAGGCGTTACCGTAAAGTAACACCTTTTATATATTAACAATTGTTAATCATTATCTTTTATGACTTGGATCAGAAGACACAGATATTTTCTTTCTTCCTTTAGCTCTTCTACGAGCTA
>NZ_DATGNO010000141.1:0-39743 GCF_035306705.1 Xanthomarina sp.
CACCGCTCAAGTATAAAACAATACAAAGCGAAAGTTCTTATCAATAAAGTTACCTATTCGGTTACCAAGTAATTTGAAAATTTTATAACTTATTGAATATTAGATATGTCGAAGCAGGAGTTATAATCCTGCCACCCCGACAATTTTTTTTTAGAGTTACGGGCTCGTAGCTCAGTTGGATAGAGCACCTCCCTTCTAAGGAGGCGGTCACAGGTTCGAATCCTGTCGGGCTCACTTAAGACTTCACTAATTATAGTGGGGTTTTTTTGTTTTATGGGGTTTTGAACCTCTAAAGAATCTATGTTAAATTTCAGGTTTGCAAAATTAGAGTAGGGATAGATTGTAACCTATCCCTACTAGAATTGTTTGTATAGAAATCTATAATATAAAACAGAAGCTTACCTTAAGAGAGATATAGTAGATAGCATAAGGTAAAGCATTATATATTAAGGCTTAAGGATTATATTTTTTTAAGTGCATTACTGTTTTAAAGGAAATAAAAATGGTTATGTCTAGACATTAATTTCCTATGAAGAAATAGAATGTACGCAAGATTTTGAGATAATTTGTACTGATTTTAACAAGTTTTTTTAAAGAAGCAATTTAACCTTCTCGTAGGTTATTTCCTTAAAATCCTTGATTACAACATTTGCTTTGCTGTAGTCTTGATTTATGGAATTCACACTCTTATAGCCAACACAAAAAATATCGGCAGCATGTGCGGCCTGAATGCCGTTGGTGGAGTCTTCAATAACCAAGCAATTGTTTTTATGGTGTCCACTAACTTTAGCTGCATTTAGAAAAATTTCTGGATGGGGTTTGGACGCTTTCAAATCGGCGCCACTTAATTTAGTGAGAAAGTATTGGTCCAATTCAAATCGCGTGAAAACACCTTCAATAGTTCCCATGGATGCAGAAGAGGCCAAAACAAGAGTTAAGCCATTATTGTGATATTCTTTAATAAGTTCCAAAACACCATCAATAAGTTGAAGATCTGGATCGTTTTTAAAGAGGTCTTTAAAAATGTTTCTTTTAATATGAACTAAATCTTGTGGATTGTTGGTTAGTTTGAAATGATCACAAAGACTTCTACAGACATTTATAGTAGATTGCCCAGTGAAACTGCGGTATTGGACGTCGCTAACCTCAATTTTAAGTGCATCAAACATGCCATAATAAGCCTTATGGTGTAAGGGTTCGGTGTCTACGATAACACCATCCATATCGAATAGAACTGCTTTTAACACGGGTAGATTTTTTTCAAAGATACTGAAGCTTTTATTTTTAGTGCAATTTCGAGCAAATAATTAATACTTTCTCATTTTCCATATTTGTGGTTGCAAAAATGTAGGTGTCTCCACCATCTTTTATCCCTAGTTTTTTTCGGATGCTTTCTACAGAATCAGGGAAATTTCGAGTTGTAATATTGGCTTTGTTGATTCCCGTTTTTTTGAAAAGTTTTTTATTATAAGATAAAACTTGTTCTAGTTTAAAGGCTCTTCCAGGAAATGGAATCTCTCCCTTAGACGTGTAAAGATGGGAATGTTGTTGCAATTTTTTTATTTGAAGTTGTTCTGAAACACTATTAAATCCACCCGATTTTAAAATGGCTGAATTTGGTTCGTAAAGATAGGCTAGAGGCAAGCTGTACAAAACTTCTGCTGTATGCTCATTCTTAAATTTAAAACTAAAACACTCGGTTTGGTTGTCTTTTATATTAGCGGTTTCAATTTGAATGTTATTTTCAAGAGCATCCTTTTTTAATATCCAAAGCAATTCTTTTACTTCATTGTTTACGGCTACAACATGGATGGTTTTTACATGTTTTAATTCATTTATTCCAACAGAAAAATCCAATAAGGGAGAGGTTTTTATCAAAATATTGTTAGAATGTGCAAACAACAAGTCTATATGTTCTGGTACATTTGGAAGGCAATCGTTTAGGAAAAACACCTTTCCTTTGCTGTCGTGTCTTCGTGATGGATCTATATATATCCAATCGAATTTAGATTGTGAGTTTTTTAAATATGAAATTCCATCGGTAGCAACAGTTTGAATGTTCTTAATCTTGAATTGTTGAAAATTATGATTTACAATTTTTGAGAGTTCTTCATTTATTTCGCAATGTGTTACTGTTTTAAACTGTTTTGAAAAGTAAAAACAATCCACTCCAAAACCTCCTGTTAAATCGATTAAAGTGTTTCCTGAAATAATACTTGCTTTATATTTAGCAGTTATCTCGGAAGAGGTTTGTTCAATATTAAGCTTGTTCGGATAATAGATATTTGGTGTTTGAAACCAGCTAGGAAGCTTTTTTTTGGAACGTTTTTTAGACTCAATTTGCTCTAAAAGCACTTTGATGTCAACTTGTAATCCGGGATGTTTTTTTAGTAATAGGGAAGTGGAATCAATATTTAAATTTTTATTTATAAAATATTGATTTGCAGTATTTAATATGTTTTTATTCAAAGCAAAACTATAAGTTCTTGGTAAGTTTTTGAACCACCTTGTTTTCAGATAAAAATTCTTTTAAAATAACTTTTATGGCTGTGTATGTTGGAATGGCAATAATCATTCCCACAATACCAAATAAGAGACCAGCAATAATTATTACCAAGAAGATTTCCAAGGGATGTGACTTAACACTTTTTGAAAAAATAAGGGGTTGACTTAAAAAATTATCTACTAATTGTCCAATAGTAATAACAATAATTACATAGATGGTTTCTGGCAAAATAACTTCACTAAAACTATATCCTAAATTACTGGTCATGGTTAATAAAATCATGATACCAGCACCAATTAATGGACCTATATATGGGATTAGATTGATTAAGGCACATAAAAAAGCAATTACTACCGCGTTTTGTACACCAATAATCAATAAACCAATCATGTATATTAAAAACAATACAGAAATTTGAAATACAAGACCGACAAAATATCTAGATAGTAAGTTTTTGATTTTTTCTAAAGAGATTTTTGAACGAGGTATTTTGCTTTCTGGAATAAGGAGCATTAAGCCATTCTCAAATAAGGAGCTGTCCTTTAAAAAGAAAAACGATATAAAAAGCACAGAAAATAATCCCATGCTAAAGCTTCCAAAACCGGTAACTACCATATTTAAAAATTCAGGGATCAGAGCAAAGTCAATTTTAGATAATAAGGCAGAGTTTGCTAAAGGGTCGTTTTCGGCAGAAAATTGCTCCAATTGAAAATGAGCAATAAATTCCGAATAAATATATTGGGTTTTTTCGCGCAGTTGTTCAATATTAAGTAAAGATAAGTTTTGGCCTTGTTCTACTATTAATGGAACAAATAAACCTATTAAGCCCAATATAACTCCCAATAAAAGTAACATGGTTATAAGAACAGCTACTAAATTATTGAGTTTTAAGCGTTTTTTAAGAAATTTCACAATGGGCCTTCCTGTTAATGAGATAACGGCCGAAATAGCAATGTAAACTATAACCGATTGGATTTTATATAAAAAAAACAAGAGGATACCTATACCAACTAATGTGGCAACAGCTTTTAAAATTCCGGATGAAACTTCTTTTGAATTCATTTAGTAAAGATACATTTTGGTTTTAATTGTCCAAGTTTTTATTTTTGAAACACTGTTTGGTAATTTCATAAAGCGCTATAGTAGTGGCCTGAACAACATTCATGCTGCTGTTTTGCCCAAACATATCAATATGGATAACAGCATCTGAAAGATTTAATACAGCTTCCGAAACTCCAAAAGCTTCATCTCCCACGACTAAAGCTATGTTTTGATTTTTAGGAAAAACATAAGAATCAATACTCTGACTGTTTCCTGTTATTTCTAAGGAAATTATTTGATAATTTTCCAATTTTAAGCGATTTACAATTTCTAAAACAGATTCTTTTTCTTCAAAAAGCACTGCTTTTTCGGTTGCTCTAGAAGTTTTCGTCATTTTTCTTCCTATCGGGATGGGCGAGCCACAAAAAATAATTTTTTCTACACCAAATGCGTCGGCTGTTCTAAACAAACTTCCAACATTTGGGGCATTGTTAATATTGTCGCAAACTAAAGTAATTGGAAAAGTCTGTTTGGTGAAATTGGTAGTGTAGTGGTTTAGCTGTTTCACAAGAGATTAATTTTCAAACACATATTTTATAATGTTGGCCCCCATTTTTAGGGCTTTTTCTCTAATTTCGGGGGGGTCGTTATGCACAGCTTCGTCTTCCCAACCATTTCCCAAATCGCTTTCGTAGGTAAAAAGTAAGACTAATCTGGTTTCGTAAAAAATGCCAAAAGCTTGAGGTCTTTTGCCATCGTGTTCATGGATTTTTGGTAAACCCCTTGGAAAAGAATACGCACTATTAAAAATGGGATGGCTGGCTGGCAGTTCAATAAGTTCTTTGTCCGGAAATACTTTCACTAATTCCTTTAAAAGATAAGGTTCCAAGCCATAATTGTCGTCTATATGTAAAAAACCACCCGAAATTAAGTAGTTTCTTAGGTTTTCCGCATCTTCTTCACTAAAAAAAACGTTTCCATGCCCTGTCATGTGTACAAAAGGATATTGAAAAATTTCGGAACTTCCAGTTTCTACCGTTTCAGGTTTTGAGTTTATTTTAGTGTAAATGTTAGAATTGCAATAAGCTATTAAATTAGGCAAAGAGGTAGGGTTTGCATACCAATCTCCGCCACCTTTATATTTTAAGACGGCTATTTCTTGTGAAAAAACAACTAAAGAAAAAAGAAAAAAAATGAAAGAGATAAGATTCGTTTTTGTCATGTTTTTCTTGAAATAATTAATCTGGTTACAATCCATTTTAAGATTCATTTATAAAAGCTATCGAATGACAAGCAACTATAGCAGCTGTTTCTGTTCTAAGTCTTGTGCTTCCCAAAGTTACAGGAATAAAATGAGAGGCAATGGCTTGTTCGATTTCTTTCGTACTAAAATCGCCCTCTGGACCAATTAAAACAGTAATATCTTGGCTTGGTTTTATTTCTTTTTTTAAGGATTTTCTATCTGTTTCTTCACAATGTGCTATAAATTTTTGTTCAGAATGTGGCTTATCAATAAACTCTTTAAACGAAATAGCTTCGTTTAGTTTTGGCATATAACAGGAAAGTGATTGTTTCATGGCTGCCTGCAATATCTTTTCGAAACGATCGGTTTTAATTACTTTTCTTTCGCTATTATCACAAATAATAGGAGTAATGGTATCGATACCAATTTCGGTGGCTTTTTCTAAAAACCATTCGTATCTATCGTTCATTTTTGTTGGCGCTACAGCCAGATGAACTTGATAGGATCTCTTTTCTTGTTTTTCTTTTTTTATGACAAAGACCACACAATTTTTAATGTCCGCAACAGAAATTTCCGCAGTAAAAAGCCATCCTAACCCATTGGTAATATGGAGAATGTCTCCTTCTGTTTTTCGCAAAACTTTTACAATATGCCTGCTTTCTTCCTTAGGAAAAATTATTTGAGTTGTCTCTTCTGTAATATTTGGATTATAAAATAATTGCATTAATTTTTTGGCTCTACTATTTTCAGAACTTTTATCTCTTTAATTTCTTTGGGTTGATATGTGTTAAGAATGATGTAATATAAACCATTCTTATCATTTTCTAAAGTGTACAGCTCTCTTTCCATATACTGATTTTCAGTAATATCCACATTAAAAAATAAAAACACATCTTCCTTAATAAACCAACCTGTATCTCCACCGCGATTTGCATTATTGGCATCGGAGTATTTTTTGGCTAAAAAATCAAAAGGCGAGCCTTTGTCGTATGCGGCTATGATTTGTTTTATAGTTCCTTGAATGCTAGAAGCTTCTTTAATTTTACTGTCTAATAAAATATAGCTAACCCTGTAATGAGGAACCATGTTTTTCTCTATAATTTTATAAGAGATTTTTTCAAAATTATTTTCGTTGGTTGTTTTGCTTCCAACAGACATTTTAAAAAGATCGCCGGCTAAAATGGTTTTGTGTTTTTCCTCGTTAAAGGTTATAAGTTTATTGCCTTTATGTTTGTTGGTTTTTAGAAATTCTTCGGCAGAAGACATGTCGGTAATTAAATCCAATTCGACGTTTGCTTCCTGGGCATATGAAGTAGAGGCAATTAGGCTAAGTAATAGTAAAATTCTTTTCATTTGGGAATGTTTAGAGTGTTTAGTTTAGCAAAAAAACAAAATTATTAGATTGAAACATCACAATTTTGTAAGATTATTAAGAGAGTTTTCAAAGATTGGTTTAGAGGGGTTTAAATCTTTAATCTGGCGGAAGCTGTTACGTTTTGTTCAGAAAAATCGTTTTCTAAATATTTTAAATATCCAACAATGGCAATCATGGCAGCATTGTCTGTGGTAAATTCAAATTTTGGAACATATGTGGTCCATCCAAATTTAGTTTCACCTTCTTTTAATGCATTTCTGATGCCCGAATTGGCCGAAACTCCGCCACCAATAGCAATATGTTTTATACCCGTTTGCTGGCTGGCCAGTTTTAGTTTATCGATTAAAATCCCGATAATGGTATATTGAATGGATGCACAAATATCGTTGATGTTTTCTTCAATAAAATTGGGATTTGCTTTTATTTCCTTCTGAATAAAATATAAAATGGCGGTTTTTAATCCTGAAAAACTAAAATTTAAACCATCTACTCTGGGTTTTGTGAATTTGTAGGCCTTCGGATTTCCTAATTGGGCACGTTTATCTATTTCTGGTCCAGCTGGATAGCCCAAACCTAGAATTTTTCCACTTTTATCGAAAGCTTCACCAACAGCATCATCTATAGTTTCACCTATAACTTCCATATCAAAATAATTGGAAACCTTTACAATTTGTGTATGTCCTCCCGAAATAGTCATGGCAAGAAACGGAAAAGGAGGTTTGTTAAAGCCTTCTTCATCTATAAAATGTGCTAAAATATGGGCTTGCATGTGGTTAACATCTATTAAGGGAATGTTTAATCCCAAGGCAAGCGATTTTGCAAAAGAAGTACCAACAAGCAAGGAACCCATTAAACCTGGACCACGAGTAAAGGCAATGGCATGTAGTTGATTTTTGTTAATTTGGGCTTTTTTTACAGCCTGATTTACTACCGGAACTATGTTTTGCTGGTGAGCTCTAGAAGCTAATTCCGGAACTACGCCACCATATTCTTCGTGTATTTTTTGATTGGCAACAACATTGCTTAAAATTTTACCGTTGTATATCACGGAAGCCGCTGTATCATCGCAGGATGATTCAATTCCTAGAATATAAATATTTTGTGAAGACATTAGTAAAATTTAGGCACAATAATTGTTAATTTTGGTTTCAAAGTTATAACTTTAAAACGTATCAAAAAATTTTTAAAAATACTATCTAAACTGGCGGCAATAATTTTGCTGCTTTTCATCATTTTGGTGCTGCTGCTCTCTATTCCATCCATTCAAACTTATTTAGGAAAGAAAGTTACCGCCAGATTGAACAACGATTTTGGTACAAATATTAATATCGGAAAAATTGGGCTTCAGCTTAATGGAGAAGTCGAACTTAAAGAAATTCTTATTAGAGATTATCAAAAGGACACGCTTTTTGCAGCAAAAGAATTAAATACCTCCATTTTAAGCTTCAAAAATATCATGAACAGTAAATTGGTTTTTGGTGATATAGGTTTAGATGGATTGATTTTTAATTTAAAAACTTATAAGGGCGAAGTAGAAACAAATCTCGATATTTTTGTGGCTAAGTTTGATGAGGATAATCCCACAGACGAAAAAAGTAACTTTCTACTCTCGTCTAGTGATGTTTCTATCTATAACGGTACTTTTAGATTGATAGATGAAAATAAAGAAACTCCAAAAATCTTAGAGTTTACCGGTATTCAAGCCAATACCACCAATTTATTGATTAATGGTAGCGATGTAAGCACAAGAATCAACACTTTGGCCTTTAATGATAGTCGGGGTTTAGAAGTGAGAAATTTAGTCAGTAATTTTGCCTACACTCCCAGTAATATTTTTCTTGAAAATTTAAGCATTAAAACAGCAAACTCTTCGTTGGAAGGTGAGGTGAAGTTTTTTTTCGAAAGGGAAGATTTAAAAGATTTTACAGATAAGGTACAAGTCGATGCCACTTTTACTAAAAGCGATGTGGCATTAAATGAATTAAATACTTTTTACAACGAATTTGGTGTTAACCAAAGAGCTAAGCTTAGCGTGAAACTAAGTGGAACTCTTAACGATTTAATGTTGAACGATTTAGAGTTATTTACAAGTACAAGAAGTAAGATTGTTGGAAACATCAATTTTAGAAACCTTTTTAATGCTGAATCTGATAACTTTTATATGAAAGGGGATTTCGATCAGCTTAATTCCAATTATAGAGATTTAAAAGCCTTGTTGCCAAATGTTTTAGGTCAGTCAATTCCAACGTCTTTCGATAAACTTGGAAATTTTAATATTATAGGAAAAACCGAAATAACAACCTCTACCATTTCAGCAAATTTATTGATCAATACTCAAATAGGATTAATTGATGCCAATTTGGACATGCATAAAATCAACGATATTGATAATGCATCTTACTCCGGAAATGTGGTTTTAAGAGACTTCGATATTGGAGAGTTTATCAACGATAAAACCCTTGGTAAAACTTCGTTAAATCTAGATGTGGATGGTTCTGGTTTTACCAAAGAAAACGTAAACACAAAATTAAACGGAGATATTTTCTCGTTGGTTTATAATAAATATACCTACGAAAATATGGATGTATCTGGAAACTTAAGAAACAAGATTTTTAATGGGAGGCTTATTTCAAACGATAAAAATTTAAAGTTAGAGTTTAATGGTTTGGCCAATTTTTCTAGAGACATCAATACTTTCGATTTTGAGGCCGATGTGGAATATGCCAATTTAAATGCCTTAAACTTTATTAAAAAGGATGAAGTATCCATTTTTAAGGGCATGGTGGATATGAAAATGGAAGGAACCACAATAGATGATGCAGTTGGGAGTATTCAATTCAATAAAACTTCTTATAAAAATCAAAACGACGAATATTTCTTCGACGATTTTGAAATCACCTCATCTTTTCAGGAAGGCGTTAGAGAGATTAGTGTGAATTCGCCAGATATTATTGAAGGCGAACTTAGTGGCGAATTTGTGTTTGCAGACATTGGAAAACTGTTTGAAAATGCCATAGGAAGTATTTATACAAATTTCAAACCTCATAAAGTAAAAGAAAATCAGTACATCAATTTTAATTTTAAAATCTATAACAAGATTGTTGAAGTATTTGTACCCGATTTAAAACTTGGAAAAAACACCTATGTACGTGGGCGTGTGGAAAGCGATGAAAAAGAGTTTAAGCTTACCTTTAAATCTCCAGAGATTAAATTGTTCGATTATTTTGCCAATAAAATAGAGCTCCAACTCGATAATAAAAACCCAGTATTTAACACTTATGTGGAAATAGATAGTATAAACACGAAATTTTATGATATTTCCAAATTTAGTTTAATCAACGTAACCCTTAATGATACCTTATATGTTCGTACCGAATTTAAAGGAGGTAAGAATAATAATGATCTTTATAACTTAAACTTTTATCATACCATCAACCCAGAAAACAAGTCGGTTGTAGGTTTGAAAGAATCGGACGTAACTTTTAAAGGAAATACCTGGACTATTAATGAAAATAGAGATCATTTGCATAAAGTTGTTTTCGATAACAAATTTTCGAATGTCAATATTGAACAGATAATCATGAATCATAATCATGAAGAAATCAGGCTTTCTGGTGTTTTAAGAGATTCTACATCTAAAAATATTCAACTCAATTTTAACGATGTCGATTTGTCCAAAATAACGCCAGAAGTTGAAGGTTTGGATATGTATGGGAACGTTAACGGAAGGTTGGAAATACTTCAGAAAAGGGGTGCTTATTTGCCTAGTTCTGAAATCTCTATAGATAATTTTACGGTTAACGATCTATTCTTAGGATCGTTTGATGCAGCTATAACAGGAAACGAAGACTTAACAAACTACGCTGTAGATATTCGAATTAAAGATAAAAGAGCACAAAGCTTTGCAGCTATTGGAAACATTAATTTGGTAAATGATGTGTCCACCATTGATGTTGATTTGTTGTTTAATAAATTTAAACTAGACTTTATCAATTCGTTTTTAGAGGGTATTTTAAGCGATATCCGAGGAGATGTTACTGGAGTTGCAAATGTGTCTGGAAATTTAAAAAAACCAAGTGTAAGTGGCGATTTAAAGCTGAATAACTCTGGTTTAAAAGTTCCATATCTCAATGTGAATTATGATTTTGCCGACAATTCGCAAGTAAGCCTAGTCAACCAAAGTTTTATTTTTAATTCCTTACAATTAACCGATACTAAATACGATACAAAAGGCCTTTTAAATGGAACTTTAAGCCATACCAATTTTTCCAAATGGGAATTGAACTTAGATGTTACCACTCAAAACTTAATAGTTTTAGACACTCATGCAGACGACGATGAGGAAGCTTTATACTATGGAACTGCTTTTATTGGAGGTTCGGCAAAAATTAAGGGTCCAGCAGACCAATTGACAATTAGTGTGGTTGCCGAAACAAAACCAAAGACCTCATTCGTCATTCCGTTGAGTGATATGGAGTCTTTTGGCGACAACTCTTATATTCATTTTTTAACTCCAGAAGAAAAAGAGGCCAAACTAAAAGGTGAAGATTTGGTTATACAACAAGTTTCTGGTCTAGAATTGGATTTTGATTTGGATATCACCCAAGATGCAGAGATAGAAATTGTAATCGATAAAGATTCTGGAAGTACCATTAAAGGTAAAGGAGAAGGAGGTTTATTAATAGAAATAAACACGAATGGCAAGTTTAGAATGTTTGGGGATTTTATAGTTTTTGATGGAATTTATAACTTTAAATATGGTGGCGTTATAGAAAAGAAATTTATTGTTCAGGAAGGAAGTTTAGGCTGGGATGGTGATCCAATGAGTGCAAGAATCGATATAAAAGCACTTTATGCCACGCAAGCCAATCCATCTCCATTGTTGGACAATCCTATAAACAGGAGTATTCCTGTATATGTTGAAACCAGTCTTACAGGACAATTGGAGAAACCAGATATCGATTTCGGGTTTAGCTTTCCAAATTTAAACTCAACAGTAAAATCTGAAATACAATACAGGCTTAGCTCCAAACAGGATAGAGACAACCAAGCAATCTATTTATTAGCAACAGGAGCTTTTTCCAACAGGTTGAACGAAGTTAATTTTACTGGAACCATTGCCGAGCGTTTAAATGGAATTATTAACGGCTTATTTACTAGTAGTAATAATAAATTGAACATCGGTTTAAATTATGAGGCTGGCGAAAATACTCCAGAATATCATACAGACGATCGATTAGGAGTTACCCTTCAAACAAATATTTCCGAACGTGTTATTATTAATGGAAAAGTAGGAGTTCCTGTGGGCGGCGTTAGCGAAACAGTGGTTGCAGGAGATGTACAAATAGATTTCCTTTTAAACGAAGAAGGCAGTCTAACCGCCAAAGTATTCAATAGAGAAAACAGTATTCGTAATTTTGGAGAGGAGATAGGATATACTCAAGGTGTTGGGATCGCTTATAATGTCGACTTTGATACCTTTAGAGAACTACTGAACAAGATTTTTACAGGCAAAGTGAAAACAATGAAAAAAACCGAAAAAGAAACCTCTAATAAGGAAGAAAACGGGCTACCTTCGTATGTTGGTTTTAAAAACGAAGCTTCAAAATAGATGATAAAAATCATTGTATTTTACAATAATTATTTTCCTACAAGATTCCTCTTAAATTTATGGTAAAACCCTGTTTTTATTGGGTTTTCTTTCTTAGATTTACTATAATTAACAGTTAATAAATGAGTGAAAAAATAACTAAAATAGGCGTTTTGACTTCTGGTGGAGATGCGCCAGGAATGAATGCTGCCATTCGTTCTGTTGTTAGAACGTGCGCATATCATAAAATTGAATGCGTAGGCATTTATAGAGGTTTTGAGGGCATGATGGAAGGCGATTTTAAGGATCTAACAGCTAGAAATGTCAATCACATTATTCATACAGGAGGAACCATTTTAAAATCGGCTCGTTGTAATGATTTTCGAACCTTAGAAGGTCGAAAAAAAGCATACGATCATTTAGTTGATAAAGGCATTCAAGCCCTTGTTTTAATAGGAGGAGATGGCACGTTTCATGGAGGAATGATTTTTAATGAAGATTTTAATTTCCCAATAATAGGCATTCCAGGAACTATAGATAACGATATTTATGGTACCAATTTCACCATAGGTTATGATACAGCTATAAATACCGTTGTAGAGGCCATCGATAAAATTCGAGATACAGCCAGTTCGCACAAACGTTTGTTTTTTGTTGAAGTTATGGGACGAGATGTCGGACATATAGCATTAAACGCTGGAGTTGGAGCAGGAGCAGAAGAAATTCTAATTCCTGAAGAAGATTTAGGTTTAGAAAGATTGGTAGAATCTTTAATAAGAAGTAAAGCCTCGGGGAAATCCTCGAGCATTGTTGTGGTTGCTGAAGGTGACAAAACAGGGAAAAACGTGTTCGAACTTAAAGATTATATAGATGAACACATGCCCGAATACGATGTGCGTGTTTCAGTTTTAGGACATATGCAACGTGGAGGTTCTCCAAGCTGTTTCGATCGTGTTTTAGCTAGTAGAATGGGAGTGAAAGCCGTGGAATCCTTATTGGAAGGGAAGTCCAATTGTATGGTTGGAATTCTGGATAATAAAATGGAATTAACTTCTTTGGACAAAGCTGTAAAAGGAAAGACAGAAATTAATTTAGAATTACTTCGCGTGTCTGATATCATGACGACTTAATGGTTTAAAGAGAAAAGCCAAAATAAGAGATAAGAAAAAGAATAATAATAAAGAATAAATAACAGTAAAGAATGTCAAAATTAAAATTAGGAATTAACGGCTTCGGAAGAATAGGAAGACTCGCATTTAGAGCAGCATTAAAACAACAAGTTGAAGTAGTAGCCATAAACGATTTATTAGAAGTAGATCATTTAGCCTATTTATTGAAATATGACTCTGTTCATGGAAAATTCGACGGCACTATAGAAGTAAAAGAAGGTCATTTAGTTGTAAACGGAAAAACCATTCGGGTAACAGCCGAAAAAGATCCCAGAAATTTAAAATGGAATGAAGTCCAAGTAGATGTAGTTGCAGATTGTACAGGGATTTTCACAACCTTGGAAACAGCTAATTACCACATAGAAGCAGGAGCAAAGAAGGTAGTAATTTCCGCACCTAGTAAAGATATTCCTATGTTTGTAATGGGTGTTAATCACAACGAATTAAAAGCTTCGCAAACCATTATTTCCAATGCATCTTGTACTACCAATTGTTTGGCACCTATGGCTAAAGTTGTAGATGATAATTTTGGAATTGAAGAAGCCTTAATGACCACCATACACGCTACAACAGCCTCGCAATTAACCGTTGATGGTCCTTCTAGAAAAGATTACAGAGCTGGAAGAAGTGCATTGTTAAACATTATTCCAGCTTCTACAGGTGCAGCAAAAGCGGTTGGTAAAGTTATACCAAAATTGGATGGTAAATTAACAGGAATGGCTTTTAGAGTTCCAACTGCTAACGTGTCTGTAGTGGATTTAACCGTTAGAACTCAAAAAGAAACTTCTTTGGACGAAATTAAAAAGGTATTCAAAAGAGCTTCAGAAAATGAAATGTTAGGAATTATAGGCTACACCGAGGAAAAGGTAGTGTCGCAAGATTTTGTAGGAGAAACAAGAATTTGTATTTTTGATGCAGACGCATCTATAGAATTAAATTCCAGATTTTTTAAGTTAATAGGTTGGTATGATAATGAATACGCCTATTCTGTTAAATTAGTCGAGTTGGCAGCGCTTATGAATGCCTTTTAAAATAAATTTTCAAATAAATTCCACCTGCTAAATCCATTGAAAAATAGGTTTGGTATGTGGAATTTTTATATTTTTAACCCATGATATTAATAGCCGATAGCGGTTCTACAAAATGCGATTGGATTTCTGTCGATTCCAAAGGACATCAGCTTTTAGATAAAATGGAAACCAAAGGACTCAATCCCGCACTTTTAACTGGCGAAGAACTTTCTGGAATTATACAGTCAAATTCTAATTTACTAAAACTTAAGGACCAAGTTTCACATGTGTTTTTTTATGGGGCTGGTTGTGGTACAGAAAAACCAAGACTTTTATTAAATAAAGTGTTACAGAACATCTTCCATAACGCAACCATTGAAGTTAAGGAAGATACCCAGGCAGCTTTAAGAGCCAGCCTAAGTTCTAAAAATGAAGCCGCTGTAGTCTGCATTCTTGGAACGGGTTCCAACTGCAGTTATTTTGATGGCCAACAAATTCATCAACGCGTAGCTTCATTAGGATATAGTATCATGGACGATGCGGGCGGAAATTATTATGGCCGACAATTAATAAGGGATTACTATTTTAATAGGATGCCTGAAAATTTAAAAATCTCTTTTGCTCAAACATACAATTTGGATGCAGATTACATAAAAAACAATCTTTACAAGCAGGCAAATCCTAATGCTTATTTAGCTTCATTTGCCGAATTTTTATTTTCCAATAAAGATTCCAACTATATAAAGAATCTAATAATGGAAGGTTTGCGACAGTTTTCAAAAAACATGATTTTACAATATTCCGAAGAAATAAAAACAGTTCCAGTCCATTTTGTAGGTTCTGTAGCCTATTTTTCTAAAGATGAAATTTTAGAGGTGGCCAAGGAATTTCATTTTAAGGTCGGAAATATTATTAAACGTCCTATAGATGGACTTGTTTCATATCATATCAATCAATTAGGTTCATGGAAATAGCAATTATTGCACACGACGGAAAAAAGGCTGAAATGGTTCAGTTTTTAAATGAACATAGAGAGATTCTTCTTCAAAAAAACATTTCATTAGTATCTACAGGAACGACTGGTAAAAAAGTGAAGAAAGCGGGTTTTGAAGTACTTAGGTTGCTTTCTGGACCTATGGGTGGTGATGCACAAATTGCAGCACGAGTAGCTGAAGGAAAATGTAATATGGTGCTGTTTTTTAGAGATCCTCTGGAAAAACATCCACATGAACCGGACGTACTCATGCTTTTACGTTTATGCGATGTGCACGATGTGCCATTGGCTACCAATCCAGCAACAGCAGAGTTGTTAATGAAAGGCTTGTAATTAGAACAATTATAGGTTGTATTTCTATCCATCTCATTTTTCACATACTTTATTTTACAACTTTCAATGAGAAAATTCTTCACATATCCATGTTGAAATTTGTAAATAAAAAAGAACTTCCCAATTAAATAAATGGAATAATGTTAATAAAACATGGTTGTCAATAATTGACTACAAAATCAGTTATAACCACATTGTTAAAAAATCAGCGATACTTTAACATGTATATTCTTCATTTTTTTTTAAAAATAAACTTAAAACTTAAAAGAATGTTAAAAAAATTTAACGTACTTTGTAGTAGATAGGGGCATCTATAAAGTTGAAAATCTGTTATTTTCAACTTTGATAAATATTACTTTAAAAATTTTAAATAAACTTCATTTGTTTAAAATCAAATTAGAATACTTAACACCTCGTTTGACTTTATTCTTATTCCTATCAAATTTCAAACATTCGCATCTTTAATTAATTTAATTATTCTAAAAATGAAAAATTCAAAAACATTATCATTAATCATGGTAGGTATGTTTTGCCTATCATTTTCTGTGACATTTGCACAGAAGAAGACAAAGAGATGGACTATCTAATAAAAATGGGACTAAATTTTTCAGGCCGCATTGTTGATAATTCCTTTTAGTTTTAGCTCCATTTCCAATGGTGTTAAATAGTCCAAGCTTGAATGGATTCTTTTGGTATTATACCAAGTAATATATTGGCTTACTTTGTCAAATAATTGCAAGTATGAATTGAACTTAAAACGATATAGCCATTCGTGTTTAATAGTTTTAAAGAAGCTTTCCGCTACTGCATTATCCCAACAGTTACCTTTTCTACTCATAGATTGTGTTATATTGCTATTGAAAGAAAAGATATTAGTCATTGTATTTGCTGCATACTGAACACCTCTATCGGAATGAAATATGAAATTATTTGAAATAGTTCTATTTCTTCTCGCATGAATCCAAGCTTTTAACACCGTATTTTGCACAGTCATGTCTTCCCTTAATGCCCATCCTACAACCTTTCTGTCTGCTAAATCTATAATAGTTGTTAGGTAATTCCAGTTATCATTTACTCTAATGTAAGTGATGTCGGACACCCATTTCTCTCCGATTGTTGAACTTGAAAATTCTCTATCTAGTTCATTTTTAGCCAACGGAAAGTTATGCCTGGAATCGGTTGTGTTTACAAACTTTCTTTTTAAAACACTTTTTAACCCCATTTCTTTCATCAATATCGAGATATATGAACGGCAATAATTTAGATTTTCTCGTTCTAACATTTTCTGTATTCTACAGCTTCCATAAATCTCTTTACTATCTTCAAAAATAGCTCTAATCCGTTCTTTTAGTAATATTACAGAATTTTTAGTCCTTACTAAATTCTTATTCTTACGCCAATTGTAATATGCATTTTTACTGACCTGCATACACTTACACATCTTCTCAACCACAAAAACTGATTCATTTGATAAAATGAATTGATATTTTAACGATCGCTCTTGGAAAAGATGCTTACCGCCTTTTTTAAGATGTCACGCTCCATTTTTACATCACGTAATTCTTTACGTAACGCTTTAAGTTCTTGCTCTTCCACTGTAAGTTCTCTTTTCTTGGAAAAATCTCCAGATTTAGCCTCGTATTCCTTTTTCCAGCGACTTATAAGGCTGGGAGCAACACCGTAATCCTCACTTATTTGTTTTGCTTTCATTCCTGATTGCAATAGTTCTACTATTGTAACCTTTAATTCGTTGTTGTATCTTTTTGCCATAATTCAAATATATAATTTATGACCGTAAAAATTCGTCCCAGCTAAACTAGACAATCCAAGACCCTCAAAGCCCAATATTATCCTGCTCGTTTCCGATGACACTGGTTGGGGAGACCTAGGTGTATATGGAGGAGGAGTAGGCCGTGGAATGCCAACGCCTAACCTCGACAAAATGGCGAAAGAAGGTATGCAATTTTGGGACTTTTATGGTCAACCAAGTTGTACTCCTGGAAGAGCTGCCATGCAAACAGGTAGAATTCCAAACCGTTCTGGAATGACTACCGTAGCCTTTCAAGGTCAAGGTGGTGGACTTCCAGCAGCAGAATGGACCTTAGCTTCTGTACTTAAAAAAGGTGGCTACAATACGTATTTTTCAGGAAAATGGCATTTGGGTGAAGCCGATTACGCCATGCCTACAGCACAAGGGTATGACAAAATGCAAAATGTGGTATTGTATCACTTAAACGCTTATACTTATACTTTCCCATCTTTTAACCCGGATATGCCTGCTAAAATGTTGGCGTACTACCAAAAGGTTACTACGGGAATTTTGGAAGGTGTAGCAGGAAGTCCTGCAAAAGAAGTTTCAAAGGTTACTCCTGAAAACATCGCCGAATTGGACATGAACATGACCGAAAACGTGCTTAAGCAATTAGAAACTTACACGCAAGCAGGTGCCCCGTTCTTTATGTCTGTTAACTTCGCAAAGAACCACCAGCCAAACCTACCTTCTAAGCAGTTTGCTGGAAAATCACCGGCCAAAAGCTTATATGCTGATGCCGTCGTGGAGATGGATTACAACGTAGGTCGTGTCATGGATAAAATCCGTGCTCTTGGTATTGCTGATAATACCATTGTTATCTATACCGTAGATAATGGTGCTTGGCAAGATGTACATCCAGATTCTGGATACACGCCATTTAGAGGAACTAAGGGGAATGATAGAGAAGCTGGTAGCCGTGTACCTGCAATAGCATGGTGGCCTGGACAAATAGCAGCTGGATCTGACAGTCACGACATCGTTGGTGGCCTAGACTTAATGGCTACTTTTGCCGCTTTGGCAGGAGTGGAATTACCAAAAAATGATAGAGATGGCGTGCCTATGATATTCGATAGTCAAGATATGGCCAATGTATTGTTCAATGAAGGAGAGCCACTTCGTGATACTTGGTTTTATTTTACCGAAATCGAATTGGCTCCCGGTGCCATTAGATATCAAAAATTTAAAGCTGTATTTAATTTACGAGGAGATAATGGCGCCCAAGCAGGTAGCGATATGCCTGGTCAACAGTTAGGTTGGAGAGGAGCTGAAATGTATGTGGCCACAGTACCGGCTATCTATGATTTATGGCAAGATCCACAAGAGCGTTATGATGTGTTTATGAACAGTTATACCGAGAAAACTTGGACTTTACCATTGTTTGGTAAAGCACTTACTAGTCTTATGAAAACTTATATTGACTACCCACCAAGACCACTTCAAAGTGACTCGTATGCAGGTCCGACAAGTATTAAGCAATTCCGCACCATGCAACAGGTAAAAGAGTTGGCAAAGGAAAAAGGCCTAACCTTACCACCTTTGGAAGGAACTAAGCAAAAATAAAGAATGAATCGGTACAGGGAACTCTTATTCTCTCTGTGCCGATTTTTTTATTTTTTAAAGGATTCCTATAACCTTAAATTATATACACATGCAAGTTAAAACAAACAAGTTTACCACAGTATTACTGGGTATGCTTATTACTTTTGGTTTTATGGTTTCTTGCAAACAAAATGCAGAAACAAAAACGGATGTCGGTGAAAATATTGAAACTGTTAAGAAATCCGATCCACTACCATCTTGGAATGAAGGAATTACAAAACAAGCTATTGTTAGTTTTGTAGATGCTGTTACAGACAAAAACAGTGCAGACTATATAGCTCCAATCAACAGAATAGCAACTTTTGATAACGACGGCACCTTATGGGCCGAAAAACCCGTTTATGCACAATTGATATTTGCCTTAGAAAGAATCAAAACCTTAGCTCCTGAACATCCAGAATGGAAAAACAAACAACCATTTAAAGCCGTTTTAGAAAACGACCAAAAGGCGTTGATGGAATCTGGTGAAAAAGGCTTATTGGAAATAGTAGCAGTAACACATGCAGGCATGTCTACAGACGCTTTTGAAACTATTGTAAACAATTGGATAACAGTTGCAAAACAACCAGATCCAAGATTTAAAGAGAGACTTTTTACGGAAATGGTTTATCAACCCATGCTTGAATTAATAGATTATTTAAAAGAAAATAATTTTGATGTATTTATAGTTTCAGGAGGAGGTATTGAATTTATGCGTCCTTGGACAGAAGCTGTTTATGGGATTCCTGCTCAAAATGTGGTTGGAAGTAGTGTTAAAGTCTCTTACAACTATAACGATGGAAAACCCGTATTAATGAGATTGCCTGAAGTTGCTTTTAACGACGATAAAGATGGAAAGCCTGCAGGAATCAATTCACATATTGGTAAAAAACCAATTCTTGCATTCGGAAACTCGACAGGCGACCAGCAAATGCTAGAATGGAGCCAAAGTGCAGGTATCAAAACTTTTCAGGGCTTGGTACATCATACAGATGCCGATAGGGAATGGGCTTACGGTCCGGAATCTAAAATTGGAACTTTTTCGGATGAACTTATGAAAACAGCTGAAATTAGCGGTTGGCATGTAGTGGATATGAAAACAGATTGGAAGGTTGTTTTTCCTTTTGAATTAACAAAATAAATACATTATGAAAAAATCATTTTTATTATTCGCAACCATGTTATGTTTCATGTCAGGATTTTCACAAGATGAAAAACCAGTAGAAAAAACACCAGAGAGTTCCAGTGAAGCACAAGCAAACAATCCATTGGCAAACATGACAGCTATAAGCTTTCAAAATTATTATATGCCAAAATTATCCGACGCTCCAGATGATGCGTATATGAATACTACTTGGATTCGTTTTGCCAAACCAATAATGAAAGGAAAATTATTATTGCGGGCATCCATGCCAATTTCAACTATTGGGATGCCAAATGGATTTGGTGTTGTTAATACCACAAGTGGTCTTGGTGATATGAATGCATTTTTGTCTTATAATTTTGTGTCTAATGCTACAACCACCATGGGTATAGGTCCATCTGTTACAGCTCCAACAGCTAGTGACGATGCATTGGGTACTGGAAAATGGCAGGGTGGATTTGCCTTTGTTGCCTTTGTCGCAAAATCTCCAATATTTCAATATGGAGGATTAATTACTTGGCAAGCGTCGTTTGCTGGAGAAAGTGATAGAGAAAACACAAATTTGGCAGCTGTTCAACCCTTTTATTTCTGGCAATTGGGAAAAGGTACTTATTTAAGAGGAGCGCCAATTTGGGTTCTTGATCTTAAAAATGAGGCATATTCTGTTCCATTTGCTCTAGGTATTGGGAAAGTAGTTAAAATGGGGGCTTCAGTATTTAATATGTATGTGGAACCACAATATTCTGTTTATGTACAAGGAGTTCAACCTGTATTTCAACTCTTAGCAGGTGTTAATTTACAGTTTATGTAATAATAACTATTGGTATTAAATAATATTTAAGGGAACTGAGGTTCCCTTTTTTTATTCCGTATAAGTTCTATTTTCCTGTTCGGCCACTCGAATAAACGTGGTTCTTTTTGTCAATTCCTTTAAACGTAGTGCACCAACATAGGTACAAGTACTTCGTAAACCTCCTAGAATATCCTGAATAGTTGCTTCAACATCACCCTTGTAAAGAACTTCAACGGTTTTTCCTTCACTAGATCTATATTCTGCAACGCCGCCAACATATTTATCCATAGCAGTTGTAGAACTCATTCCGTAAAATTGCTTATAAGTTTTACCGTTTCGTTCAATAGTTTTACCACCACTTTCACTATGTCCGGCAAACATGCCACCAAGCATCACAAAATCGGCTCCAGCTCCAAACGCTTTAGCAACATCTCCAGGCGTAGAACAGCCTCCATCGCTTATAATTTGGCCACCTAAACCATGTGCGGCATCTGCACATTCTATAATGGCGGATAATTGCGGATAACCAACACCAGTTTTAACACGTGTGGTGCAAACAGAACCCGGCCCAATGCCAACTTTAACAATGTCTGCACCAGATAAAAGAAGTTCTTCTACCATTTCGCCAGTGACTACATTTCCAGCTATAATGGTTTTATTCGGATATTGCTCTCTCGTGCGTTGCAGAAAGCCTACAAAATGTTCGGAATAGCCATTGGCTACATCAATGCAGATAAATTGTAATTGTGGATGTAATTTAAAAATACTAGCTAGTTTTTTTAAATCCTCTTTTCCTGTTCCCGTACTAACTGCAATAAAATCTGCGATGTTTTTAGGTGAGTTTTGCAAAAACTGTTTCCATTCAGTTAAGGAGTAATGTTTATGTATGGCAGTAAATAATTGGTGTTTAGCTAAAGCCAAAGCCATTTCAAAAGTGCCAACAGTATCCATATTGGCAGCCATTATAGGAATACCGCTCCATGTGGCTTGACTGTTTAGAAAATTAAAACTTCTATCTAAGCTAACTTGAGACCTACTTTTTAAGGTAGACCTTTTTGGTCTAATCATCACATCCTTAAAGCCTAATTTAATATCTTGTTCTATACGCATGTTTAAAAAAGTTTTGGGTTACTCTCAAAAATACAAGTTCTTTTAGTCAACTTAAAATTAATTTCACATTTAAGGTTTTCTTCTTATTAACAATTGTTTATAGAAAAATATCAAGAATAATTAGTTCCGATTTAGATATTTTATTCTAGAAAGATTAACTTTGTAAACGTATTGTTTTCGAGACTATTAATCTGTTGATTTGATATCTAAAAAATATGATTGTAAACTATACTTTTAAATAAACTTTACCGTTTATTTATTATTACACATAAATTACTTCCTAAAAAATTTAATATAATGAGAGTTCCTGTAACACGAAAAAAATTAAATTTTCTTCCAGATTCAAGTAGAGTAGTAGCTAGATTTTTTATGAATGGTGAAGAACCCACAAAAGATATGTTGGCATTGGTTTTTGCAATGAGTGAAACTGAAGTGCAAACAGCACTGGATCAAACGCTTAGGGAATTTGCGTACCGACACCGAAATATTACTCGGCTTTTTACAAAACACTGTAATAATGTTAAGAAAATTATTGAGCAAATGGAGATGAATTTTGATGATATATCCTATGAGCGAAAGCTGCTTATTGGTTCGTATCTCACAATGGAATACTCTATTGAATCGACGGCCTTTTTTAACCCTTCCATTATCCCTGATATCGATCAAACGTATTTGGAGGAAGGTGAAACACGTGTAATTATTTCATTTAGAGCCACTGGAGAGGGACATATTTCATCTATTGTTTTTAGAAGAGCTATTCTAGATAAAAACAATGATCTTCGTTTGATGAGCATAGGTAAATCGATGGATGTGGCCGAAGTCTCTCAAAAAAAATCATACCACAAAGGAAGGTTTGTTGAAAAAATGAATGAGATGAAAATACCTGAGAAATATTCCAAGGTTATTGTGGAAAACCTTCCAGACCATTTCGACTATGATGTTTTAAAAAACTCTGTAAATAATATACTAAAGGATGTAACTATAAGTATAGACAAACGACTTGCTCTCGAGGAAATAACGTGGTTGGTAGATTCTTACTATGATATTGAATTTCATCGTGACTCGGATATTAGTGAGCGTGTTATTTATCCCATTTCAGAATCGGAAAGTGGTGGAATAGAAGATGGTCGTTTTGTTCGTTTTACTGACGATGATGGAAGTGTTAAATTTTATGCTACTTATACAGCTTATAATGGTCATGCTATTTTACCGAAGTTTCTTTCCACTGACGATTTTTGTACGTTTCGTATTATGCCTCTGCATGGAAAGGGAGCTATGGGTAAAAACTTAGCGCTTTTTCCTAAAAAAATTAATGGTAAGTACGCCATGCTTTCGCGACTAGATGGAGTCAATAATTACATCATGTTTTCAGATAGAAATACATTGTGGACCGAGCCTATTCTTCTTCAGAAACCAAAATACCCTTGGGAATTTTCTAAAATCGGAAATTGCGGATCTCCCATATGGACCGAAAAGGGATGGTTAATTATTACACATGGCGTGGGACCAATGAGACGCTATTGCATTGGTGCATCGTTATTCGATTTGGACGATCCAACGAAAGAAATAGGAAGGTTAGAAGAACCACTTCTTATGCCTCTTGAAAATGAAAGAGAAGGATATGTACCAAACGTCGTGTATTCTTGTGGTTCCCTTATTCATAATAACAACTTGATTTTGCCATATGCAGTCTCCGATTATTCTACCACTTATGCAGTTGTGGATATGGAAGCATTATTTGAAGGGCTAAAAAATTAAGAATTACCATTTTAAAACGAGGACTCTTTTTTCTTCTTTTGGAAGCTTAGTTTTAACAGAGCTTATTCTGCAAAATCGTTTAATTCTTGATTGTGATATGATTCTTCATAAGCTTGCAATACTGTAAGATGAGATATAAGATATGCCAAGGAACTTTCAGCACCTTGATTTCGGTTAACACCGTAATCTTCAAAGCCATCGCAACAACCTTTGGTTTCAAAATCGTAAAGACTCATACGTAAATCATTCTCGCCGAGAAACCACATAAACGCTGTAAAAAGTTTTTCTAAATAAGCTCTTTCACCAGTTATAACAAAAGCTTGATGATACATAAGTACCATGGCCATAGCATCAATAGGTTGTTGGGCATAGATGGAGCGCTCTTTATCTTTTACAAACCACTGTCGGTTTCCAATTACAGAAAGATAACCATCTTTAAGTGTGTGCAATGTTAGAAAACGCATAGACTCGAATGCAATTTCTTTAAATTTTTTATTGCTCAACACCTGTGAAGCATGTAGTAATGCTAGAGGCAAAATACCATTGTCATACGCTAGAAGTGATTCAAACCAATCCCAGTTTTCCGATTTATTTTGCTCGTAATTTACTACAAGGATATCCGTCATTTTTAATAAACACATCTTCATGTCATCATCTGATGGGTTTGTTTTAAGATAGTAGCAAATACCAATTATCGTATTGGCAATACCTCTTATAGATTTGAGTTTTTCAAAATTAGGTGAGGCATCGAAAAAAACCAATCTGGCTGTTTGATAATATGCATCATTTGGAGCGTTGCCCATAAGATAGCCAAGTACCCAAATGGTTCTTCCAAAGGAATCTTCAGAACCAACTTCGTCAAGAAAATTCCGATTAAAACTAAGAAAATTCCTAAATGTTCCATCCTTGTTTTGCATATAGTGGATATAACTCAAGTAAACGGGCATTAACTCTAAAGCAAGTGTGTTTTTCTTTTGCTTATAGGCCATACAAACCATAAGTAATGCCCGAGCATTATCGTCCAGACAATAACCCTCTTTTAAATTTGGGATTCCAAATTTTGCGTGTTGTATAATTCCTGTATCATCGGTTAGTCTTTTAATATGTGCCAATGAAAAAGGAGGTAAAAGCAACAGGTCGATGCCGGTTTCTTTTTTTGGTTCCAACTTTGCAGGACCAAAGATTAATTGGCCTGCAAGCTTGAGGTATCTCTGTCCTATTTTTGGCCAAATGATGTCCTGACCATATGTAACAGCTTTTTGCTGAATGGTATTTATTAATTCTGGTTTGTCCAATAATCCATTAAGTACCTTGGCTAAACCAACATTATCTTTAAAATCAAAAAGACAACCTTTATTTTCTGTTAGTAATTCGGCGGCATGCCAATACGGAGTGGAAACAACCACACAACCAGAACCCATGGCATAAGTAAGGGTTCCACTGGTAATTTGAGCTTCATTAATATAAGGCGTTATATAAATATCGCATGCTGCCAAATACTTAAATAGTGTTTCTTCATCCACAAATTTATTGAGTAAAAGTACATGGTCGCTTAGGTTAAGTTTTTTTATAAGTACTTGGAGATAGTTCCTATACTCTTCACCAGCGCTTCTAAGCACGTTGGGGTGTGTTTTTCCCAATACAATGTAAAACACTTCCGGATGCTTTTCAATAATTTTGGGCAAGGCTTCAATAACAGTTTCAATTCCCTTGTTTCGTCCAACAAATCCAAAGGTTAAAAGCAGTTTTTTAGTATTTAATTTAAGTTCGTTTCTCGAGATTTCCTTATCAAAATGAATATCAGGAACGCCATGTTCTATTCTAGCTATTTTTTCGGACGGAACATTGTATATGTCTTCAAGAAACTGAATGGCTTTATGGCTCATTACAACTAATTTATCAGACATGCTGCAAATCTGTTTTAAAATGGCCTTTTCCGTATAAGAAGGCTTTTCAAGAATGGTATGTAAGGTTGAAATTAAAGGAATATGCAGCCGATGCAAGAGTGGTAATATATACACACCGCTTTGTCCACCATAAATACCAAATTCATGTTCGAGAATACAAACTTGTGCGCCACTTCGATTAATAAAATCTGCAGCCGCTAAATAATCGGTTTGATGCTCTTGATGAATGGTTAGTTTTACTTCTGGAGGAAATGAATGTTCCTTATGATTATCGGTCATTGCTATAATGATGATTTCATTTTCACCACTGTTTTTCATAGCGTGAGCAAGGCTTTGGGTGAAAGTTCCAATACCACATTCTCGTGGTGGATATGTTGCTATAAAAGCAATTTTCATAAAATTGATATTTTAAATAATATTTCTTTAAGTTGGCTGTACAAATAAATCTAGGAATTTTTGATTCCAAACATTTTTAAGATTTTTTAAAAAATACCAACTTGTTAAGTTACCAAAAACTATATATATAAAGTTGAACAATAAAGGAATAGTGTTACAGAAATCATAGATTCTTTTGGGTTAGATATTTGTTAATTTCTCTTTTTTAGATTTAATGGGATTATAAAAACATACGACAGGCTCATTTGTTATATTCATAGTTTTACCGAATATCCTCAAAAAATGGTGTATGTCTTTCTTTAACACAGGTTGCCGCATACAGATAATTTGAAGCACTCCAAGTTTGCCAATCTTGACCCATGGGTTGTCCGGTTTGGGCTTTATACCATTCGTTAAAGCTAAACTCTAGTGTTTTATTTCTACCTTTTTTGATGAGTTTGGTTAATGCCAATAGTTTTTTTTCGGCCAATTCAAATTCTTTAATAGCAACTAAAGCTGCAATATAAAATCCACTAATAAATGGCCATATACCACCATTATGATAATCTCCAGGCATATTATAATCGTAATATCTCGACTTCCAATCCACATCTTCGGGCTGGATAAAAGGGAAGAAATTTGGCGTCAAATCGCGTGCTAAATCCTTTGTCCAGGTCATTGATTCGCATTCATCTTCAATCCATTTTACCAGGTTCTTGGCCTTTTTAGCCGAGGCTAATCCCGATAGAATTGCAAGGCTGTTGCCCAATAAATCAAATCGATCACTACTGTACACTTTGTAGGACCATAAGGCATAATAAGGTTTGTTCTCTATGGCGAGTCCTTCATGCAAAACTTTTTTTGAAATATCTGATGCATGCGTAGGTTGGTTTATGGAAGTTCCCAGGTTTTTGGCACTTTCTTCTTTTTTCAATAATTTAAAAGCGGTGTAAGTTAAACTATTAACAAACAGACCATAACCTAAAACCCATTGCTCATCGCGCCAATCGCTTGTTGGTTGCTGAGCTATTAAATAATGATTGGTTGGACATTGATATGCCATCCATAGCAGGGCTTTATTAACCGCATCTTCTAAAAAAATTGGGTTGTCTAACACTTTTCTAAAAACACCCACGGCCATCAAAAATACTGGTGTGGTATCGCTAGACCCCAAATTGTTTTTATCGTGGACAAGAGAAGGAATCTGGCCGTTTTCAGATTGATTTTTGGCAAGAGTTTCTAAAACCATACGCATGCTCTCAATTAAAACAGCGTTTTTAGATACTGCAATTCCCAATACAGAAATTGAAAGATCTCTAGTGTAAGGTTCAGGATATCCCCAGCCAGCAGTCCTAGGCAAATTCATAAACGGACCTTTGGAATTGTGCAACAAAACTTCCAAGGCCGCTTTTTCTGCAGATTCAATTAAATTTTGATCATTTGAAGTCATCTTTACTTAATTAATTTCCAGCTTATCCTGGATAATATTTATAAATTTTTGAGCTACCACACGGTAATCAAAATGAGCTATGACATGTTTTCTAGCTTCTATACCCATATCCATCCGAAGTTTTTCATTGTTCATGAGTTTGATTAAGTACTTAGCAATATCCTGTACATTTGCCCGGTAATCTACAGTTCTAGGAACATCAAATTCTATTTTATGATTGTTTTCAAAGCCAGATTCTTCTCCCAAAATAACCTCCTTCACAACAATTTTTTGAGCCACTTCAGCCAAAAATGCTGTTTTTTCATGTATTAGGGTATCAAGCATACCCATCGCTTTTATTCCAATAACAGGTTTTCCACAAGCTCCTGCTTCTACTTGAGGCATTCCAAAGCCTTCAAGTCTAGATGGTGCAGCATAGATGTCGCACGCGCCAATTAAATAAGGCATAAAGTTTCTGGAAATTGTATTGGTGGCGTAGGTGATGTTTTTTTCTAGCCCTAATCGGGTAGCCATTTCCAAATCTAAAAGATTTTGGGCCTTTGTTCTGGGTTGTGGCCATACCTTACATACATATTTCCAGTCGGGAGCCTTTGTATCGATTATTGCTAAGGCCTGCATAACCTCTTGGGCTCCCTTTGATGCAGCATCGCCACCTACAGTAAGAACCATTAACTGATCTGGCGAAATACCCAATGACTCTCGAACGGCACTTATTTTGGGATCATTTTTTTCAAAAGGAATAAAAGAAGTCGTATCGCAGCCAACTGGAAGAACTTCTATGTTTTTAGCATTTATGCCGTCTCTAACATACATGTCTTTTACCCAATTGGATGTTACTAGAATAAGTGGAAGTTCGTTTAATACTTCTTGATAATTAGCAATATATCCATCTGCTACGAGCCATGGTACAGCCCTAATACCATAGCGTTGTGGATGAAGTACAAGTTGAGGCGTATGGCCCCAATATCCCACGCCAACAACAACATCGGGTTCAAACCAACGATAATACCATTCTTTTTCTTGTGCCGATTCAAAATGAGCGGCGTGGCAGTCTATTCCTAATTCTCGGAGGCCTCGAAAAAGTAAATCTCCTTGGGTAGCGAGTCCACCAGGAGAAGGTGGGTAATCATAAAGAATTAACACTTTCATAGGAGAATGCTTTAGCGATTTTTCAATTAATTGATCTTTGCTTAATCCACTTACGAGCTTCTATTGGGCTTTTAAACTCCCAAAAGGCTTCAGTTTTTGGTGTTGTTTTGGCTTCAAATCCAGTTTTTTCAAAACCGTACACTTCCGTAATTATTCGGTATTTTTCTTCCCATATGTTTTTAGGAAGTTTTTGGTAAATGCTTACGCCTTTTATGGCTTTTGGATAATAGGTCTTGTTGCCATCTTCAAATGCGAAAATCCAGAGTTCCTTGGAAGTAATTTTTTTATCGTTCCACAGCTCTATAACCGCTAGACCAATTTCTTCATGGCGTAAATGTCTAGTGTATTCGCCATAAGGACTGTGGGTTAAAATAAGGTCAAAATGCTGTTTTGGTAGTAAAGCTAAAATTGCTTTTTCTACTTCCTTTTTATCTAAAGGTGTTTGTTCTGGACCATCGTCTAAATTACCCATAGCTCCTTTTGCCTTAAAAGTTTTAAGGGCTTTTTTAAATTTAGGTGCACGATCTGGATCATATTTTCTGCATAAACAAGCAATAAACCATTTGCATTCAGGGTGTTGCAGAATGGTTCCGCCGCACCATAAGGTTTCATCATCCGGATGAGCTACGATAACAGCGATACTTTTTTTTTCATTTTTAATGTATAGGTCCTCATCCATTGTTTTTTTATCTTTCAGGTTAAGCAAGGTTATTCATAACCACTTTTAATTATTGTAGAAATCATTTTAAACCGCACATTTGCTTTGAAAGAATTTTTAGAATGTGCTGGAATAACAATAGACTCTCCCGTTTCTAAGATGAAAAAATGATGATCGATTAAAATTTCGGCGCGACCTTCTATGATTTGAATTAATGTATCAAAAGGTGATATTTTCTCTGGTAGATATTCACCTAAATCAAAAGAAATAGCCATTACATTTCCAGTGGGTTTTTTTAGAATGGTTTTCATTACCACCGCGTTTGGAACATAATCAATAAGCTCTATAATTAGAAAGGGCTTCGATTTCTCAACATCTGCATTTTTCACGATTATAATTTTATAAAAAGTGATTTATAAGAGAGCTAAAATTTTTATTAAATTCAGAACTTAAAGTTGAGTTATTTTTAGAAAAATAATATTACATTGGAAATATTAAGATTTACAGTATTCCCATATTAGATTTAAAATTCTTTTAAAAATATAAAAAGCCTCATGGTTTTAAATAAGGAGGCTTAGGTTAGAAAACTTTTGATTTTTACTAAGTTTACAGATCTTCTATATTTCTTAAACGTTTCTTTTTCATTTTTTTAAAATGGGTAGGAGTAAGTCCAGTTACTTTTTTAAACTGATTTGATAAATGTGCGACACTACTATAATGAAGCTTATAGGAGATTTCTGTGAGGTTCAATTCGCCATAAACCAAAAGTTCTTTTGCACGTTCAATTTTGTTGACAATAATATACTGTTGAATAGTAATTCCTTTTACTTCTGAAAATGTATTCGCCAAATAGGTGTAATCATAATTTAGCTTTTCACTTATATAATCTGAATAGTTTACTTGTGGTAATTCATCAGAATAATGAATCATTTCAATAATTACTGCCTTTACTTTTTCAATAATAATATTCCGTCTGTCGTCAAGAAGTTCAAGTCCAAATATTTTCAGGTTTTTACGTAAAAGTTCTGTTTGGGAATCTGTTATATTCTCCTTAATTTCAATTGTTCCCAGATCTACGTTTAGATAATGTAAACCCAATTTTTCCAGCTCTTGCTTTACTATAATTTTACATCTCAAACTCACCATGTATTTGATATATATAAACATTTTATTTTTGAATTAGTTTTTTTAAGCAATAGGAACAAAATGGGTATTACCATGTGATTTATATAACTATTTATTGAAATCGTATAAAAATTACAGGGAAATATTTCATTATCTTTTGATGTTACTTAATTGCACGGAATATAAAATTAGGAATTGGCTTATAGAAAATAAGATGGTTATTCCTCCATTTATTTTTAATTGAGCTATGAAAAATTACAATAATTTTGTGGAAACATCAAATTATTTTAAAAACTAAAACATTTCTAATATTGATTAGGTTTAAATTCTAATCATCATTTTTTTTTATAACCGTAACTAATAATGATATAGGACACTTATCAAATAATTACTGAATTAGTAAATTAAGTACTTAAACATAAACCTAAAATTGAATGGCACACCTTATAGCTCCATCTATTCTAGCAGGCGATTTTGCTAATCTTAAAAAGGATATCGAAATGCTTAATAAAAGTGAGGCCGATTGGATTCACGTCGATATTATGGATGGTGTTTTTGTGCCAAATATTTCATTTGGTTTTCCTGTGTTAGCTGCCATAAATCGATTTGCTTTAAAACCTCTTGACGTACATTTGATGATTATTAAGCCAGAAAGATACATCAGCCGGTTTAAAGAAGTTGGAGCCAACCATTTAATAATCCACATAGAAGCCTGTACACATCTGCACAGTACCATTCAGGCAATCAGGAAAGAAGAGATGGGAATTGGCGTTGCTCTCAACCCACATACGGCCGTAAACCATCTAGAAGGTATTATCGATGATATAGACCAGGTCCTAATAATGTCTGTTAACCCTGGGTTTGGAGGACAGAAATTTATAGATTATACGTATAAAAAAATTGAACAGACGCGTAATCTAATAAATAAAACTGGTTCAAAAGCTCGGATAGAAGTGGATGGCGGTGTCGATCTCTCGAATGCATCCAAACTCATTGATCTTGGTGCTGACATATTGGTCGCGGGGAGTTCTATTTTTGGATCGGCTAATCCCACTAAGACCATTACGGCATTAAAAAGATTAGGATAATGAGTTTTTTCCATAACCATTCCTAACCTGAAATTCTTATCCTCAACTATTATCCAAGTGGGAATAATGTAAATTATAAATCGCAGTTTATAAAACTTCCAGTAAATAGAATCTTAACTTTATTATCCGTTGAACTACTAAGCTTGAATAAATTATTTGCGTTGGTTTAACAACCTTATTTTACATGATTCTCATGGACAAACAGATCTTAAAAGACACAATCAAACAAGTTTTCTCCAATGGAAAAGGCATCCTTGCTATGGACGAAAGCAATCCCACCTGCAACAAACGTTTTGCAGCGAACGGAATTCCTGAAACAGAGGAAATGCGAAGAAAATATCGTCAGTTAATTGTTTCTACTCCGGGCTTGAATGAAAGCATAGGAGGGGCTATTTTAAGTGATGAAACCATTCGTCAAAAAACAGATGATGGTCAACCCATGGCAGATTTATTGACGCACGCAGGAATTATTCCCGGAATAAAAGTGGATATGAGCACCACCTCCCTCTCTGGTTTTCCCAATGAAAAGATTACCGAGGGTCTTGATGGTTTACGCGAGCGATTGGCAGAGTATAAAAAAGTGGGCGCACGCTTTGCAAAATGGCGCGCCGTAATTACTATTGGAAACGACATTCCCACACGAGCCTGCATAAAAGCTAATGTTAATGCGTTAACCATGTACGCAACATTGTGTCAAGAAGCTGATATTGTACCCATTGTAGAACCTGAAATCTTGATGGACGGAAATCATTCTATGCAACGATGTTATGAGGTGACAGAAGAGGTTTTGAAAACGCTCTTTTATCATTTGTATGAATTTAAAGTCGATTTCGAAGGCATGATCTTAAAACCTAATATGGTAATTGCAGGAAAGGAAAGTGAGGAAAGAAACAGTGTTGATGCAGTAGCCCAAGCCACCGCGAATTGTTTATTGGCATCAGTTCCCGCTACCGTCCCGGCCATTGCTTTTTTATCTGGTGGACAATCTCCTCAAAAAGCATGTGAACATCTAAATGCTATCAATAAAAACTTTAAGGATCAATTACCTTGGATCGTTGCATTTTCATTTGCTAGAGCTATTCAACAACCTTGTTTGGATGCATGGAAAGGAAGAGACAGCAATATTGAATTCGCGCAAAAATTACTCTATCACCGCGCAAAACTTAGTACTGTGGCACGTTTGGGTACATACAATTCTAAAATGGAGGACTTGCGCTGAAAATTTCATAATTATTAAAATGAAAAACTCTGTTGGCAAAATTAAAAATGTTAGTTATAAACTTCATAATAGGTCAAAATAGAAGGAGCTTTTAAATTAGGGAAATAGTAAACAGAGGAAATACTTTCATTTCATAATAATTGAAACATAAAACTTTAAATGAATTTAAACTTTATATATAAAAAAAATGAAAAAGATAAACATCGGGATTTCCGATAAAAACAGACAGGTAATTGCAGACCAATTATCAAAAATACTGGCAGATGAATTTCTTCTTTATTCCAAAACACTCAATGCACATTGGAATATTGAAGGACCAGATTTCCATGCAGTACACTTATATTTGGAGAAACTGTATAATGAGCAACAAGAAATTGTCGATACTGTAGCCGAAAAAATACGTGTTTTAGGACATTTTGTACCAGCGCAATTAAAGAAGTATCTTGAACTAACACATCTTTCAGAGAAATCTTTAGATAAGAACGATAGCAAAACTCTTTTTTCGGAATTATTGGAAGACCACGAAAGTATTATTATTTTTTTAAGAGAAAATATTACACCTATAGCAGATAAATTGAAAGCAGAAGGTATCAGCGACTACATTACCGGTCTGATGGAGTATCATGAAAAAACTGCTTGGATGCTACGGTCTCATTTAAAGTAGAAAATGATAAATTATAAGATTGAGAATTATTCATTTAACAAGAATGCAGATTAGTTGTCGATTACAAACCCTATATCCAAATACAAGGAGATAAATAATTGGGCAAACATTTTAGTATACATGACGAGTTTATATAAGATGAATTATTATGCTGACAAATCGCAAACAAGAAGATGGAAATAAGCCTGTGCGGTTAAATCACTCGTTTGGTGGAATAGCAGATTTATCCCCGTCTTATTTTGCAATGGTTATGGCAACAGGCATTGTATCTGTTGCAGCCCATTTATACAATTACACCCTTCTTTCCTGGTCATTATTTTATATTAACATTATTGCCTATATCGTTATTTGTGTTTTGTTCCTTGGCCGATTTATTTTCTACAAAAAGGAATTCATATCCGATTTCAGGGACGATGAAAAAAACATGGGATTTCTTTCTTTTGTAGCCGCTAGCTGTATCCTCGGAAGTCAATTTGTTTTGATAGCAGACAATTATCAGATAGGAATTTATTTTTTAATTCTAGGTTTAGCCTCAGGTATAATTTTCACCTATTTATTGTTAGCTATTCTTATAGAAAAGCGCAACAAGCCTTCCTTACAAGCCATCAACGGCTCTTGGCTGTTACTAGTTGTAGCTATGCAGGCAGTTTCCGTATTGAGTGCACAATTGGAGGCATTCCTTCCTTTTCCTCAGGACGAAGTGCTTTTTTTCTCTCTTATGTTGTTTTTGTGCGGCAGTATATTTTATATCATAATAATAACCTTAATTGTATATCGTCTCATTTTTTTTAAACTGCAAGCCGAAAACTTTAGCCCTTCTTACTGGATAAATATGGGGGCGGATGCCATTACCGTTTTAGCAGGGTCAACTTTGATTCTCTACGCTCATAAATGGCAGGTCTTAAGTGATTTGCTCTCCTTTCTCAAAGGCTATACTTTGTTGTTTTGGGCTATAGGAACTTGGTGGATACCACTTATAGTTATTTTGGGTTTATGGCGGCATATCACTAAAAAAATACCATTGAGATATCATTCGCAGTATTGGGAAATAATATTTCCTCTAGGCATGTACACCGTTTGTACGGTTTATTTGGCACAAGCCATTGACTTGCCATTTCTTAAGGGCATTTCTTCTGTATTTGTGTTTTTTGCCATCGCTGGGTGGACAATGGTTTTTATATCTCTACTGTATTCTATGGCGTTTAAAGCCAAACAAAAAGGAGATCTAAAATCAAATTAGACCCTCCAATATACAGGTGCGGTATATTTCGGGTGGGAATAATGTAAATTATGGATTGGGTTGTGTAAATGTTCCAAGAAACTAAATCCTACCTTTAATACTGTCACTTTATAGGTGATGAAAATGCATTAAACTATCGATAGACAGAATGTAATATGGCCGATGTTTCTGGTGATCCTTAAGGTTTTTTATGAAAGTGTGGGATGCATTGGTTTTAATTTTAAAAGAATAGAGTCGCAAAATATAAATTGTGAAAACACCTAAAATAGTAATTATAGGAGCAGGGTTTGGCGGTGTTAAAATGGCAAAAATACTTCGCAAAGAAGTTGTAGAAGTCCTTCTTATAGACAGGAATAACTATCACAATTTCCAACCCTTAATGTATCAAGTGGCAACGGGTGGCCTGGAACCTGGAAGTATTGCTTACCCAGTTAGAAGGATTTTTACAAAATACAAAAATGTAAGCTTTCGGATGGCTGAAGTGCTTGAAGTTGATATCCATAAAAATCAGATTTCAACCTCCATAGGAGAGATAGACTATGACTACTTGGTTATTGCCACGGGCAGTGAAAACAACTTCTACAATTTTGAACCTGTAAAGCATAAACTCCTCACCTTAAAATCTATGCCCGACGCCCTGCAAATACGGAATGTGATATTTCAAAATCTGGAGCGTGCTTTGGCTAATAATAGAAGAGAACCCTTGGAGGAGATTATGAATATCGCCATAGTTGGCGGGGGTCCAGCAGGAATTGAATTGGCAGGAGCCTTGGCCGAAATGAGAAAGCACGTTATTCCCAAAGAATTTCCCGAACTGCCACTTTCCAAAATGAATGTGAACTTATATCAATCCGGTCCAGTACTGCTTGCGGGGATGTCTGACCAAGCTTCTGCGAAATGTCTTGAATATTTAAGGGAGTTGGGAGTGAACGTATTTCTGAATACCCGCGTTAAAAGTTATGACAACAAGGCTATTGTGATGGAGGATGGAAGCCGTTTCACAACTGATACGGTGATATGGTCCGCTGGAGTTAAAGGGTCGCCAATTAATGGTTTGCCAAATGAAGCAATCGTGGAGCACCGTATTTCGGTTGACCAATGCAATAAAGTGATAGGCACTACCAACGTTTTTGCCATTGGGGATGTGTCGGCCCATTTCACTTCCGAAAATCCAAAGGGACTACCTATGATGGCCCCTGTGGCGCAACAACAAGGAGCTCATTTGGCCAAAAACATTTTAAGAAATATAGCGAGTGAACCGATGAAAGCTTTTGAGTATCGCAATAAAGGCGTAATGGCCACGATTGGAAGAAAAAAAGCCGTGGTTGACCTGCCGAATTTTAAATTTCAAGGAAGTTTTGCCTGGTTCGTCTGGATGTTTGTACACATTTTCTCGCTGGTTGGATTTCGTGACAAGACGGTCACTTTTATCGATTGGGCGGTGAGTTATTTCAGTTATGATCAGCCCTTGGGAATGATATTAAAAGCGACTGAGTTTAGACCCCAGGAAAAAAAGAAAGAAATTAAAGAAGTAGCAGAAGCATAAGGAAATGAAATGCCAATTAATACATTGTAAACAACCGAATTTGTTTTGTGGGGCATTCCCTGCCCGTCCGGCAGGCGGGTATCTTCCTATTTCTCAAATATTTTATACAGATGAAAACAAAAAATATAATTCAACAAGGCATTGATACGGTAAGGGTTTTGGCCGCGGATGCCGTTCAAAAAGCGAATTCTGGCCATCCGGGCACTCCAATGGCATTGGCGCCATTAGGTCACTTATTGTGGTCGGAAACTATGCACTACAATCCCAAAAATCCCGAATGGGTCAATCGCGATCGGTTTATTCTCTCTTGCGGGCACGCCTGTATGCTGCAATACAGTTTTCTGTATCTCACGGGATACGCTGTAACAATGAATGATATTAAAAACTTTAGGCAGCTTCACAGCATTACCGCTGGACACCCTGAATACGGTCTTATGCCTGGGATAGAAGTCACTACCGGCCCACTTGGCCAAGGCTTTGCCAACGGTGTGGGAATGGCCATTGCACAAAAATATATGGCTGCACGTTACAACCAACCTGATTTCAAAATATTCGATTATATAATTTACGCCATCTGTAGCGACGGCGATCTTATGGAGGGTGTTTCAGCAGAAGCCGCCTCACTTGCCGGTCATCTCAAGTTGGGAAATATGATTTATTTCTACGACGACAACAAGATTACAATTGAAGGCCATACCGATCTAACGTTTAATGAAGACGTGGGTAAACGATTTGAAGCCTATGGCTGGCACGTACAAAATGTTTCAGATATCAATGATTTGGAATCCCTTTCAAAAGCAATCGAAAACGCCCAAAAGGAACCCGATCGTCCTTCTCTTATAAAAGTCCAAAGCATTATTGGCTACGGAAGTCCGAATAAACACAATACTGCCGCAGCACATGGTTCGGCCCTTGGCGCAGATGAAGTTAAGTTAGTTAAAGAAAACTTCGGATTTGATCCAGATAAAAATTTCGTCGTGCCCGAGGAGGTTTTGGAATTTTATCGAAACGCCGGAAAAAAATCCGCAGAAAGTGAAAAAGCCTGGAAGGAACTTTATAAAAATTACAAAAAACGTCATCCCGATTTGGCCAAAGAATACGAATCCATAAGTGCTGGGGAATTACCTGATGGATGGGAGAAAAAGCTTCCAACTTTTGAACCTGGAAAAGAAATGGCTACCCGCAAAGCTTCTGGTAAAACACTGAATGCAATTGCGGAATATTTCCCTCAACTAATCGGCGGTTCAGCCGATCTTGCGCCGTCAACTGATACAAATCTGGACGATTACAAATCCTTTTCCCCAAAAGATAGGGATGGCCGTAATTTCCATTTTGGAATTCGCGAACACGCGATGGGAGCAGTACTAAATGGCATGGCGCTAAGTAAATATCTAATTCCCTATGGCGCTACCTTTTTGATTTTCTCAGATTATATGCGTCCACCATTGCGATTGGCTGCCATAATGAAACTTCGCCCGATTATGGTTTACACCCACGACAGTATTGCCCTGGGTGAGGATGGTACTACTCACCAACCGGTGGAACAATTGATCGGTCTCCGCACGGTGCCAAATATGACCGTAATCCGTCCCGCCGATGCCAATGAAACCGCGCAGGCTTGGCGAGTTGCCATTAAACAAACAGATGGGCCTGTATGCATTGTATTGACCCGACAGGGAATTCCAATTATTGATCAGAAAAGATTTGCAAAGGCAAAAAACTTGGAGAAAGGCGCCTATATTCTCTCCGATTCTGATGGTGATCCTGACATTATTTTGATCGCCACCGGTTCCGAAGTGCATTTGATTTTGGAAGCACAGGAAAAATTGAAGAAAACCAATATCAAGGCCCGTGTGGTGAGTATGCCGAGTTGGAGTTTGTTCGACAATCAAACTGCCTCTTATAGAGAAAAGGTTTTTCCGAAATCCATTCGAAAACGACTTGCAGTTGAAGCCGGATCGCCCGTTGGATGGTTAAAATATGTTACGGATGATGGCGATATTATCGGCATCGAAAAATTCGGAGAATCCGCACCGGGCGAGCAGGTAATGAAAGAATACGGTTTTTCCGTAGAAAACGTGGTAAAAAGAGCAAAAGCCTTACTAAATAAAAAATAGTAAAACTTTCTCTGTGCCCTTTGTGGTAAAAAACGTCTTGAGTAAATTAAATATAATGTCTAAAGAATCATTAAAAAAAATTGGAATCTGTGCAGACCACGGCGGGTTTGATCTCAAGGAAAGGATAAAGTTTTTCTTGAAAGAAAACCACTTTGAACCCGTTGATTTTGGAGCAAAGACATTGGATGAATCTGATGATTATCCCGACTTCGTAATTCCATTGGCAAAAGCTGTCGCCGCAAAGGAAGTTTTTCGCGGCATCGCAATATGCGGCAGTGGAGTAGGAGCCTGCGTCGCCGCCAATAAGGTGTCAGGCGTAAGAGCAGCCTTAATCAACGATTATTTCTCCGCCCATCAGGGCGTGGAAGATGACGATATGAATCTGATTTGCCTCGGCGGAAGAGTCACAGGATATGCCGCTGCTGAAGAATATGTTGAGGTGTTTTTAAACGCAAAATTCATCGGCGCGGAAAGACATATTCGGCGGTTGCGGAAAATTCAGGAGTTGGAAAATAGAATAAAGAATAAAGAATAAGGAAAATAGACTTACCAGTAGAACTGCAACTTTCAACTTGGAACCTGAAACCTGAAGCAAGAAACCTGAAACTAGAATCAAGGAACAATAAACAATAAACATTCACAATGAACCCACTAAACAAATTAAAAGAACACGGTCAGAGCATCTGGCTGGATTTGCTCGATCGAGAAATTATGGACTCCGGTAAATTGGAAAAGCTAATAGATGAAGACGATTTGCGAGGGCTGACTTCCAATCCTTCAATTTTCGAAAAAGCTATTACCGGTAGTTCTGACTATGATAATGATATCGCGAAGTTTGCAAAAAAGACAGATGACAATTCTGCTATTTTTTTCGACTTGGCCATAGCAGATATTCAAAGGGCAGCCGATATTTTTAAACCGGTATTTGACAAAACCCAAGGGAAAGACGGCTTTGTAAGCCTTGAAGTTTCACCCTATTTGGCACTTGATACAGATGGCACTATTGAACAGGTACGCGACCTATGGAAAAGGGTGGGCCGAAAAAATGTAATGATCAAAATTCCTGGAACCAAACAAGGCCTGCCGGCTATTCGTGAATGTTTGAGAGAAGGTATTAATATTAATATCACACTCCTTTTTGGACTTCCCCGCTACCGCGAAATAACAGAAGCTTTTATGGGCGGCCTCGAAGACAGACTTAAAGAAGGCCATTCCATAAAAGAAGTAGCTTCTGTTGCTAGTTTTTTCCTAAGCCGAATTGATGTGATGGTAGATCCTATGCTCAAGGAAAAAAACGCCAATGATCTCGTTGGAAAAGTGGCTATCGCTTCCGCAAAAATGGCGTATCAAATATACCTAGAAATGATTGCAAGCGATCGCTTTAAAAAGTTGGAAGAAAAAGGAGCACAGCGTCAACGCGTTCTTTGGGCCAGCACAAGTACTAAAGATCCATCCTTTAGTGATGTTTTGTATGTAGAAACTCTCATTGGAAAAGACACCATTAATACGCTCCCTATGGAAACCATCGACGCCTTTCGCGATCACGGAAAAGTGACGGATTCTCTCATAGAAGGAATTGAGGACGCCAAGAAAACTTTGGAGAAATTAAAGCAAAAAGGAATCGACATTGACGAAATCACTCAAAAACTGGAAAATGAAGGAATAGATAAATTCAATAAAGCCTATGACAAATTGCTTAAAAGCATCGCGGATCAGAAAAAAAAGAAAGATTAATACCGAGTTAAAGT